>NZ_PPTT01000040.1 GCF_003339815.1 Eggerthella sinensis
GCGCAAAAAGAGGGAGAGGGGGAGGGGGGGGGAGGTGCCCCTCTCTCTTTAGTCCCTCTTGTTTTTCTTGGCTTCTTCGAACAGCTTCTTTACGTCTTCCTCGCTCAGGCCCATGCGCTCGGCGGCATGGCCCATTTCCCGCATGCGGCGGTGATGCTCGCGCACCACGCGTTCGGCCATGCGGCGACGGCGTTCCTCGCGGCGTTGCTGGTTGGCGGGCAGGCGGGGTCCGTCGCCGTCGGGGTCGGCGTCGGGCGCGAGCGTGCGGCGGGCCATTTCCTGCGACGCGTAGTCGAGCGCCTCGTCGATGGCGCGCTTGCGCGCGGTGTGGCGCTGCAGCAGCGCGGCCCTGTCCTGCCAGTCCAGGTCCTCGGGCTCGCGTCCTTCGCGGCGCGCGGCCAGGCGCTCGAGCGCTTCCTTGCGCGCCAGCATGCGCTCCAGCTCCCAGTGCTCGCGCAGGATGTCGCCGATGTCGCGCGGGTTGCGCGCGATCTCGCGCACCGCTTCCACGGGCTTCGCATCGGCCACGCGGTAGGTGAGCGTGCCCAGCAGCGGCATGAGGAACACGGTGACGGCGCCGGCTGCCACCAGCACGCTGGCCACGTCCTGCGACATGGCGCCCGCGCTCACAGCCACCGAGGTCACGGCCACGATGATGGGCAGCGCCGTGGTGCAGTACAGGGCGATGGTCAGGCGGTTGTGCGTGGAGATGTCGCGCGTATCCTTGCCGGTGGTCAGCGCCACGAAGATGGGCACCGCGCGGATGAGCAGCAGCATAAGGATGAAGCCGACGAGCAGCCCCGGCTGTGCGAACACGGCCATGAGGTCGATTTTCGCCCCCGACACGACGAAGAAGATGGGGATGAGGAAGCCGTAGGCCACGCCGTCGAGCTTCTTCTCCAGGCCGTGATCGCCCTCGGGGATGATGTAGCGCAGCACGAAGCCCGCGGCGAACGCGCCCAGCACGATGTCGAGGTCGAACACGGCGGACACGGCCACGAGGCCCACGAGCAGCAGCACGACGGTGCGCATCATGGTCTGCGACGTGCCCTCGGCGTTCTCGGTGAGGAAGCGGAACAGCCCGTGACCGGCCTTCTTCGCCTTCGCCGGCACCACGGCCGCGATGACGGAGATGGCCACGAACGCGAGCAGGATGAGCACGGTCTTCCACTCGGCGCGCGTCGACAGCAAAAGGGCCATGGCCAGCACCGGGCACAGCTCGCCCCAGGTGCCGTACGCGAGGATGGACTCGCCCACGCGCGTGCCGGTGAGGCCGCGCTCCTTGAGGATGGGCATGAGCGTGCCGAGCGCCGTGGTGGTGAGCGCGATGACGAGCGCGATGCCGTCGATCTGGCTCACCGAGAAGAACGGCGTGAAACGCACGACGAGGAAGGCGAGCACGATGGACACGCACCAGGTGGCAAGCCCGCGCTTGCCCTGGCTGCCCGTGAGGCTCTTCGGGTTGATCTCGTAGCCGGCCAGCAGGAAGAGGAAGGCCAGGCCGAGGTCGGACAGCAGTCCCACCGAGTCGGTGAGCACGATGACGTTCGCCATGTTCGGCCCGAGCAGCGCACCGGCGATCAGCAGAAACACCGTTTCGGGAATGAGCTTGTTCGGGATGAGCTTGGCGACGATGGGGCACGCCACCGCGACGAGCGCGATGACGGCGAGCGAGATGAGATCGACGGTCATGGAGGGCCTTTCGTGCGCGTGCACATCGGTGCAGGTAAACGTTGTGTATTGTACACCTTCGACCCCGGGATGATCGTGGTATGCTTAGGCGAGAGCGCAACCGCGCCAGGTTCAACCTCACGTTGAAAGGAACCGTCATGATCGTGACCACCACGCCCTCCGTCGAGGGTTACCGCATCTCCGGCTACTACGGCGTCGTGTTCGGCGAGGTCATCACCGGCATCAACTTCCTGCGCGACTTCGGCGCGGGCATCCGCAACATCGTGGGCGGACGCAGCGAGGGCTACGAGCAGGAGCTGCTGCAGGCGCGCACCGAGGCGCTGCAGGAGCTCGAGCAGCGCGCGGCGTCCATGGGCGCGCACGCCGTGGTGGGCGTGGACATGGACTACGAGGTGCTCGGCCAGGGCAACATGCTCATGGTGACCGCTTCCGGCACCGCCGTCACGCTCGAGCAAGCGTAGGCGGCGAGCGACGTGCTGCGCGGGCGGACGGAACGCGGCGGCTCGGCAGGGGAGGTGCCCACCACCTTCCCGTACCGCGCGCTCGTCATCGGCGCCGCGGTGCTCGCCGTCGCCTGCGTCGCGGCGGCCGCCGTCATGATCGCGTCCGCGGCCGGTATCGTGCGGCCGAGCACGCCCGCCGCCGACGGCCCTGCGGCGATGTACGTGGAAGACCGGCACCGCGATCAGCCCCTGCCCGTGTGGTACGAGGTCGACGGCGACGTGCTTTCGCTGCGCATCGACGAGGGCCTCATCGAGAGCGCGCGGGTGGACAACTATCCGGCGTTCGGCCCCGAGGGCACGCGGGTGCCCGAAACCCTGAGCGAGGCCACCGCCGTCCTGCCTCTCGTGGAAGGGCGCACCTTCACCGCCGCTCAGACGATCGAGTCATGGAACGAGGAAGGGAAGGGCATGGCAGGCGGCTACCATGCCTCCGTCTCGTTCTTCGACGGCAACGGCGACCTCGTCGGCTGCATCAGCTACAACCCCGCCTTCCCGGGCGACGGCGTGGCCGTGATCGCGGGCGGGACGATCTATTGCATGGACGGCGATCAAGGGGCCGTCATCGACTACCTCAACGACCTGGTCGAGCGCCTGTCCGGTCTCGAGTGTTTCAAGAACGACGAAGGGATGGCGAGCTGATCCACCCATGAGCAAGCGCACCGCAGAGCAGCGCGACCCCTCCGCATGCAAGCGGCAGACGTACTATGCGCTCGAAGACGTGCGGCGCGGCAACGGCATCGCACGGTTCGTGGGCATCGGGCTGTTCGTGCTCATCGTGGCGAACGCCGTGCTCGTGTTCGCGGAGACGTACTCCCTCCCGAGCGGCGTGTCGCGGGTGTTCCTCATCTTCGGGCTTGCCTCGAGCGTCTGCTTCGGCGTGGAGTACGCGGCGCGCCTGTGGGTTGCCGACCTCGTGCATCCCGGCATGCGGCCCGCCCGCGCCCGGCTGCGCTACGCGCTGTCGCCCATGGGCATCATCGACCTCTTGGCCTTTCTGCCGGGGCTGCTCGTCCTGCTCGTGCCCCTGTCGTCGTCCATGCTGAACGCCGCGCGCATCGTGCGCCTCGTGCGTCTCGTGAAGCTGTCGCGCTACATGCGGGGCCTGCGCTCCATCGGCCGCGTGTTCCGCAAGCGCCGCCAGGAGATCATCGCCGCGTTCACCGTGTTGGCGCTGCTCACCGTCACGGCGAGCGTGCTCATGTACGAGATCGAGCATCCGGTGCAGCCCGACAAGTTCGACAGCGTGTTCACCGGCATGTACTGGGCCATGACCACCATCACGTCCACCGGGTACGGCGACATCGTGCCCATCACCGCGCCCGGGCGCTTCGTGGGCTTCTGCACGATGCTGCTGTCCATCGCCGTGGTGGCCATCCCCGCGGGCATCTTCTCGGCCGGGTTCGTGACGGAGTTCCGCGCGCAGGACGCCCACGAGCGCCGTCACGAGCGCCGCGAGAAGCGCGAGGCGGCGCTCGATGAGGAACGGGACGACGCGCAGGATGACGAAACGCGGCAGGACGAAGACGGCTCCGGGCCTCAGTCCTCGTAGCGCGCGAAGCGGCTCTTCCCGGCCTTCTTCGCGCGATAGAGCGCCTCGTCGGCGTGGCGGTACAGCGATTCGAAGTCCCGCCCGGCCTCCGTCGCGAGAGCGACGCCCACCGAAGCCGAGATGACGCATGTTCCCGCATCCGTCGGCGCCGTCAAGCGCAGCGCCTCGACGAGCTCCGCCGCCTTCTCGTCGGCCGCGGCCGCATCGGGCAGCGGGGCGAACGCGACGAACTCGTCGCCGCCGATGCGCCCGACGATGTCGTAGGGCCTGAACTGCGCGCGCACCGCGTCGCTGAACCGCGCGAGCACCTCGTCGCCCGCGCTATGCCCGAGGCGGTCGTTCACCCCCTTGAAGTCGTCGATGTCGAGGATGAAGAAGGCGAACACCGTTCCGGGCGCGTCGTCGAGCAGCTTGCTGATGCAGCTTTGCGTGGCCGCCTTGTTGTACAGGCCGGTGAGCGAGTCGTGCTGCATCTGCTCGAACAGGCGTTGCTCGCGGCGCTTCTCGTCGTCGATGTTCTGGCGGTACACGAGCATGCGCACCGATTCGTCCTCGTCCCAGACAAACAGGTGGGCGTAGATGCGTATCCAATGGTACGACACGCCGTCGAGCGTGGTTTTGAACTCGTAGGTGAGGTTCTCGATTCCGGCGCGATGCGCGGCCAGCACGGCGGCGGGCGCGAACGTCTCCCGATAGCCTGCGCGGTGCTCGGGCACAATCTGCTGTTCGGCGATGACGGCGAGCGCCTCGTCGAAGGGGGTGTTCGGCGGTGCGCCGGCGCTCTCGAAGTACTGCGCGGTGGCCTCGTTGGCCGCGCGGTTGTGCGTGACGTCCACCTCGTAGATGTTGTCGTAGAGCTGCTCGGCCGCTTCCTGGAAGATGGATTTGCGCTTCTGCTCGACGGCCAGCGTCCGATCGGACACGAGCTTGTTGCAGCGGCGGAAAATGCTCGTGGTGGCGATGGCCACGAGGGTCATCACGCCAACGACAACGAGAGCTTCCGCGGCGAACTGCCGCGCCATCTGGGCATCGAGCTGGGACGTGTCGTGGTCGACCACGAGGAACCAGTCGAGGTTGGGCAGGTAGCGCGACACGAGAAAACCGTTCTCGCCGTTGGCGCGGTACCAGAAATCCTGCACGTCGGTGCGATCGGAGCGCGTCTGCTCGGACAGGACGGCGGTTTCCTCGGTGTCGAACAGGGCGTGCGCGTTCTCGTCCGGATCGGTGGAAGCGCGTATCGTGCCGTCGGGCGCAAGCAGGCGCACGCGCGTGTCGGAGCGCGCCTCGAACCCGGCGAGCAGCTCCTTCAAATCGTCCATGCGGAAGCCCACGCCCACGATGGCGAGGGTGGACCCCTGCTCGTCGAGGATGCGCGCGTTCACGAACATGGTGATCTCGTCTGCGGTTGCCTCGTCGTTGTCGACGTTGAGGGAGTAGGCCTCGTCGCGGTCGAGGAAGTCGAAGTACCAGGTGTTCTCGGGGTTGTCGCGCTCGAGCGTGCGGTCGACGCCGTTGAAGTGGTAGTAGCGGTTCGATTCCGTCGATACGAGGAACACGGAGTCGAAGCCGAACGCCTCCCGGTAGGATTCGAGGTAGGCGCACACCGCGTCGGCGTAGGACTCGTCGTCGCCGCGCGTCGGCTCGGCGGACAGCAGATCGGCGAGCAGCGTGTCGTGCGCCATGGCAAGCGACACGTCGATGGGCTCCGCGAACTGGTTGTCGATCTCGCGTGCGGCTCCCTCGGCGGCGAGCAGCGACGTGCGTTCGGCGTCCTTCTCGAACGCAGCGCGGCTCGACTGGTACCCGATGAAGGAGGTCAGGCCGAACCCCACCATGATGACGGCGCAGATGAGCGCGCTCGCTTTCCAGGTAATGCGCTTGTCCGTCATCGTCGTCTTCGCCCTCACCGCCTCGCCTTCATGCGATCCTGCATGTTCCCGAGCTTCAAGTGTAGCATAGCGAACGCGGACCCCCGTGAGGTATCCTGCAAATGCCCTGATGGCGGCTTAGTTCAACAAAAAGTGAAGGCCAGGCCCGCCTGCGGGACGTGGCCTTGCGGGCAACCCCTATGCTTCGAGGTACGCTTGCAGCGCCGGCCAGCGGCGGGCGGCTTCGGCGTAGCCCTGCTCGTACAGCGCGAACAGCTTGTCGGCGTCCTTCTCCATGCTGCCCACCGTCACGGGCTCGGGCGGCCTGATGAGGAACAGCTCGCCGGCGTCGTGCATGCGGGGCAGCAGGCGATACGTGCGGTTGTACTCGTAGTGGCGGTGCTGCAGGCGCTCGAGGTAATGCGGGTACAGGCCGTAGCGCTGCCGCAGGATGGCCATGAGCTTGTTCGGCCCCTTCACGTAGTCGTCCGCCTGCGTGAGCACCACGATGTGCTTGCGCGCGCCCGTCAGCAGGGAGTACACGATGGGCACGCTGTCGCACGTGCCGCCGTCGAGCAGCAGTTTGCCGTCGACGTCCACGATTTGGCTGACGAGGGGCATCGACGACGAGGCGATGAGGTAGGGCAGGTCGGCCATCGAGTCGACGAAGGGGTGGTAGTCGGCCTCGCCGGTGACGAGGTCGCTCGACACCGCGACGAGCTGCATGGGCGACTCGTCGAAGGCGGCGTAGTTGAACGGTTCGAGCCGGTTGGGAATCTCGTCGAAGGCGAACTCGCGCCCGCAGGCGTTGCCCGTGCGCACGAAGCTCTTCATGGACAGGTAGCGCCAGTCGTCGCAGTACTTCGTGTTGAGGTAGCACGTGCGCCCGTCCTCGCCGGCCACGTAGTTGTAGCCGCACAGCGCGCCGGCCGACACGCCGATGACGCGCTCGCAGAACAGCTTCTGGTCCATGAAGAAGTCCAGCACGCCGGCGGTGAACTGCCCGCGCATGGCGCCGCCTTCCAGCACGAGGTTCACGGGCGCGGTGCCGTGCCCGCGCCAGGCGGGTTCGTGCACGGCGTCGGCGGCGCGGGAGGGGGATGACGGGACGTTCGAGGCGGCGGCTGCGAGGGGTTCGGTGCTCATGGGGGTCCTTTCTGTCGATCTCCTCCAGTATAACGGTTTGTCGCGCCCCTCGCGTCCTGCCCAAATGTCGGCTTTTTCTAGATTTATCTCCTTTTTGGTAACATTTGATGCAAGGCCTGATGGCACTCGGTACAATACACGGTAAGAAAAGGCAGGTCGACGCGACTGCATCGATCGAAACGGCACCGCCGCTCACGCGGCGTGCGCCCCACCAAAGGAGGCTTTACATGAGCGAAGTTGTTTCTTCTTCTGAATTCCAGTCCAAGGTGCTCGACGCGCAGGGTCCCGTGCTCGTGGACTTCTTCGCCACGTGGTGCGGTCCGTGCAAGATGCTTGCGCCGACGCTCGACGAGGTTGCCACCGAGACGGCCGGCAAGGCCGCCGTGTACAAGCTCGACATCGACCAGAGCCCCGACATCGCGCAGCGCTACGGCGTGATGAGCGTGCCCACGCTCATGGTGTTCGAGAACGGCCAGGTGAAGAACCAGGCCGTGGGCGTGCAGCCCAAGCAGAACATCCTCAAGATGATCGGCTAGCCCGTCCGTCACCACCCCTCAGGCGGCAACGAGAAGCCCCGGCGATCGCCGGGGCTTTTTTGCGCCTTGCTACTCGCTGCGGTCCACGAGGTCGAGGAAGTCCCCGACGGCGATGGGGCGCGAGAACACGAAACCTTGGATCATGTCGCACGAGGTGGATTGCAGGAACGCGAGCTGCTCCTGCGTCTCGACGCCCTCCATGACCGTTTTCATGTCCAGTTTGCGCGCCATGTCGATGACGGTGCGCACGATGACCTCTTCCTTGTTCGAGCGCGCCTGCTCGAGCAGGAAGGTACGGTCGAGCTTGAGCACGTCCACCGGCAGGTCTTTGAGGGCGTTGAGGGACGACTGCCCCGAGCCGAAGTCGTCGATGGAGCTGCGGAAGCCGGCCGCGCGCAGCGCGTCGATGACGGTCACGGCGTTGTCGAGGTCCTCGAGCACCATGTTCTCGGTCAGCTCGAGCTCGGCGAGGTCGTCGGGGATGCGATAGGCGTTCTTGATGCGCACGTACGTGGGCACGAACGAAGGGCGGTGCAGGTGCACGCGCGAGACGTTCACCGAGATGGGCACGACGGGCAACCCCGCGTCGAGGCGCTCGCGCAGCATACGGCAGACGCACTCGAACATGAACTCGTCCAGCTTCACGATGAAGCCGTTCTCCTCGAACAGGGGAATGAAGTCGCCCGGGTTCACGATGCCCTGACCGGGACGGTTCCACCGCACGAGCGCCTCGCCGCCCAGCACGCGGGTGCCGTCGGTGCTGAACTTCGGTTGGATGAGCGGGAAGAACTCGCCAGCCGCAAGCGCGCCTTCCATGGCGCGCTCGATGTCGGCGCGTCGCAGCATGGCGTCGCGCATGGACGCGTTGAACAGGCAGAGGTGGGCGCCCATGAGGCGTCCCTGCGTCTTGGCGATGCGAGCGCGGTCGGTGAGCTCGGTGACCGTCTTCGCGTCGGGCGCGTCGGTGGAGCAGCAGATGCCGATGCGCAGGGACAGCGGCTTGCCGGCGGCTACGATGCGGCGGGTGCGCTCGACGATGTGTCCGCAGCGCTGCTCGATTTCGAGCGAGGTGCGGTACGGCAGCATGAGGAGGAAGTGATCGGCCGAGGAACGGCAGGCGATGCCGTCCGCGCCGCATTCCTCGCGCAAGATGCGGCTCACCTCTCGCAGGATGTCATCGCCGCGCTGGTAGCCGTCGATGTCGTTCACCAGCTTGAAGTCGTCGATGTTGAGGTAGGCCACGGCCACGCCGGGCACGTTGGCGTGCAGCAGGCGCGCGCCTTCCTCGTTGAACTTCACGGCGCTGTACAGCCCGGTGAGCTGGTCGTAGTACGCCAGGTGCTCGATCTGCCTGCGGTGCGCGCTGCTCGAGCGCCAGTAGGTGACGAGGATGACGAGCAGCCCGGCGATGATGACGGCGCACAGGGCGAACGTGGCCTGGATGACGGTGTTCGCCTGCTCCATGATCACGTCGTTGGGGATGACGGACACGAGGTCCCATCCGTTCTCCGTGCCGAGCGGCATGTAGCAGAACACGTAGTCGGTGCCGAGGTAGGTGAAGAGGGCCACGCCGCGCTTGTCCTGATCGAGCGCGGCGTGGAACGACGCGATGACGTCCTCGTCGTTGCCTTCGCCCTCCACGAGGTCGTAGATGTTCGCGATGGTGCGGTTGCTGTTGCGATGCGTGGAGCGCAGCACGATGGTGCCGTCGTCGTCCACGACGTAGGAGAACCCGCCGTTGTCGTAGAACGACAGCGAGTAGCGGTCGGCCACGTCCTGCAGCGGCCGCGACTTGCGCACGATGCCCTGCGCCCCGTCCGCGAACGTGAACTTCTCGAACACGCCGATCGATTTCACGCCGGTGCGCTCGTCGATGAAGGGTGCGAGCACGCCGCGTTCGGACTGCTCTGCAATGCGGGCGAGCTGCTCGTCGGTGAGCGTGAAGGAGGCGCCTGTGCTGCCCGAACGGAACACGCTGCCCGAATCCATGTTCATGCACACGTACGTGGCGTCGTCATCGTTCTGATCGAACAGGGCGATCTTCTCGTCGATGCGCGCGGTGTCGGCGGAGCTTTGCGCGGAAAGCTCTTTGGCGAACAGGTTGAGGGTGTCGAGGTCCTTCTCGAAGTAGGTGTCGAGCGCGTTCTGCCCCTGCGCGGTGACCTCGAGCACGTCGGTGACGGACTTCTCCCACAGCGAATCGTGCACGAACGACGAGAACAGCACCCCGCCGGCCATGATGAGCGCCGCGACACCGACGGTGAGCGCGGTGATGAGCGTGCGCCGCTTCATGCCGCATCGCCCGCTTCCGGGGCGAGCAGGCGCGCGAGCTGCGCTTCGGCCTGCGCCGCGGTATCGCCTTCGAGCATGCCCTCCACGCAGGTGCGCAGGGCGCTCCACACGGGCAGGCGCAGGTTGTCGTCCGACCCGATGACCACGTGCCCGTCGGCGAAGGCGGCGGAAAGCGGCGCCAGCGAGGCGTCGTCGGGCGGCGCGTTCCCCACGAGCGGGCTGAACGAGCACATGCTGTTCGCGAACGGCTCGATGGATTCCGGGGCGGTGAGATGCTCGAGGAAGCTCGTGACCGTCTCGAGGTTGTCGTTATGCGCGTGCATGCTCACGCGCGTGTCCACGTTCACCACGAGGGATGCGCCGTCGTCGAGCGCGGGCAGGGGGTGCACCTCGAACGCGAGGTCGGGCGCCATGTCGTGCACGCGCGCGGACGCCCAGGCGCCCGTGAGCATGAACGGGTGCGCGCCCTGCGCGAACAGCTCGAGGTCGTCGGAGGTCTTCTCGGTGACGAGCGCCTGCTTCGCATCGACGAAGCCGCGTGCGACGAGCTCTTCGACGGCGTCGAATCCCGTGCGCACGAGGGCGGCGAACGCGTGCGGGTCGTCGGTGAGGGCCGCGATGCATGCCTCGGCGTCGTCGCGCGCGTACGTGTCGGCCAGGCCGCGGGCGAGGGCGAGCGTCTTGAGCGAGATGTCGTTGTTCGCCACGAGGGGCGCGATGCCGGCGTTCTGGAACGTCGCGCAGGCGTCGAGCAGCGCGGGAAACGAGTCGGGCACGTCCACGTGATGCGCTCTGAGCAGATCGGTGTTGCAGTACAGGCCGAACGCCGAGACGGAGGTGGGCACGTAGTAGATGGCCCCCTCCGAGCGCATCTGCCCGAGCGCGAGCGCGCTGAACGAGTCGATGGTGGAGAGGCTGTCGAGCGGGGCGAGGCAGCCCGTGCCGGCGAAGGCGAGCACGGTGTCGTGATCGACCACGAACACGTCGTCGCCATGGTCGGTGTTCAGCCGTTTGGCCAAGGCGTCGTAGTAGGTCGAGCCCTTGATGCTCTCGTAGACGATGGACACGTCGGGGTGCTCGTCCATGTAGCTGCGCAGGATGGCTTCGATGGCGTTGACGTTGAGGGGCTCGTACTTGTTGCCGAAGAACGTGAGCTGCACCCCTGCTTGCTCGACGTCGGACACCTCCACGACGACGTTCTTGTTCGCAGAGCAGCCGGTGAGCGCTGAAACGAAGGCGCATCCGCCCAAGGCGAGAAACGCTCGTCGCGAGAGCGTGCGCGTCGGTGCAGGCGGTGCTGTGGGATGCTCCATGTGAGCCATCGTCCAATCGAAAGGTGCAAGCGTGTATATATCATAGTCGAAAGGAAACGGATCGTCAGGGGTTGTTTTCGGTTCAAAAAAATGTACAGACTTTCTTGCCGGCGCAGGTCAACGTATGGTTACGCACCCACCACCCACGCGCGGTGGTAGTCCCAGCGCCCCGTGTCGTCCGATGCCGTGAGCAGGTAGCTGCCCACCACCGCCGCAGGCTCGATACCCTGTCGGGCGGCTTCGGCGAACAGGGCGGCCGCGTTGTGCTCGTTCGTGGTGGGCGACACCTTGAGCAGGCATTCCCGACACGTCCCCTCGTCGTCTCGACCTTCGCGCCGCCATAGCACGTCGCCGTCGCCCGCCTGCGCGTCCACCACCGACTCGCGCACCTCGTCAGGTTCGTGCGCGCGGATGAGCACCCCGTAGCGCCAGGGCTCCTCGACGAGCAGCTTCCAGGGTGCGGCGGCGTCGTAGTCGATGGCGCTCAGCGAGTCGATGGCCGGCGCGCCGGGACGCATGCCCGCCCGCCGCAGGCGGTTCGCCTCCGCGTTGAGCGCGCGCTGCCGGGCGAGGCGGAAGCGCGTGGCCTCGAGTTCGGCGATGCGGCGTTCGACGTCGTCCTCGGTTCGGGCGAGCGCCGCGTCGAGGTCCTGCGCCGACAGCGCGCGGTAGCCCTCGAGCTCCTTCACCGGTACCCCGAGCTTGCGGTAGAACGCGATCTCGCTCGCTTCGATGAGGTCGTGCAGCGAATACTGACGGTAGCCGTTCGCATCGTTGCGCCCGGATTGCACGAGCCCCTCGCTTTCCCAGTAGCGCAGCGTGGAGGACGCGATGCCCAGGTAGCGGGCCGCATCCTTGATATCGTAGAGGCGCGAGGAACTCATGGGCGCCCTCCTTCGTGACGGTCTGAAGATTCGGAGAATCATCGGGGTTGCAGACTTTACCTTCAAGCTGCTTTAAGGTTTAGAGTACCATGCGGAAAAAATCTCAGCAAATAACGCAGCGGAGCGATCATGATTACTAGAGGCATGCTAAAGGAATACTTGAAGTACATCATCCCGACGATGATCACGTTCACGTTGGGCGGCGTGTACAGCATCATCGACGGCGTGTTCGTGGGGCACGCCGTGGGCGACGCCGGCTTGGCCGGCATCAACGTGGCGTTCCCGCTCGTCGCCTTCATCATGGCCGTGGGCACGGGCATCGGCATGGGCGGCGGCGTCATCTCGTCCATCGCGCGGGGGTCCGGCAACGAGGAGAAGGCCCGCCGCGCCATGGGCACGACGCTCGTCATGCTCGTGGTGGCCGCCATCCCCATCATGATGCTGCTGTTCGCGCTCGCGGGCCCCATCTGCGAGCTCTTGGGCGGCCGAGGCGAAACGCTCGTTCAGGCCACGGCGTACACGAGCGTCATCGCCTGGGGCGTGCCGTTCCAGATTCTCGTGACGGGCTGCACGCCGCTCATCCGCAACCAGGGCAAGGTGGCCTACGCCATGGCGGTGCAGGTGTTCGCCGGCCTCATGAACGTGGCGCTCGACTACGTGTTCGTCATCCTGCTGGGCGCGGGCACGGCGGGCGCGGCCGAGGCCACCGTCATCTCGCAGGCTTCGTCGTTCGTGCTCGTGCTGGGCTTCTTCATGATGAAGCAGAACCGCATCGCGTGGCGCGATCTGCGCATCGACGGCCGCATCGCGCTCCATGCGCTGCGGTTGGGGCTGGCGCCGTTCGGCCTGACCATCCTGCCCGAGGCCACGGTGGTGGCCATCAACATGAACCTGGCCATGTACGGCGGCGAGCAGGCGCTTGCGGCCTACGCGGTGGTGTCGTACACGGCGTGCGTCATCCAGCTGCTCATCCAGGGCGTCGGCGACGGGTCGCAGCCGCTCATCTCCAAGCATTACGGCGCGGGCGACACCGACGGCGTGCGGCGCTTCCGCAACACGAACTACCTCATCACCATCAGCTTGGGCGTGATCGGGCTTGCGGCCATGTACCTGCTGCGCAACCAGATTCCGCTGCTGTTCGGCGCATCGGAATCCACGGCGGGGCTCATCGCCTACGCGCTGCCCGTGTTCTCCACGGCCTACGTGTTCTACGGCTTCACCCATGCGTCCACCTCGTACTTCTACGCGGTGGACGATGCGAAGGCGTCGAGCGCCATCGTGTACGGCGAGGCGCTGCTCGTCATCGTGGTGGTGTTCGGCGTGGCGTACCTGTTCGGCCTCGACGGCATCTGGCTGTCGGTGACCATCGTGCAGATGCTGCTGTCCGTCGTGGCCGGCGCGCTGCTGCGCTACCGGCACCGGACGCGGCGCGCGAGCGCGGCCATCGACGCGGTGCCGGTGGGAAAGGCGTGCTAGGGACGCCGTCTAGCGTGCTGAGCCGGTGAGCTCCTGCTCGACGAGCGGCTTGAGGTAGCCGTAGCCCTCGGCGTCCATGCTGCCGTAGGGCACGAAGCGCAGCGCGGCGCTGTTGATGCAGTAGCGCAGACCGCCGGTTTCGGCGGGCCCGTCGGTGAACACGTGGCCGAGGTGGGCGTCGCCCGCGCGGCTGCGCACCTCGGTGCGGTACGTGCCCAGGCTGCGGTCGAGGTGCTCGGTGACCACCTCGCGCGTGAGCGGGCGCGAGAACGCGGGCCAGCCGCATCCCGCATCGAACTTGTCCGACGAGGCGAACAGGGGCTCGCCGCTCGTCACGTCCACGTAGATGCCCGGCTCGAACGTGCGGTCGTAGGCGTTGCGGAAGGGCGGCTCTGTGGCGTTCATCCGCGTCACGCGGTACTGGTCGGCCGACAGCGTTCGGCGCAGCTCGTCGTCGGCGGGGGCGGCGTAGCCCTCCTCGCGGATGCGCGCGTCGAGGTTTTCGCCGTCGCTGCCGTCGCCGTCGGCGTCGCGCGCGTCGTCGGCGCGCTTCGACACGTGCGGGGCGGGCATGGAGGCCGCCTCGACGGGGGAGGGCGACGCGGTCTCGGAGGGCGCGAGCGGCTCGCATAGGCCGTCCACCTGCACGCACGACCGGCCTTCCTGCAACCCCATGCGCTCGACGAACGCGTCGGCGTCGCCCAAGCTGATGTGGCAGTAGCCGCCCGGGTTCTTGTCGAGGTAGTTCTGATGGTACTCCTCGGCGGGGTAGAAGCCGTCGAGCGGCTCCACCTCGGTGACGATGGGAGCCGTGTAGCGCGCCTGCTGGCGCAGCAGCGACGCCTCGATGGACGGCAGGTCGGCCTCGTCGGTCCAGTAGATGCCCGTGCGGTACTGCGTGCCGCGGTCGTTGCCCTGGCGGTCGAGCACGGTGGGGTCGATGGCCTCGAAGAAGCCGTCGAGCAGCACGTCGGTGGGCAGGATGCGCGGGTCGTAGGTGACGGCCACGGTTTCGGCGTGGCCCGTGTTCCAGCGGCAGACGTCGTGGTAGCTGGGGTTCTCGGTGGAGCCGTTCGCGTATCCGACGACGGTTCCGCGCACGCCCGGCAAGCGCTTCAGGAAGGCCTCGAGCCCCCAAAAGCATCCTCCCGCCAGGTAGAGCGTGCGAAGGGTGGCAGGGTCGACGGCGTCCGCGTCGGGCGCGGACGCCGCGTTCGGCATGGTGTTGGCGTACTGCATGCGTGTCCTTTCGGTTGCGATCGGCTTCATGGTAGTGCGGGCGCGCGCGTGCGCAGCCGATGGCGCGAAACCGTCACGCACGCGTTGACCGCTCCCCGTCAATCCTGCTGTTTTGGCGCATATTGGTGCCAAGTTTGTGACATTTACGCGACGTACCTTATACTGGCACTCAGAAAACGAGAACAACCTCATCGAGGAGGCAGTGTATGACCGAGGAAACCGTGCCCAACGAAACGTCCGCCGAGTGCAAGGTGGCCGCCGCCAACGACGGCGTCATCGACGTCGCCGTGATCGGGGCGGGGCCGGCCGGGCTCACGGCCGGCCTGTACGCCGCGCGCGCGGGCCTGAACGCCGTGCTGTTCGAGCGCATCGCGCCGGGCGGGCAGCTGGCCCAGACCGAGCACATGGAGAATTACCCGGGCTTTCCCGAGGGCACCAACGGCTTTGAGCTGGCATTTTCCATGAAGCAGCAAGCCGACCGCTTCGGCGTGAACAACGTCGGCGAAGAAGTGGTGGGGGTGGACTTCACCCAGAACCCGAAGGTGCTCACCACGGCCTTCAACGAGTACCGCGCCAAGAGCGTCATCATCGCCACGGGCGCGCGCCCGCGCAAGCTCGGCCTCGAGCTTGAGGATGACCTGCAGGGTCGCGGCGTGTCGTACTGCGCCACGTGCGACGGCAACTTCTTCCGCGACAAGGAGGTCATGGTGGTGGGCGGCGGCAACACGGCCGCGGGCGACGCCATCTACCTGTCGCGCATCTGCAAGAAGGTGTACCTCGTGCACCGTCGCGACAAGCTGCGCGCCACGGCCATCTACCACAAGCGACTCGAGGACCTGCCGAACCTCGAGTTCGTGTGGAACGCCGTGCCCCGCAAGCTCGTGGCCGACGAGGGCAAGCTGGCCGGCGTGCGCCTCGAGATGCTCGAGACGGGCGAGGAACGCGACATTACGGTGGACGGCCTGTTCGTGGCCGTGGGCACCGAGCCGAACACCGAGTTTCTGGGCGGGTCGCTGCAGCTCGACGAGACGGGCTACATCGTGGCCAACGAGTCGTGCATGACCGAGGTGCCCGGGGTGTTCGCGGCGGGCGACGTTCGCACGAAGTTCCTGCATCAGGTGGTCACCGCGGTATCGGACGGCGCCGTGTGCGCCGAGGAGGCCGCGGAGTTCCTAGCCATCTAGCGGCCGGGCTGCCAAATGCGGGTCAATCTGGTATCATAAGCCAGTTACAGCATGAGCGCCCGCTCCCCATGCTTGGAGCGGGCGTTTTTCGCGTGCAGAGGGCGCGCGAGCACGAGAGCCACGTCACGAAGGACAGCACAGCATGCAAGATACCGATATGCGCGAGAAACTGGTGAAGATCATCGAGGCCTACGAGGATGTGCAGGCCAGGATGGGCGATCCGGCGGTGCTCGCCGATCAGAAGGAATACAACCGCCTGGCCAAGGAATACTCCAACCAGGGCCCGCTTGCGCATCGCGCGCAGGAATACGTGCAGGCAGCCGACGATCTGGCCGCCGCGAGGGAGATGCTCTCCGATGCTGACATGAAGGAGTTCGCGCTCGAGGAGATCGCCGAGATCGAGGCGAAGCTGCCCGCGCTCGAAGAGGACATCAAGTTCATGCTCATCCCGGCCGATCCGGCCGACGATAAGGACATCATCGTGGAGATCCGCGCGGCCGCCGGCGGCGACGAAGCGGCCATCTTCGCGGGCGAGCTCTACAAGATGTACGAGCGGTTCGCGGGTACCCAGGGTTGGAAGACCGAGACGATGGACGTGTCGGCTTCCGAGGCCGGCGGCTTCAAGGAGATCCAGTTCAAGGTGAAGGGCGACCACGTGTACTCGGTCATGAAGTTCGAGAGCGGCGTGCACCGCGTGCAGCGCGTTCCGAAGACCGAGAGCCAGGGCCGCATCCACACCTCCACGGCCACGGTGGCCGTGCTGCCCGAGGTCGACGAGGTGGAGGTCGAGATCAACGAGAACGACCTGCGCATCGACGTGTACCGCGCCGGCGGCCCGGGCGGCCAGTGCGTCAACACCACCGACTCGGCCGTGCGCATCACGCACCTGCCGTCGGGTCTCGTGGTGCAGTCGCAGGACCAGAAGTCGCAGCTGCAGAACAAGATCGCGGCCATGGCCGTGCTGCGCGCGCGCCTGTATGAGAAGATGCTGGCCGAGCAGCAGGCCGCCGAAGGCGCCAAGCGCCTCGCGCAGATCGGCTCGGGCGACCGCTCGGAGAAGATCCGCACGTACAACGGCCCGCAGGACCGCGTGACCGATCACCGCATCGGCTACAACGGCACGTACAACGGCGTGCTGCTGGGCGACGGCCTGGGCGACGTCATCACCGCTCTGCAAGCCGCCGACCGCGCCGCCAAGCTGGAAGCGGCTGTGTAGGGTTTCGGCTGAAAACGTGGCTGAGAACGATATCTGGACCATTAAGGCCGCGCTCGATTGGACCGTGGGGTACCTCGAGCGCAAGGGCGACGAGAATCCGCGCCTGTCGTCGCAGTGGCTGCTCGCCGAGGCGTGCGGCTTGTCGCGCATCGAGCTGTACGCGAACTTCGAGCAGCCGTTGTCGCTTGAAGAGCGCGACGTGCTGCGCGCCTACGTCACCCGTCGCGGCAAGGGCGAGCCGCTGCAGTATATCACGGGTGAGGTGGGCTTCCGCCACATCACGGTGAAGGTGCGCCCCGGCGTTCTGATTCCGCGCCCCGAGACCGAAGTGCTCGTGAGCGAGGCGCTGGCCCTGCTGCCGGCCGTCCCGAAGCGGGTGGCGGCCGATTCGGCACCCGACCCCCAACCATCTGGGCCGGACGGCGAACCCGGGGAGAAACCTTCCCCGGACGACCCCGCCCCCGAAGATGTTTCACGTGAAACATCTGTTCGCGAAGATTCCGCCGCCCCCGTCCTCCTCGTTGCCGATCTCTGCACGGGCTCCGGCTGCATCGCCTGCTCGCTCGCCTACGAGCACCCGCTCGCGCGCGTGCTGGCCACCGACATCGCGCCCGAGGCCGTATCTCTCGCCCGCGATAACGCCGCGGCCCTCGACCTGTCCGAGCGCGTCGAGGTCCTGGCCTGCGACCTGGGGGAGGGCATCGATGCGGCGCTGCTGGGCACGCTCGACCTCGTCGTGTCGAACCCGCCCTACGTGCCCACCGCCGTGCTCAAGGACATCCCGCGCGAGGTGGCCGCGTTCGAGCCGGCGCTCGCGCTCGACGGCGGCGACGACGGCCTCGACGTGCTGCGCCGCCTGCTGCCCTGGTGCAAGGGCGCGCTCAAGCCGGGCGGCGGCTTCGCCTTCGAGCTGCACGAGACCTGCCTCGACGAGGCAGCGCGCCTTGCCGCGCAGGCGGGCTTCCACGACGTGCGCATCGTCTTCGACCTCACGAACCGCCCCCGCGTGCTCACGGGCCGCAAGGCGGTCGCGTAGCGGCGCGTTGCCGCTATAATGGGCAAAACGACCCGGAAGGAGCCGCGCCATGCTGGAGAGAAACATCCTCGACGACAACCTCACGCTGTCGTCCTACGTGCTGCGTCAGCGGTTGGACGGCCGCGAGCCGACGATCGGCCTCGTGCTGGGCTCGGGCCTCAACCCGCTGGCGAACGAGATCGAAGACGCGGTGAGCATCCCCTACGTGGAAGTCCCGCGCATGAAGACGAGCACGGCCGAGGGACACGTGGGCCGCTTCGTGTGCGGCACCCTCGGCGGCAAATGCGTGCTTGCCATGCAGGGCCGCCTGCACGCCTACGAGGGCAACAACGCGCAGGAGGTGGCGTACCCCGTGTGGCTCATGGAGCGCCTCGGCGTGCGCACGCTCATCACCACGAACGCGGCCGGTGCGCTCAACCCGAACTACGAGGTGGGCGATTTCTGCATCATGGCCGACCAGATCAACTTCACGGGGCGCAACCCCATCGCGGCGCCCGATCCGGCGAACCTGTCCGACCGCTTCTTCAGCATGCTCGACGCGTTCGATCCCGAGCTGCGCGCCATCGCGCACGACGTGGCCGCCGAGCGCGGCGTGCGCGTGCAGGAGGGCGTCTACCTTGGCGCGCTCGGACCCAGCTTCGAGACGCCGGCCGAAATCCGCATGTTCCGCTCGTGGGGCGCCGACACGGTGGCCATGAGCGTGTGCGAGGAGGTCATCGCCGCGCGGCACGTGGGCATGCGCGTGCTGGGCATCTCGCTCGTGTCGAACATGGGCTGCGGCATCGAGGGCGCAAGCCCCACCGGTATCGAAGTGCTCGACGTGGCGAAGACGCGCGAGGCCGATTTCGCGCGTCTCGTGACGGGCGTCATCGAGCAGCTGTAGGACGCGAGGGCGGGTTCGTGCAACCCGCCCGCCTCTGTCGACTTCAGCGTACTGGTGGAGCGAGAGACCCCTGCTACTGCTCCAGCTTGAGGTCGCCCTCGGCGATGAGGCCGGCCTTGCGCATGAGGGCGCACACGCCTCCGCTGATGAGCGCGGGCAGCACGAGGCAGATGAGCACGAGGCCCGCCCAGTCGAGGAGGCCGGGAGCCGCCGCGCCCGCCTCCATGCCCGCCACCCAGCCGGTGTACACGCCGATGGGGCCCACGAGCCCGCACGTTCCCATGCCCGAGGCCACTGCGGGCCCGTTCTGCGCAAGCTGGAACACGCAGGTGGCAAGCGGCCCGGTGACGGCCGAGGCGATGATGGGCGGCAGCCAGACGAGCGGCTTCTTCACGATGTTGCCCATCTGCAGCATGGACGTGCCCAGCCCCTGCGACAGAAGGCCGCCCCAGCGGTTCTCGCGGAAGCTCATGGTTGCGAACCCGATCATCTGGGCGCAGCAGCCGGCCAGCGCCGCGCCGCCCGCGAGCCCCGTGAGGCCGAGCGCCGCGCAGATGGCGGCCGACGAGATGGGCAGCGTGAGCGCGATGCCGATGACCACCGACACGATGATGCCCATGAAGAACGGCTGCAACTCGGTGGCCCACATGATGAACCCGCCTACCGACGAGGCGAGCGCTCCGATCCAGGGCGCCGCCACCAGCGCGAGCCCGCAGCCGCCGAGGATGGTGACGGCCGGCGTGACGATGATGTCCACCTTCGTTTCCTTCGATACGGCTTTGCCCAGCTCGGACGCTACGATGGCGATGACGAGCACCGCCAAGGGCCCGCCGGCCCCGCCCACGTCGTTGGCGGCGTAGCCCACGGCGGCCAGCGAGAACAGCACGAGCGGCGGCGTGCGCAGGGCGTAGCCGATGGCAATGGCCATGGCCGGCCCCGCCACGCTCTTGGCGAACGTGCCGATCTGGTTGAACGCCGCGAGGTGCGACAGGTCGCCGATGGTGGTGAGAATGGTGCCGATCAGCAGCGACGCGAACAGGCCCTGCGCCATGGCCGACAGCGCGTCGATGGCGTAGCGCTGGAAGGTGATCTCGATGTCCTTGCGTTTGAGAAATGCCTCGATGGACGATGCGGTCATGCTGCCCCTTTGCTTCGGTTCCCGTTTCCCTGTGGGGCCGTATGGTACGCGAAGACGGCGGTTCCGTGAAGCTCTTCTCCGACGCCGCCCGCTGGCGGCGCCGCTTCGGGTACAATCGGAGGCCGAACAAGAGAAGCGAAGCGGGTAGGAGCTCATGAACCATCGACTTGCACTGCACGTGCTTGCCAGCGGCAGCCGCGGCAACGCGGCCATCATCGAAGATACCGTCACGGGAGCGGGCGTGCTCGTGGACTGCGGCATCTGCAAGCGCGACTTCTTCGCGCGGTGCGGCGAAGCCGGGTTCGACCCGGCGAACCTCGCGGCCATCCTGGTCACGCACGACCATACCGACCACACGAAGGGGCTCGGGGTGGTGCTGCGCGGGTTGGCGAAGCTGGGCATCGAGCCGGCGCTGTACGTGGACGACGCCGTGCGCGCCGCGAGCAAGGAGGTGGGGGTGCTCGAGGGGACGTGCGACCTGCGTCCGTTCGCGGCGGGCGACGCGCTGTCGCTGGCCGGCATGCAGGTGCACGCGTTTCGCACGTCGCACGATGCGGCGGCCTCGTGCGGGTTTCGCCTCGAGGGCGACGGCGACGCGGTGGGCTTCATGACCGACACGGGCATCGTGACGGGCGAGGCCGACGAGGCGCTGCGCGGTGTGCGCCTGCTCGCGCTCGAGAGCAACCACGACGTGCAGATGCTCAAAGACGGCCCGTACCCGTATCCCGTGAAGCGGCGCGTGGGCTCGGACTTCGGCCACCTGTCCAACGAACAGGCCGCCGACGAGCTCGAGGCGCTGCTGAGCGATGCGCTCGAGCAGGTGGTGGCCATGCACATCTCGCAGAACAACAATACGTACCGTCTGCCGGGCGACGCGTTGGCCGCCGTGGTGGCGCGGGCGAATCACCCGGCGACGGTGCAGGTGGCCTACCAGACCATGCTCGTGAGCGTGCGCTAGCGCTCGTCGCCGCGTGCGCCTACATCGTCTTCTGGAAGCGCCCGATCTGCGCGAAGTAGACGACGGTGGCCACGATTTCCACGCCGATGAACACGAGCAGCCCGGCCACGCTCACCTCTCCCACGATGTACAGCACGAGCCCCGCGAGCGGCACGAGGATGGAGAACACCTCGAACGCGAGCAGGGCCGCCTTGCCGTTGATGGCCTTGTTGCGCTCGTCGTCCTGCTCGATGAGCTCGGTTTTCGTGGGCTTGTGCGCCAGCGCGAACGCGCCGCAGACGAGCAGCGCCGCCGCGCAGCCGCCGAAGCCCCACACGGCCTTGTACGCCTCGGGCAGCAGGGTGGAGATGCCGCCGAGGTCGAGGGCGAACACGACGGTGAGCAGCGCGCAGGCGATGCCGATGGACAGCGTGAGTACGGCGGGCTTCTTATTCATGGTCTTCCTCCTGGTAGATGAACACGTCTTCGATGCCGAGATCGAAGCGGCGGGCGATTTTGAACGCGAGCAGGATGGAGGGGTTGTAGCGCCCCTTCTCGAGCGAGCTGATGGTTTGGCGCGACACGCCCAGCTCGAGCGCGAGGTCCTCCTGCTTGATGCCGCGCGCCTTGCGGATCTCCTCCAACCGGTTCTCCATGCGCGCTCCTTTCCCTCTCCGGTACTAATGTAAAGCTAGCTTTCCATGGAGTATACGCTTCGCTCCTGAGAATGTAAAGCGTGCTTTCCATAAACGAACCGCGCGCCCGAAGGCGCGCGGTGAGATGCGGAAGGTCGGCCTCGACGGGCCGGATGCGGAAGGGCTCCCGCAGGCTTGCGGGCGAGCGGAGCGGGATGCGCCGCTACTTGACGGCGATCGTCGCGATGTCGTTCGGCAGGTGCGCGCCGTCGAAGGCGATGCCGTTTTCCACGAGGTCCTTGCCGATGGCCACGTAGCCGTCGGCGTCCACGCGGTTCTGGGCGATCTCCTCGTCGGTGAGCGGGCGGCGCGCTTTCGCGGGCGCGCCCAGCACGAGCATGCCGTCGGGGATCTGCGTGCCGCCCGTGACGAGCGCGCCGGCTCCCACGATGCAGTTCTTCCCGATCACGGCGCCGTCCATGATGATGGAGCCCATGCCGACGAGCGTGTTGTCGCCGATGGTGCAGCCGTGGATGATGGCGCCGTGACCCACCGTGACGCCTTCGCCCACGATGCAGTCGTTCGATGCGCCGAGGTGCACGCAGCAGTTCTCCTGCACGCTCGAGCGGGCGCCGATGACGATGCGCGAGGCGTAGTCGCCGCGCAGGGTGGCGTTGAACAGGATGGTGGCCTCGCGCTCGATGCGCACGTTGCCGACGATGGTGGCGTTCGGCGCGATGTGCGCCTGAGGGTGGATAACAACCTGACGATAGTCCATGAAGAGCCTCCTTTTCGGTGTTCTATCTTACTATAGAGGCCCGAAGAGGTTCCCACGACCGGTCAAATTACCGGTCGTGGGAGAGTGGCGCGCGGCGGCGCTATTCGGCGGGAAGGTAGGACCACAACCCGGTGGCCTGCGAGGTGATGTCGTCGAAGGTCCAGTGGCGGCTCGTGTGGTCGCGGCTGAGGGGGTCGTTCACGGCCAGCATGCCGTGCTCGTCGATGCCGGTGACCACGACGTAGGTGGCGGAGGGGCCGAACGCCGAGTTCGCCTTCATGGCGGCGATGATGGGGCGGTCGCCGATGAGCTCGCGGCGCATGGCCAGCTCGTTCGGCTCGATCTCGCGCGCGGTGAGGCCGAGGTCGGCTGCGCCGTCGGTGAGCAGGCCCGAGGCGTCGGAAGCGCCCGCGAACCCGCTGCGCTGCGCGTACGAGGCCACCTCGACGGGCCCGGTGGTCGCGTCGCCCGTGGTTTCGATGTACACCATGGCCAGGCACAACGGGGCGGCGCCGGCATCGCCGATGGTGCCCGACCCGTAAGGGCGATCGGCCCATTGCGGGTCGTCCTGGTACAGCGTGGGCGTCACGCCGAGCTCCCACGACGACTGCGGCGTGCTGATGCTGCTCGTGCCGGTTGCGCTGGCGCTCTCGGTGGCGTTGGCGAACGGCACGACGGTGTCGTCGACGGCCCCCACGATGGCGCGCGCCGCGAAGATGCCGAGCAGTGCCGACACGATGGCCACGAGCACCATGAGCAGCACGGCCTTCGCCACCCGTCCCGGCTCGATGCGCTGATGCGCGGGATGGGCCGCAGCGGACGTGCCGGCGCAGACGGGGCGCACCGCTTCGGAGGGGGAGTAGGTTTTGATGCAGGTGGTGCGCTTCGGCGCGGATGCGTAGCGGATGCCGTGCGTTCGGTTGGGGAGGCAGCGGCGTTCCGTCGCGTACGGGTCGGCGCGGTAGTCGGAGCTGGCGCTTTGGGCGACGAAGTAGAGTAGGCCTCGATACGGCATGAACGCCTCCTTTCGGATTGGACGGGCAGATAGGTCGAGCCCCTCACGCATGACGAAGCGAGTGCGGGGCTCTGAGATTCGTTCGTTGTTCAGGAGTGTAGTGGGCGCGCGCATCTACGCGTGCGAGCTGGGACAACCGTCACCCCACCATGGGCGATCGGTCAGCAAGCCGACACCTCGGTAACCGGGCCGTCGCAAAGCGGGACGATGGGAGGGGGAGCGATGAGGGAGGAGCGAAGCGGGCGCGGGCGCGCTTATTCGATGGTCCAGGTTCCGAGCAGGGCGAGGTGGTCGGTGCCTTCCACCTTCGCCGTCTCGAGGTCGCCCACCGACATGGCGCTGTTCTTCGAGTAGACGATGTGGTCGATCTCGATCATGGGCGGCACGGGCAGCATGGCGTAGCCCGGCTCCGACGGGTAGGTCATGTGGAAGCCCTCGCCGGCCTGCTCGGAGGCGTCCACGAGGGAATCGCCCAGGAAGCTGCGGAAGCGCGAATGGTCCCACGTGGAGTTGAAGTCTCCCATGATGAGGTACTCGTCGTCGTACTTGCGCAGCGAGGCGAGGTTCTTGAGGCTCTCGTTCCAAAACCCCTTCGTCCCCGACTTGGGCGAGGTGGGGTGGGTGCTGACGAGGCGCACCGTGCGCCCGCCGGCGACGATGGTGCAGGCGGGGGAGGCCGAGCCGGTGAGCGGCAGGAGGCTTTCGGAGACGTCGCTCATGGGCGCGAGCGTGTACAGGACGTTCACGCCGCCGTTGTCGTACGGGCCCGCCTCCCCGACGACGCGTGCGGGCAGCAGCTCGTCGAGGCCCGCCGCCGTGAGACGTTCGAGCAGCGAGGCGCTCACTTCTTGCAGGGCCAGCACCTCCACGCGCTGATCGCGCACCATCGACACGATCTGGTCGGCATCCGCGTGGCCGTTCTTCGTGTTGAGCGTCATGACGCGCATGATGGCGTCTTCCGTGGTCTGAACGGGCACGGGCGCCTTCGCCTCCTCGGCGACGCGGGGCGCGGGCAGGAAGAACCCCGCGTGCCACACCACCTGGCAGACGAGGCAGAGCGCCGTGAAGCCCGCGAGCGCCTTGCGCCGGGTGAGGGCGGCCACGACGAGGACGAGGGCGCTCGGGATGGCCAGCCACGGCACGAACGCCGCGGCTTCGGGGATGAGGCGGCCGTTGCTCAGGACGGACGGCGCGAAACGCGTGGCCATGAGCACGACGAGACACGCGGTGAGCGCCCACAGCGCCACGCTCACGACCGTGCGCGCGACGGAGCGGCGGTGCCGCTCGGGCGAGGCGTGCTGCGCGGTCCTCTGGGTCATGGCTCTCTTCCGTCTGCAGGGCGGCGACGCTCGCCGCCCGGTTCGTCTATAAGCGTGCCATTATAAGCGACCGCGCCCTCAAGGGCCACCTCCGAGCGCGCAGGGACAGCCGTTGCGCAAATCCTAGGGCGCTCGTGTGCATTTCCTGGGGGATTGCTTCGATCTTCAAAGTTTTTCTTGCATCCCTTGAGCGCGGGGGTATACTTTCCTCCAACAAGTTCATAGACGAAATGCGTTGACGAGGACAGTAGGGACGAACCCATCTTCAGAGAGCCGGCGGGTGCTGCGAGCCGGTGATGGGCGGCCTGAACGCCACCTCCGAGCAGTTCGGCTCGAACGTTTCGGCACGCAGCGGACGACCTTCGCGTGCAGTCGAGGCAAGTAGGCTGAACCGGCGACTCCGTTATCAGTCCGACTCGAGATCGACCGTACGCGCCGGGCGCGCGAACCATCGTATCTCCCTTCCTTCTGAGGTCCTGGTGCAGCTTACCTGCAACGGGATTTTTTTGTGGGCTCATCCGGCACAGCCACAACCAGGAAGGAAGGATCAGCATGCAGCTACGTAGCGATGCTATACGTTGCGGCACGGCGCGCGCTCCCCACCGCAGCCTGCTCAAGGCCGACGGGATCACCGACGAGGAGCTGAAGCGGCCGCTCGTCGCCGTCTTCAATTCGAAGAACGACATCATCCCCGGGCACAACAACCTCGACAAGATCGCCGAGGCCGTGAAGGCCGGCATCTACATGGCGGGCGGCGTTCCCTTCGAGATCTCCACCATCGGCGTGTGCGACGGCATTGCCATGAACCACGACGGCATGCACTACTCCCTCGTGTCGCGCGAGACCATCGCCGACAGCCTGGAATGCGCCGTGCAGGGCCACGCCTTCGACGCGCTCGTGTGCATCCCGAACTGCGACAAGATCGTGCCGGGCATGCTGCTGGGCGCGCTGCGCGTGAACATCCCCACGGTGTTCGTGTCAGGCGGCCCCATGCTGGCCGGCAAGCAGCCGGGCGGCTGCGGTCCCACCACCGACCTCAACACGCTGTTCGACGGCGCGGCCTCGGTGCAGCACGGCGACATGACCGAAGAACAGCTGAAGTACTACGAGGACACGGCGTGCCCCACCTGCGGCAGCTGCTCGGGCATGTTCACGGCGAACTCCATGAACTGCCTGTGCGAGGCCCTCGGCATCGCGCTGCCGGGCAACGGCACCATCCCGGCCGTGTACTCCGAGCGCATCCGCCTGGCGAAGCACGCGGGCATGAAGGTGATGGAGCTGCTCGAGAAGGGCGTCTGCGCGCGCGACATCGTGAGCGCGGCGGCCATCCGCAACGCCATGGAATGCGACATGGCCTTCGGCGGCTCCACGAACACGGTGCTGCACCTCACGGCCATCGCGCGCGAAGCGGGGCATCCCATCACGATGGACGATTGGGACGCCGCTTCCGCTCGCACGCCGCACCTCGTGAAGCTGCAGCCCTCGGGCCCGCGCCCGCTGTCCGACCTCTACGAGGTGGGCGGTGTGCCGACGGTCATGCACGAGCTGGCCGAGCTCGACCTGCTCGATCGCAGCGCCCTCACGTGCATGGGCACGCTCGACGAGTACCTGGAGTCCTGCACGAAGCCGGCCGACGGCGAGGTGTGCCGCGCGCACGACAACCCGTTCAGCCCGGTGGGCGCCCTGCGCGTCCTGCACGGCAACATCGCGCCCGACGGTGCCATCGTGAAGAAGTCGGCCGTCGACCCGTCCATGCTCACGCACACCGGCCCCGCCCGCTGCTTCGACAGCGAGGAGCAGGCCTGCGCCGCCATCAACGCCGGGCAGATCGTGGCCGGCGACGTGGTGGTCATCCGCTACGAGGGCCCGAAGGGCGGCCCGGGCATGCGCGAGATGCTGACGCCCACCTCGTCCATCGTGGGGATGGGCCTGTCCACGAGCGTGGCGCTCATCACCGACGGGCGCTTCTCGGGCGCGACGAAGGGCCCGGCTGTGGGGCATGTGAGCCCGGAAGCCGCGGCGGGCGGCCCCATCGCGCTCATCGAAGAGGGCGACCTCGTGACGGTGGACATCGAAGGCGGCGCGCTCATGCTGGACGTGGACGACGCCGAGCTGGAGCGCCGTCGCGCGGCCTGGGTGCCGCCGGCGCCGAAGCACGACCACGGCGTGCTGGCGAAGTACGCGAAGCTCGTTTCATCCGCAGACAAGGGGGCGTATGTGTCATGACGAACGCACGCAGCACCGCATCCGACGATAGCGCACCACGCCAGACGCAGGCCAACGCCACCGCGGCCGGCGCCTCGCGCGGCTTGGGAAGCAAGACGCCCAAGCAGGGCGCAACCATGACGGGCGCGCAGGCCGTGGTGGCCTCGCTCGAGGCCGAGGGCGTCGACCTCGTGTTCGGCTACCCGGGCGGGCAGGCCATCAAAATCTACGACGCTCTGTACGATTCCAAGCAGATCAACCACGTGCTGGCGCGTCACGAGCAGGGCGCGGTGCACGAGGCCGACGGGTACGCGCGCGCCACGGGCAACGTGGGCGTGGCCATCGTGACGAGCGGCCCGGGCGCCACGAACACCGTCACAGGCATCGCGACGGCCTACATGGACTCCGTGCCGCTCGTGGTGATCACGGGCCAGGTGCCGCGCGGCGTCATCGGCACCGACTCGTTCCAGGAGTCGGACATCGTGGGCATCACCATGCCGGTGGTGAAGCACAGCTACCTGCTGCAGTCCACCGACGAGCTCACCCGTACGTTCCGCGAGGCGTTCCACATCGCCAAGACGGGCCGTCCCGGCCCCGTGCTCATCGACATCCCGTCGGATTTGGCCAGCGAGCCGCTCGTGTTCGAATACCCCGACGACGTGAACCTGCCCTCGTACAAGCCCACGTATCGCGGTAACGCCAAGCAGATCAAACAGGCCGTTTCCCGCATCAAGCAGGCGGAGCGTCCCGTGCTGTACGTGGGCGGCGGCATCGTGTCGTCGGGCGCGGCCGAGGAGCTCAAGGCGCTCGCCGAGCTCATGCAGATCCCCGTGGTCACCACCCTCATGGGCAAGGGCGCGTTCCCCGCGTCGCACGCCCTCAACCTGGGGCCCGTGGGCATGCACGGCTCGAAGTACGCCAACCTCGCCATGACGGAGAGCGACCTGCTCATCGCGGCGGGCGCGCGCTTCTCCGACCGCGTGACCGGCAAGCTCGACGAGTTCGCGCCGCACGCCGACGTCATCCACATCGACATCGATCCGGCCGAGATCGGCAAGGTGCGCGAGGTGCAGGTGCCCATCGTGGGCGACCTCAAGGGCGTGCTCGACGGCATCGTGGGGACGCTCGAGAAGGAAGGCGCGCGCCCGAACGACGGCGATTGGGTGGCGCAGATATCCGCTTGGCGCACGCGCTACCCGTTCTACCATCCGGGCGTGGGCGACAAGCCCGACGAGATCGTTCCCGAAGTGGTGCTGAAGAAGCTGTCCGACCTGCTCGACCCGCAGAAGAGCGTCGTGGTGACCGAGGTGGGGCAGCATCAGATGTGGGCGGCTCAGAGCGTCGATCGCGAAGCGCCGCGCAGCTTCATCTCCTCCGGCGGCCTCGGCACGATGGGCTTCGGCTTCCCGGCCGCCATCGGCGCGGCCATCGGGTGCCCGGAGAAGCTTGTGGTGTGCGTGGCCGGCGACGGATCGTTCCAGATGAACAGCCAGGAAATGGCCACGGCGGGCATCCACCGCGTGCCGGTGAAGGTGCTCATCCTGGACAACCGCTGCCTCGGCATGGTGCATCAGTGGCAGAAGCTGTTCTACGACGAGCGCTACTCGTCCACGCTGCTCGACGCGAACCCCGACTTCGTGAAGCTGGCCGACGCGTACGGCTGGCAGGGCGAGCGCGTGGAGTTGCCCTCGGAGGTGGACGCGGCGCTCGAGCGCATGTTGGCCAGCGACGGCCCCTACCTGCTCGACGTGGTGATCTCGCGCGACCAGAACGTGTATCCCATGGTGGCGCCGGGCCGCGCGCTCGACGAGGTGATCGGCGCCATCGACGTGGCCGTGGGAGCCGTGCGCACCGACGTGCCCGACGGCGACGACGAGAAGGGGGGCGCACGATGAAGCACATCCTGTCCGTTTTGGTGGAGAACAAGCCCGGCGTGCTGTCGCGCGTGACCGGCCTCATCTCGCGGCGCGGCTTCAACATCGAGTCGCTGTCGGTGGGTCCCACCGAAGACCCCACCATGTCGCGCGTCACGGCCATCGTGAAGGCCGACGAGGTGGCGTACGAGCAGATCACGAAGCAGCTGCACAAGCTGATCAGCGTGCATAAGATCACCGACCTCACCAACGACGCGGCCATCGAGCGCGAGCTCGTGCTGTTCAAGGTGAACGCGCAGCCCGACCGCCGGAACGAAATCATCGAGATCGCGAACGTGTTCCGCGCGAAGATCGTCGACGTGGGCAGGAGCTCGCTCACCATCGAGGCGACGGGCGACGAGAGCAAGCTCAAGGGCATGGAAGACCTCTTCCGCGCCTACGGCATCAAGGAAATCACCCGCACCGGCAAAATCGCCATGTCCCGCAACAGCAAGGACGTGTGAGCGCGCGTGCGCGAACCAGGTACCCTCAGCCAATAGAAAGGAAAAACGAACATGGCTGTCACGATCTACCACGAGAACGATGCGAACCCCCAGCTCATCCAGGATAAGAAGGTGGCCATCATCGGCTACGGCAGCCAGGGCCACGCCCATGCGCTCAACCTGAAGGACTCGGGCTGCGACGTGCGCGTCGGCCTGCGCGAGGGCTCGAAGTCGCGCCGTCAGGCCGAGGAGGCGGGCCTCAAGGTGATGAGCGTCGCCGACGCCGCCGCGGAAGCCGACTTCATCATGATCCTCACGCCCGACGAGACCCAGGCCGCCACGTACGAAGCCGAGATCGCCCCGAACCTCAAAGCCGGCGACACGCTGGCCTTCGCGCACGGCTTCAACATCCACTACGGCTACATCACGCCGCCGGCGGACGTGGACGTGGTGATGATCGCGCCGAAGGGCCCCGGCCACATGGTGCGCCGCGTGTTCACCGAGGGCGCGGGCGTGCCCTGCCTCATCTGCGTGCATCAGGACGCGTCGGGCCAGGCCAAGGACGTGGCGCTGTCGTACGCGTGGGGCATCGGCGGCGCGCGTGCCGGCGTCATCGAGACGACGTTCAAGAACGAGACGGAAACCGACCTGTTCGGCGAGCAGGCCGTGCTGTGCGGCGGCGTGACGGCGCTGATCAACGCCGGGTTCGAGACGCTCGTCGAGGCGGGCTACCCGCCCGAGATGGCCTACTTCGAGTGCTTCCACGAGATGAAGCTCATCGTGGACCTCATGTACGAGGGCGGCATGACGAACATGCGCTACTCCATCTCGAACACGGCCGAGTACGGCGACTACTACGCCGGCCCGCAGGTGATCACCGAGGAGGCCAAGGCCGCCATGAAGACCATCCTCGAGCGCATCCAGGACGGCAGCTTCGCCCACGAGTTCATGGAGGACTCGAAGAACGACCAGACGTGGCTCAAGGAACAGCGCATGGAGCACGGCAACGCCCAGATCGAAGAAGTGGGAGCCAACATCCGCTCGATGTTCAGCTTCGTGAGGCGATAGGCCCCCAAACACTTGGCGCGCCTCCCTCATCACTTGGCGCACCCCTCCCATCGCTTGGCGCGCCACCCCCACCCCCATCACGTGGCGCGCCCGGGGTTTCACTTGGTCGTGTCGCCGCTGCGCGCCGATCGTTCAACCTGCGGGTTGTTCGGTCGGCGTGCGGTGCGTTGGGGGGCGGGAAGCCGTCGAGCGCGCCAAAAGAGGAGGGGAGGGAAG
>NZ_PPTT01000041.1 GCF_003339815.1 Eggerthella sinensis
GGCAATGGGGGGGGCAAACGCAAAAGCGGGGGGCGCCATCGCGCCCCCCGCTCACCATGTTCTTCGCTCTCAGCCTATCAGTCGTCGATGGGCCACTTGGTGCCAGTTTCGCGCCAATTCTCCCAGGTGAGCGCGTCACCGGTTATCTCCCATTGCCTGATGAACGTGTACTCGTGTTCAGCGCCCACAACCGACGTCGCGTTGTAATGACGGATTCGATCGCTATCGGGAACATCGAACATGTCCATTCCCCCATAGGCAGACCCGTCGCCTCCGGCAGCTTCGAGCAGCGTCGCCGCAAGGTCGACGTGGCCCGTCGGCACCGAGGATATCTTGATAGGCTCGTCGGATCCCCCTGCCTCCGTCGAAGGCTTCACCAGCATCATGGGGCTCGTCGGCTGCGTGATCTCGTCGGCCAGATACCACTCGCCATGATCCGCCGTCACCACAATGGTGGCGTCGTCATAGAGGCCGAGCGCTTTGAGGTCATCCAAATACTCGCTCACGATGCGAAGGGAGCCGAGACCCTGCTCGACGACATCGGTGCCGCTCTCCACCACTTCGACGTCGCGGTTCAACGTGAACGGGGCATGGGTGCCAGCCAGGTGGATGACGCGGAAGCTTCCCTTTTCTCCGAGGTCCGTCGCGGTCAAACCCTGCTCTTTGAGCCGCGAGTAGTACTTCACGTCGTCCATGGTCCACAGCGAGTCCATCGGAATCTCCGAGCTGTTCCCCAGCACGGCGTTGTTCACCTGGTCGGTGTAGAACCAGAACGGCGGCTTCAGCACCCACGGCAGATCGCGGTACAGCGAGCACTTCACCAGCATCGCGACCGCCGACAGGGAGTCAACTTCACGTTCGGGCTGCCTGATGTTCTCCACCTTCTCCGAAAGCGCGCCGATCGCATCGTGGATATCGGTGGCGTACAGGTACGTCTCGTACCCCTGCGCGTTGATGTCGTCGATCAAACCCTGCTGCGTGTACCAATCGATGATCAGCGACGTGGAGAAAGCCTCGTCATCGTCCTCAAGGGTCCGGCCCGTCAGCATCGACGCCATGGCGTAGCGCGTCGGGATCATCGAACCGGTCGAATTGTCGAACCAGGTGAACCCGGTGAACTCGTCAAGGCAACCGGGATCGGCCTCAACGGCCTCCTTCAAATAGCGCGTGTCGAACGTGTCGAGCACGAACATGATGATGTTGTTGTCGGCCGAGACCTCCGAAACCCCGTCCGTGGTGACCGACGGCCTCGCGTCGATGGGGGTCAGCCCGTCCTTCGCCGGAGCCGTGAGGAGAAGGCCCAGACTGACCGACTGGGCGACGATGCCCACCAGGCAAAGCGACGCCACCACGCCCTTGAAAGCCAGCGACTTCTTCAGCGACAGAAACACGGCGAGAGCGATCAAGGCAATCCACACGACGGCGCTCGTCACCGTAATGGCCGTGTAGTCGTCCCAGACAACCTGCGTTCCGTCGGCGGCGGGAAGCGATCCGTTCAAGAACATCGCTTGGATATAGGCAGCGATGCCCACCACCGAAACGATGGCGAAGCACACGTTGAAGGCCCTCCCCCGCACCAGCGAGAGCGCCAAAGCGAGCACGACCGAACCCAGAAGCGCGACGATGGCAAGCGGAATCCAGATGTCCGTCGCCGTGAAGAGCAGGCTGTTCACGCTGCTTGCAACGATTTCCAGGGGACCCACCACGACGAACGTGTAGAACAGCATCAGCGAGGCCGCCAACGCGAACAGGAAGCGCGTCGCCCAGCACAGCTTCTCGGGCCTGTTCGCCTTCAGCTCGGTCCTCATTCGCCGAGCTTCCGCGTCCGCGCGCTCGAGGCTCTCCTGATAATCGGATGCGCCGCCGTCGAGCGCGTGCACCGGTTCCTCGACGTGCTTTCCCTCGTTCTCGTCGATGCGGAGGATTCGGAGCAGGTGCTTGCGCACGCGGCGCCAGACGACGCCGAGCACGGCGGAAAGCGCCACCGCAACGCCAGCCAGCGCTTGGATGGTGTAGGTCATGACCGAGGGGTCGACGTAGGCGTAGGCCGGCGACGCGAACCCGAGCACCAAGATGCCGGCGATCAGGGCCGAAAACGCCCCGTCGCACACCACGAGGCCGGCGCGTGAGACGATGCGCTTCGCTTCTCTATTCGCCATGGCTGACCACCTCGAAAGCTTCATCGGCGCTGCCACCCTGCTTCGCGAGCATGCGCTCGAGCAGATAGGCGCCGGCGGTTTCGCCGCCATGCCCCTGATGGTAGATCATATGAGAGCGTACCTCCTCGATACGGTTCTGCCACGTTTCGGGATGAAGGACCATGTCCTCCACCACATCGCCCAGTCGCTCCAACTCTTCCACGGCCAGCGAAACGCCTATCTGATTGCGGATGGAGATATCGGTCGGCTCGATGCCGAGCTCCTCCCAATCGGGGTTGCTCACCTTCATGGGCGTATCAACGAAAATGGACGGCTTCATGGTGGTAAACGAAAACTCGCAGGCGATTGACGACCAGTCAGTGATGAGCACGTCCGCGTCGTACACCGAGTCCGACGTGCTGAAGTCCTGCTCGAAGTAGATATCGTCGCGCGACCACGACGCATAGCGCTGCTGCAGCGACTCCCATCGCGCATGGTAACGCTTGGTGTACTCGGGGTGCGGACGCACGATCACGCTGTATCCGCGGCCCAGCAAAGGCTTGATCACCTCGTCGGCGCACAAGTCGAGCAGGCAGTCTTCCTGCCACGACGGGGCAACGAGAACGACAGGGCGCTTGGTTTCAGGCGTTTCACGCGATGCATAGGCGGCAATCTGCCTGTCGAGCAGGTCGTAACCGCATTCCACCAGATTTCGCGCCGGGAGCCCTCGCATCTCCTCTGCCCGTTCGAGTTCTCGTTTTTGATGGGGGCCGACGCACAGAATGGTATCGTAGTGGTCGAGGGCCTCCTTCGCGGACACCAAATGGGTGGACGTCATATGATGGAACGCGTACACGTACTCGATGTCTTTGCGAATGTAGGAGCGTTTGATGTAGAAGTTCTCCAGGTCGTCGAGCGTCATCACGGCCACGTCGCAGTCAAGCTTCATCATGAGCGTGATCAGGCGCTTATCGCCGATATAGTACGCAACGAGGCGAGGCTTGCTCTTCTGCAATTCGAAGACCTGATCGTTGGGATCGCTCGTGACGTAGTGGATGTTCACGTCCGAGTTTGCCAGCAGCCACTCAAGAGCGCCTTCGAAATACTTGTAGAAACCGCTGCGTTCCGAGTAAAACACGATGTGCTTGCCCACCACGCTCATGAAGCGCTTATAGTCCTCTTTTTCGCGCTTTGCCAGAGGATCGCGCTTGTACCAAGGGGTTTTCCTCGCCGTGAAAGCGTTGAGTTCGTCCAGCTCCATGCGACTTGCGGCGAGCTCGGTGTAGTCGATGTATTTCGAAGGTCGGATGATCAGGTTGCACAGCGCCTGCACGATGATGGACATGAGGTTCGAGCATATCCAGTAAAAGGCCATGCCGGCTGCTACGTACACGCCGAGGACGAGGGACAACACGATGGAAAGCCCGTTGGTGGTGTTCTTTTCCATCTTGGACTGCTCGCGTTGCAGGGGGTTGATCCTGTTCTGAGCGAAGCCCATGACCACAGCGGACAAGCCCGCCAAGAGCGGCATGATCCACGAAAGCCCGCCGTCTTCCACCGGAACCATTCCCAAGAACTCGGTTCCCGGAGCGCCGTGATCGGTGATGCCGTGAATCACTTCGACCAACCCGAACAGGACGATGATCTGCACCGCCAACGGAATGAGCGAGAGCAGCGGATGGTAATGGTGCTTTTTGTTCAGCAGGGTTTGCTTCTCGCCGATGGTCTCGGCGTCGCCGAAGTACTTCACCTTGATGCGGTTGAGCTCGGGCATGATCTTGACCATGACGATGCTGTTCCACTGACACCAAAGCGACAACGGCATCAGAACGATCTTGATTATGACGGTGAACAGCAAAATGGCCATCCACCAGCTTCCCGTCAGATCGTAGCAAGGCTGCACGATATACGAGAAAAGATGCGCAAGCGCTTCAAGCATGGTTGTCTTCCTATATCCCCCTCGCGCAGAAGCGCGGAACCGTCAATCGATGAATCAAACGAGCAACACGCTATTATACACAAGAGCACCGTCGGCGTGTCGGGCAGTGCTAACATCCTGATCGGGCCGCAAAAAAAACCGCCGCGAGATGCGGCGGTTCAAGTGACAACGGCTGATCGGGCAGCCTACTCGTCGAGGGCGGCTGCTATCTCGTCGGTGATGTCCATCACGTGGTAGACGTTCTGCAGATCCTCGAGTTCTTCGAGGCGGTCGATGAGGCGCATGACCTTGCGCGCGTCGGAGACGGTGACCGTCGCCGGAGTCGTCGGCATCATGGTCATCTCGGCGCCCTTCGTGACGACGCCCGCTTCCTCGAGGGCCTTCTTCACGGCCATGAGGTCGCTCGGGCCCGTATAGACGATCCACTCGTCGTCGGCGTCCTCGTAGTCGTCGCCGCCGGCCTCGGCCACGGCGAGCATGAACTCTTCCTCGTCGGCCGCGGCGCCGTTCGGCTTCACGGGGTTCTTCTTGTCGCCGGTCTCGACCTCCTTGGGAACCATGATCTGGCCCTTGCGCTCGAACTGGAACGCGACGGAGCCGGACGTGCCCAGGTTGCCGCCCGCATGGCTGAACGCGGCGCGCACATCGGCGGCGGTGCGGTTGCGGTTGTCGGTGAGCGCCTCGCACAGCACGGCGACGCCGGCCGGGCCGTAGCCCTCGTACACGACGGTCTCGTAGTTCGCGGCGTCCTTGCCGGAACCGAACGCCTTGTCGATGGCGACTTTGATCTTATCCTTCGGCAGGGAGTAGCCCTTGGCCTTTTCGATAGCGGCCGCAAGCGACGCGTTGTTGTCGGGGTTCGGGTCGCCGCCTTCTTTCGCGGCCACCGTGATGTTGCGGCACAATTTGCTGAACAGAGCGGAGCGCTTTGCGTCCACCGCTGCTTTACGATGCTTGGTTGTAGCCCACTTAGAATGCCCTGACATATACGTCCCTTCCACATAGCAATATCAGCCGATAATATTAGCACATGTGTCAAACGCCCCGCTTCCCCTCCGCACGGTCTTCAAAAACGCCCTGCGGCCCGAGCGCATCGTCTGGCCGCGCCGCTCCCCCAACACGCCGGCCTTCCAGCCACTCCGCCACGGCGCTCACACCCTCGCCGGTGCGGGCGCTCGTCACGAAAATCTCGAGGCGCGGGTTCAAAGCCCGGGCATGCTCCTCGAGCGCGGCCAGGTCGAAATCGGGGTTCAGGGACAGGTAGTCGCTCTTCGTCACGACGAGCGCGTCCACCACGGCGAACATGGGCGGGTACTTCAGCACCTTGTCCCAGCCCTCGGGCACCGACAGCAGCATGATGCGCGTGTGCGCGCCGGTGTCGAAGTCGGCCGGGCACACCAGGTTGCCGATGTTCTCCAAGAACATCCAGTCGAAGGCCGCGCCCCCGAAGGCCTCCCATGCCATCTCCACCATGCCCATCTCCACATGGCACACACCGCGGGTGTTGAGCTCCACCGACGGCACGCCGGCCTCCTTGATTTTGAGCGCGTCCACGTCGCTCTCGAGGTCGGCCTCGATGACGCCGATCGCCGGGAGATTCGCTCCCGCCCGCCCCGCGCGCCCCCGCAGCTCCTCGATCAGCGCGAGCAGCAGCGTCGTCTTGCCCGCGCCCGGCGAAGCCATCACGTCCACGAAGAACGTGCCATCCCGCTTGCGAGCCGCGCGGAACGCATCGGCCGCCTCGTCGTTGGCGGCCAGGATATTCCTCTTCACCTCTATGACGCGCGTCTGGTCCATAGGAAACCTCCTCGATCTCAAAGCGCCGCGTCCGTCTCCGCAGAGCGGGCACCGGCCCGGTTAAGTCATGCATCAATAGTAGCGAACCTCGGGACCCTGGCCGATTCATAATGAGCATCGCCTATGCAAATCCTGCGAGGGCCGTCTCGGCCGTTCGGGAGGGAGCCCCGCGCGAATCCCCTCCCTCGCGCACTGCGCTTAGAACTTGAACGCGTCGGCCTCAGTGCCGCGGCCGATGAGGTTATGCTCGAAGCGATACGCCGCCTTGAGGTTGTAGTCGTCCTGCAGGAGATGGGGCATCTCGAGGATCTCGTCGTCGGGACGCTTGGCCAGCTTGCGCGCGCTTTGCGGGCAGACGTAGGCGCACTGGCCACAGCGCTGGCACAGATGGTCGGTCACGCGGGGGCCGCCATTGTAGTTGTCCATCGTGATGGCTCCCATCGGGCAGCGATCGGCGCAGGTGCCGCACGTGATGCAGGCGGTGAAGTTGACCTCGAGCGCATAGTGCGTTCGCCCGACGAACGCGGACTGCTTCTGCAGCTCCTCCCAGCCGCCGAGCGCTTCCGCCCCGGCTTCCCACTGAGCCGTGATGCCGCAGATCTTCGGGTTGCATTGGCACACCCACGCATGCTCCTTGCCGTAGAGGCAATGGAGGATGAAACCGTCGTCGCGGGACTTCTGGAGGATTTCAAGCGCCTCCTTTTGGGTGATGCGACGACCCAACCCGAGCGAGACCAGGTATTCGGCATCGTCGCCCATCGCGAAGCAGGTCTCGATGCGGTCGCCGTTCGAGTCGCGGAACTCGCCTTGGTCGCCGCGCATGAAATCCTCGAACGTCGGGTACGGCTCGCCCTTCTCGTGGCACTCCAGCACATAGGGATAGTAGCGGCACGAGCACGGCTGCACGGCGATGTAGTCGTGATCCTTGATGACCGCCTCGATGTCGTCGTAGGCGAGCAACTCGCTCTCCTCAGACACGACCTCCCTGTTCAGCGGCACCGAGTAGAACACCGGCGTGCCGGCATACGCGTGATCTTCTGCCAGGCCGGCGCCTCCGAGAGGCCAATCGAAGCCGTCCGGATCGGCGTAGTACTCGTCGCAGTAGCTGTACGTGTTGACGCCCTCGGCATAGCCGGGGATGTTGTACGTGACGCCCTCGGTCCGGGTGCGGAACGGCAACCAGCCAGCCTTGCTGAACAGCTCGCACAACTCCTTGCATGCTTCGTAGGTACGGCCTTTGCCCTCCTTCTGCGACTTGGCATAGAACTCGTTGGCCGTGAACTCCACACCCCACGGCATGTCGAGATAGGCCTCCACCTGCTCCTCGGTGAACAGCTTCATGGGGCGCTTGAACATCGTGTCGTTCAGGCCCTCGCCGCAGCCGAAGCCGTGCGCATGGATGAGAGCGCGCATCTTGACGTAGCACGCGGGCACGACCGAACCGTCTTCGTTCACCCACTCGGTTTGGGAGTCGACGTACTCCTTGCGACGGCGGTTGAGCTCCTCGAGCGGCATGGTGGAACCGCCGAGGGCCGCGATGTGCTCGGGCGTGCCGCGCCACACGGTGCCGTCGCTCAGGACGACCTCGGGAACCTGACCCGCACCGCCTTCGGCCGCGTTCGCACTCGTGGGAGCGCACCCGGACAGCGTGCCCACGGCTCCCATCGCGCCCATGGCCCCCATCATGCCCAGGAAGTTCCTCCTGCTGATCTCCTTCATCTGCATCTCCTTGTCTTCTCGCACGATCGACCCGCGTGCGAACTGTCGCTATCCGACCTGTTCGAGCCGAGCGTCCCCCACCACCTGTATGCGGTCGATGGTGAACTCCATGCCCGCGTGCAGCCGGTACTGGCGCTCGGCTGCGCAATGCGGGCACACCCAGGTGCTCGCATTGCGGACGTTGAGAGGGAACACGGTGCCGCAGCACGTGCAGCGCACGGTGTAAGGAACGCGCCTGATGACGAGCTTCGCGCGCTCGGCGACGGTGCCGCGCGCCAGAAAGGCGAACAGCCCCTGCATAAAGCTCTCGACCACGTCGCGCCCTTCGCCGATGGTGAGAAGAACCGCCCCCACCTCCTTCGCGCCGATGTCCTCCGCGTGCTCGAGCACCGCCTCCACCACGTTGTGCACCAGAGCCATCTCGTGCATGTCCGATTCCTCCCCATGTCGCTTCGCATCCCGCCATTGCGGCTCGCATGATGCGCCCCGAACGGGGAACGCGGGAAGAACCTTGATGGGCGTATTTGGAAATACCCTTTTGGGCGTAGTCCCATCAGGCCCGATGGGAAGGCTTCCACGTGCTATGCGCGGAAAAGGAGCCCAGGACGCTAGGCTTCGTCGTTGGAGGCGAGCTGCATGAGCTCCTTGTAGGAGTGGATGTCGCACTTCTTGTAGATGGCGCCGATGCGAGATTTGATGGTCCACGGGCTGAGGCACATCTCGGCGGCGATCTGCTCGCGGTTCAGGCCACGGAGCAGATGGTCGAGCACCTCGGACTCGCCTGCGCTCAAACGGTACCTCTTCGCCATGCGCTCGCGCTGCAGAGCGATGTTCGCTTCGTACCCCTCGTTCTCGGGCAGCGTCCCCAGCGTGAACACCAGCGCGCCGCTCGAGCGGCTCGGCAAGAACGGTATGACGACGAGCACGGCCCACATCGACGCGATGACGACGATCCACCAAGCCGCCTCCCCGCCGATCAGCGTTTGCGCCAACCAGAAGATCGCCCCCGAGACGCAGACGGCGCCGATGAACGTCGCGTAGTTGGCCGCGAACACGTCAGCCAGAGGCTCCCCCTCTTCGCAGCATACGTCGATCGAGAAGACGATGACCGATATCTCCCCTACCATCATAACGGCGCTACACAGCGGGTAGAACAGGGAGGGAACCGATTCGAAGAGGAGCGGCAGCGCGACGAGCACCGCGCCGCACGCGACGATGGAGAGCCTGATGAACATGCCGAACCGCACCCCACCCTGCGCATGCCCCGCCTGCATGGCGACGGCGATGGCGATGAGCAGCCCAAACGTGACGAACATGCTGATGACGGTTTCCACCGACCAACCGCCCCCGAACAGAAGCAAGCTGCCGGCTTGAGCCACTCCCCATGAGAAGCCCAAGCACACGAGCACCGAGACGGAGTGGACCGTGAGGCGGTAGCCCCTCGTATCACCGTCGGCCCGAGGAACGGGTTGCTGTGCCGACGGGTGGAAGAACACCACTTGAATGAAAGCCGACAGCACCGAGCACGCGGCCATGAGCACGGAGTACACGTACGGCACGCCATCGAACACCGACACCGCGCCCATCACAATGGGGCTGAGCGCGTAGCAGGGAACGAACGCGGCGACGAAGCCCCGGCGGTCGCAGGCGCTGCTGAGATCGAGGAACCTTCCGACCCAGAACAGGAGGGGCTGCGCGTAGATCGCCCCGGCAAGCAGGGAGAGCACGCTGCGGACGGCGGTGCCGGTGGGCACGTCAACGGCGGCGAGCACCGGTTGAGCCGCCCAGCACAAGAGGGCCGTGGCAACGTAGGCAAGCGCCCCGGCCACCTGCCTCCGCCTCGGGTCGCCTTGGCGAGCGGAAAGCTTCATCATCAGACATCCCAACGCCGTCCCGAGCATGAACGAGGTCTGGACGAGAAGGATGGAGTCCCATGAGAACGCATGCCCGATCGGTCCGGAGACGAACCCGAGCGGCCCGCCGCCGTAGGTGACGACGAACAGCCCGAAGCCGAGCCATAGGAGAACCCGCGTGCCCGTGCCGCGTTCGGCCCATACTCTGAAGTCCACGTCGTTCCCCGTCCCCCTGCGGTGTGCCCGACCTGCTGATCAGCATGGGATTGTAGCACATGTCGGCGACGGACGATCACATGCGAAACGCCTCGTTCGCCCATCGCCCATGCAGAACGCGAATCGGCTATGCACGTACTGTGCGACCAGAAAGAACACGTATGCCGCGATGCGAATTTCACATAGCGGCGCGCCGTGCATGCGGAACCCGCATCGCGTATGCAGAACACGACAACCGCAACGGCCCGCCCGCTGCGTAGCATAGGCGGTGTCCGAGCGAACCGAGCAGGAAGGAACCCGACCATGCACGAGATGGCGCTCATGCGCACCGTTGTCGATACGGTGCTCGACTACGCAGGCAAGGTGGACGCCGTGGAAGTCAAAACCGTGTACCTCACCATCGGCCTCAACCGCGACGTGGTGGAGGCGTACATGGACAGCATGTTCGCCTTTCTGGCGCGTGGGACCATCGCCGAGCATGCCGACCTCGTCGTCCGCCGCACGCCGTACACGGTCGCGTGCAACCAGTGCGGCCGCATCTTCCATATCGATGTCTACGATGCGACCACCTGGGTGTGCCCGCGCTGCAAGACGGAGCGCGATTACAAGCTGCATTCCGGCATGGAGTTCGCCTTCAACAACATCGAAGTCGTGCTTCCGGAGCAGGCCGAAGCCCGCTCGCAGGAGCTGGCAGGCTAGAAGGCCAACAGGGAAAGGAGGAGGGATATGGACACGGAAGGGGTGTTCGCCGTCGGGGTGTCCGGCATGGGGCCGGCGCTGTCGCCTCAAGGCGAGCGCATCGTGAACGCGAAGATGGAGGCGCGCAACCGCATGCTCGACGACCTGGAACGGCGCGGGTTGAACGTGGACGCCCTGACGCACCGCCACCGCGCATGCAACCAGGACTGCAACCAACCCGCATCCGACGCGCCCGCGCAAAGCGAGCCGGACACGCTCGCCGCAGCGCACGCGCGCATCCAGGCACAGGAGCACCAGCTCGAGCATCTGCGGCACCTGTTGGCCGTCCAGGAGAACAAGATTCTACTGCTTCGAGAAGCCCTCGAAGCAGCCCGCAGCGAGACACGCGAAACCAGGTGAAGCCGGGCGTCCCGCACGCCCGCCACGCACGACCGGAGAAAAGGAGAGAACATGGATGAGACGACCTTGGAGCAAGGGAAGACGCTGAGCCGTCGCGGCTTCGTAACCGCCGCCGGCGTCATGGGCGCCATGGGAGCGCTCGGCGCGCTGGGCTGCACGCCCCAGGAGGCCGCCGAGAAGTCGACCGACGCCGCAAGCGACGCGGCGGAAGGCACGTGGCACGGCGTGGCCGACGAGGTGACGGACGGCATCACCGTGAACGTGCCCGGCAAGCCCGTCGACGACGGCGCCTACCACGTCACGTTCAACGGAGGCCCCTTGACCGCCGCCGAGCAGCACGCCGCCGTCGACTCGTACGACTGGCGCACGAACCGCCTGACCGCTTCGCAGATTGCCGAGGACGCCCGGCAAACATCCGACGAAGAAGCCAAGAACATCCTGTTCAACGAACCCGAGATCACCCAAGACTACGTCACGGAAAGCGGCAAGGTGATACCCGCGGTGTACATCGCGCTGCGCAACCGCCTGCTGCGCGTGGGCCAGGGCGTCGGCAGCGAGATCCACGAGAACGCCTGGGACTTCCTCATGCAGGAGTTCACCGAAGACGAGGCCGCCTTCTATATCAGGCTGCCGAACTTCGCCTACTTCACCGCTGAAGAGGCTGGCGAGGCGACGGGCCAGTCGGCCGAGGAGGCGGGTGACACCTGCGAGGACCTGAGCTATCGCGGCCTGCTGAACCGCGTCCATCGCGCGGGAACGAAATACTACCATGTGCTGGCGTTCGCGCACGGCATGCTCGAGTTCATGATGAACCGCTACGACGAGGAAGGGTTCTGCGACTCCGTCTTCGGCATGTGCGGGGCCGACTACGGCTACCAGTCGCGCAACCAGGGCTCGCCGATGTACTTCCCTATTCCTGCCGAAGCCGACATCGTAGGCGACACGGAAATCCTGCCCAACCACGACTGGAACGAAATCGTGGACCGCTACGACACGCTGTGCGTGGCACCGTGCCAGTGCCGCACGTTCACGCCCATCCGCAACGGCCAGAAGCCCGGCGACTGGTGCGACCATCCCATGGAGACGTGCATCGCCACCGGCGAGCAGGCGCAGTACTACATCGAGAACGGCATCGGCCGCCAGATCGACAAAGACGAATGCCGTGCGATCCTGCAGAGGGGCGTTGACGCCGGCATGGTCATCGAGGTCATGTGCACCGCCGAATGCGACGTCATCTGCCAATGCCACGGCGACTGCTGCGCCATCATGCGCGGCTTCATCTCCCTCGACGGCGACGTGGAGAACTACCGCTTCCTGTCGCACTACGAACTGCAGGTGGACCACGACACGTGCATCGCATGCGGCTCATGCGCGGCGCGCTGCCCCCTGTTCACCATCGAGATGACCGACGCCGGCCCCGAGATCGGAAACCTGTGCGTGCGCTGCGGCCAATGCGCCACGGTGTGCCCGACAGGGTCCCGCAAGCTCTTCGCGCTTCCCGAGGAAGATCGCTTCCCTCTGCCGAAGGACATGGTGGACGACTATTATCAGAAGGGTCTTGAGCGCGCCAAGCGCGGCTACATCAACGACTTCGACCCCGCCAAGCTGCAAGCCTAGCACCATCCTGCGCCCGAGCCCTCCCCCTCCTTCGGCTCGGGCGCGCTTTTTTTGAAGCACCTGCGCTGCGCAACGAAGTTTTCGCTGGTAAAATACGCTCAAGGCGCATATACACGGCATTGGAGGGGACCCATGCTCGACTTTTCGCGCGAATTCCTGGTGTTGGCGAAGCACGCCAATTTCGTCAAAGCGGCTGACGAGCTGCACCTATCGCAACCCAGCCTGACACGCCACATCGCAAGCCTCGAGCGCGAGCTGGGCTTTCGCCTGCTCAATCGAGGCACCATGGCCCTCACCACCGCAGGACGCTTCTACCTGGGTGCCATCACCGGCCTTGTCGGCGAACTCGACGAAATCGTGGAGCAGGGGCGGCGCATCGACGCCGAGTGCGACACGGGCTTGTCGGTGAACGCGATATCGTCCTCGAACAACCAGTGGATGGACATCGTCTACGAGAGCATGTCGCTGCTGCAGAGCAGGCATCCCTACGCGCCGCCCGCCCATCTGTTCGACGACGATCAGCTCACCATCGCCTCATCGGTGTTCCTGGGAAAGGCCGACGTGGGCGTCGTGTTCAGCATGCCGGCCGACCTGCCCGAAGGCTTCGCCTGCGAGCTGCTGTTCGAGCTGCCGCTGCTCGTGTGGCTCCACAAGGACAATCCCCTGTCGCAACGCGCAGGCATCACCTTGGAGGATCTCAAGGAATGTTACCTGGTCAACCCGTCCACGCCCAACCTGCTCACCACGTTCGAAGGGGCCGTCGAGACGTTTCGCAAGCACGGGCTGGAGCCGAAGCACCGCGTGCGCACGCTCACCGAGTTCGATCGCATCCCCTTCACGCTCCAACCAGACGAGATGCTGTTCAAAACCGCGAACGCCGCGCATATCCCCATCCCCGCCACGTTCCTCGCCGAGGCGCGCTTCGCCGACCCCGGGCCGAAGTACCAGGTGTACCTCTTGTACCGCAAGGACGCGGGCAACCCGCAGACGACCGAGTTCGTGAAGATCTGCCACGACGTAGCCGCCACGAGGTCGCTCACGCGCACGCCTTGATCAGCGTCCCGTGACAGGTCGGCGACGGGACGCCTACGGATCGCATAATCGGATGCTTCCCCTCATCCTTGCTCATACAATCAGGCAGACGGGCCGCGACGGCCCATCGTCGTGCCTATGAAAGGAGCACTGCCATGAAGGGAAACCCGGAACTCATTGACCGGCTGAACTATCTGCTTGCCGGAGAACTGACCGCGATCAGCCAGTATATGGTGCACGCGGAAATGTGCGAGGATTGGGGCTACGATCGTTTGAGCGAGAACTTCAAGAAGCGTTCGATCACCGAGATGCATCACGCCGAGCGCTTGATCGAGCGCATCCTGTTCCTCGAGGGCACCCCCATCGTGTCCGAGCTCAACCAGTTCTGCATCGGCTCCGCCGTGCCGCAGCAGGTGGACAACGACCACGCAATGGAGCTGCAGACGGTGAAGGATTACAACGAGGCCATCGTGCTCGCGGGCAAGGTGCTCGACTACGCCACGCGCGACGTCCTCGAGGCCATCCTCAAGGACGAGGATCGTCACGTCGACGAGCTCGAGGACCTGCAGGACCAGATCGAGCAGATGTCGCTGCAGATCTTCCTGTCCACGCAGAACTAGCTCGCCCGTCGCGGACGTGCCCTGCACTTTACCGGGATAAAGTGCACACCTGCTGAGTTGTTGTTGACAACGGGATACGCGCTGAGCACTATAAGAGGATGTATCGAGAACCGGCGACGAGCCGCGCGCCAACGGAGCCGCCTGCCATCCCCGAAGGAGACCTCATGCGCTACATCCACTGCCTCAACAACATCTCGGCATACGGCACCGACCTGCTCAGCGACGAATACGAACTCACCGACGCCCTCGGCCAGGCCGAGGGCGTCCTCGTGCGCAGCGCCGCCCTGCACGACACGGAGTTCCCCGAGAGCCTGCTCGCCATCGCCCGCGCCGGCGCCGGCGTGAACAACATCCCGCTCGACCGCTGCGCCGAAGAGGGCATCGTGGTGTTCAACACCCCCGGCGCGAACGCGAACGCCGTGAAGGAGATCGTGGTGTGCGCCCTCATGCTGGGCAGCCGCGACATCGCCGGCGGCATCGCCTGGTGCCGTCACAATGCGAGCGACGAGAACATCGCGAAAGCCGCCGAGAAGGCCAAGAAGGCGTTCGCGGGTCGCGAGGTGAAGGGCAAGAAGCTGGGCGTCATCGGCCTCGGGGCCATCGGCGCCGAGGTGGCCAACATCGCCATCGAGCTGGGCATGGACGTGTACGGCTACGACCCTTACGTGTCGGTGGGCGCCGCGTGGCGCATGTCGAGCGCCGTGCATCACGTGACGAACCTCGACGACATCTTCCGCACCTGCGACTACATGACCATCCACGTGCCGGCTATAGAAAGCACCATTGGCATGATCGACGAGCGCGCCTGCTCGCTCATGAAGGACGGGGCCGTGTTCCTCAACTTCTCGCGCGACACGCTCGTGGACAACGAGGCCATGGCCGCCGCGCTGTCCTCGGGCAAGGTGCACGCCTACATCACCGATTTCGCCACGCCCGAGGTCATGCAGATGGACGGCGCCATCGTGCTGCCGCACCTGGGAGCTTCCACGGCCGAGGCCGAGGACAACTGCGCCATCATGGCCGTGCGCGAGCTCATGGACTACCTGGAAAACGGCAACATCGCGAACGCGGTGAACTACCCCGCCTGCGACATGGGGCCGGTGCCCGACGGCCTGCGCCGTGTGGCCGTGCTGCACGCCAACGTGCCGAACGCCATCGCGCGCATCACGAACGTCTTCGGCGACGCGGGCGTGAACATCGAGAACATGATGAACAAGGCGCGCGGCGACAACGCCTACACGATGCTCGACCTCGACGCCGGCACCCCGGGCCACCCGGACGACGCCATCGACCGCCTGTCGGCCATCGAGGGCGTCCGCCGCGTCCGCGTGGTGAAGTAGGGAACGCCCGCAGCCCCCGCGTTATGCAAGCGGCACCGGATTCCCGGTGCCGCTTTTTCATGCCGGCAGCAGCACGTTGAGGGCGCGGGGCTCGATGGACACGTCGAACGTCGTGGCTTCGATGAGCTCACCGTCCATTTGCGCGGGCGGGACCTCGTCGAACTCCACGTGCAGCGTGCGGACGCGGCGAAATTCCATCTGCTTGAAACCCGTGTGGCGGCCGCTCTTCGCAAGCGCGAAGATGAGCGCCGCACCCGCGACGCCGATGGGCGGATGGGCGATGCAGACGTCGAACAACCCGTCGTCGAAGCGCGCATTGGGGCAGATCTTGAAGCCGCCGCCGTACGAGGGGCCGATTTGCACCGCGAACGTGATGGACGCGCCGGCCACGGGCGCGCCGCCGTCGAACGAGGCCGTGTAGCGGCGCGCGTCGAGATGGTGCAGCAGCTGGTCGATGCCCGCTTCCGCGTAGAGGATGGTGCCGGTGCGCCCCGTGCGCTTGCGGCGCTCCACGGTGTCGAGCGCGATGGCCGCGTCGAGGCCGAACGAGAGCGTCTCCACGAACCAATGGCCGTTCACGCGCCCGAGGTCGGCCGGGTGCGGTGCGGCGTTCAGCAGCTGTGCGCAGGCGTGCTCCACCTTGCAGGACATGCCGAGCGTGCGCGCGTAGTCGTTGCCCGACCCCACCGGCACGATGCCGAGCGCCGGGCGAACGTCGACGGCGCGCTCCATGAGGCCGCCCGCCACCTCGTGGATGATGCCGTCGCCGCCGAGCGCGAGCACGGTGTCGTAGCCGTCGGCCGCGGCCGCCAGCGCCACGGCGTGGCCGGGCCGCTCGGTGAGCACGACGTCGAGCGCCTGCTCGCCCACGGCCGTCCGCAGCAGATGCGCGGCCTCGGTCGCCGCGTCCGCCCCGCGTCCGTTCTGCGCTGCCGGGTTCGCGATGAGCAGCATCGTTCCCAGTTGAGATGGCATGTGGCTCCTTCGTATCGGGTGCGCCTATTATACGGCTTCCGTCTCATCCGGCGACATGCGCATCTTCCCGGAAGACCGAAGTTCTCGCGCAATTCTTACACGATCCTTTCTCTCTCCCGACGCGCTTCTTGCACGGCTCTTACGTCCCTCTCCTACGATGAAAGACGCCGTCGCACACACGCGACCTCGCCGTATCGTCGATCGAAAGGACATCATGAATCCCCAACAGCTCGCGACCGCATACGACCGCGGCACGTTCGGCGTCTCGCGCCGCTCGTTTCTCAAGCTGGCCGCCATCGCCGGCGTGTCGGCCGCCGGAGGCATGCTCGTCTTCCCCGAGCAGCGGGCCGAAGCCGCGTTCACCCAGCCCGAACACCCGAACTGGCCCACGCTCCCGGGTTCGCGCGTGCGGTTCACCGTGCACAGCGACACCCACGTCGGCGCAAGCTCGAGCAACAACTACCGCGACAAAATCCCCGCGGCCTTCTCCGCCATCTACGCCCTCGCGCCCGACGTGAACGCGCACTTCTTCGTGGGCGACTCGGCCGACACGGGGCACCCCGACCAGTACCTCGAGCTTGCGCAGCTGCTGAACGCGAACGTGCGCAAGCCGGTGGGCATCGTGATGGGCAACCACGAATACTACAACTGGGGCGGCAACAAGCAGAACGCCCAGGATGCGTTCAAGACGTTCCTCGCCGCGGAGCTCAACGTGGCCGGCTCGTTCCAGATGCCGGGAGGGCCGAACGAAGGCCAGGTGGATGCCGACTTCATCGTGGGCGGCTACCATGTGATCGCCGCGGCGCCTGAACCCGGAGGCTACGACAACAGCTGGTACGGGGCGAAGCGCGACTGGATCCTCGAACGCTGCAAGGCGGCCGCGGACGAAGACCCCGCCAAGCCCATCTTCCTCTTCACCCACCACCCCTTCCCGAACACCGTCTGGTACTCGGGCTCCAACAGCTGGGACGGCCAGTTCGACGAGAATGCCAACACGACGCAGTCGGGCGCGTTCTACCGGTCACTGTGCGCGCTGTATCCGCAGATCATCCACTTCTCGGGCCATACGCATATCCCAATGGCCGACCCGCGTTCCATCCACCAGGACGATGGGTTCACGCTCATCCAAACCGCCACGTTCGCCAACAATTTCTGGATGGAGAACGGCGGACACGACGAAACGGGCAGCACGGGCGGCCACCCGAACGCCGGCTGGGACGCGAACCAATGCGAGCTGGTGGAAATCGATCCTGCAACGCATGCGGTGTCGGTGTATCGCCTCGACTTCCGCAGCGGCAGCGTCATCGGCGCCCCGTGGGTCATCGAGCCGTCGAAGGGCGTCGCCGGCTTCCGCTACACGCACGCCGACATGGCGAGTCGCAGCAAGCCGCCCCTCGTGCAGGACGGAGCCGAGGTCAAGGTGCCCGAAGCGTCCATCACGGCAAGCGGCGCCTCGTTCAGCGTGTCGGCGGCGCAGGTGGTGCCGGACACTTCGGGGCTCGAAGACGACATCGTCATCGCATACCGCGTGGAGGTGTGCGAAGAGGCGGCTCCCGACACGCCGGTGTACGACGCGCGTTTCATGACGGACTACTACAAGGCCGAAGCGAACCGCGCTGCGGAGTTCACGCGCCCGCTGTTCGGCGCGGCCCTGGCCGAAGACACCGCGTACATCGTGCGGGCGTTCGCCGTCAATCCGTTCGACAAGGAGGCGTTCGTGGGCGAGGCGGCCTTCCGCACGGCCGCCCGCCTCGTGCCACCGTTGGGCGAGGCGCTGTTGTCCGTGGACTTCTCGACGGGAAGCCACGCGGACACGGCGCCGACGCCGCACAACGCCGTGGCCACCGGCACGCTCGCCTACGAGAGCGACACGTTCGGCGTGCCCGTGGCCGTGTTCGACGGGTCGGCGGGCGTGGGGTACGACTTCACCGCCGACGATTACGCGGCCATTGCGCAGGCTGAAACGATCGAGGTGCTGTTCCAGTTCACGGCGAACCCGCCGAACGGCTACTTCGACCTGTTCTCGAGCGCCCAGGGAGCCGGCCAAGACCTGAGCTACTATGCGCCCCAGCTGCAGCACTACATCAACACCGGATCGGGCTATCGCTGCACCGAGGCCACCGTGCCGCTGAACGCCTGGACGCACGTTCTCACCACCTACGACGGCGCCACCATGAGCTACTACCTGAACGGCGAGCTCGTGTCGACGCTGGCGAACACGGGAGCCATCCCCGCGCCCTCCGCCGCGGCCACGCGCTGGTTCGTGGGCGCCGACGTGAACGAGGACGGCGAGATGGAAAAGCCCATGACGGGCAAGGTGGCGTTCGCGAAGCTGACGCCCGGCGTGGCGACGGCCGCGCAGGCCGCCGCACGCTACGTTGCGGCCGCGCCCGTCAGCGGCGTCGTCGAAGGCCCGAGCGCGGACGCTATCGGCACGGGCACGGTGGGCGCGGCCTACCCCATCCCGCCGCTGCCGTTCACCGACGCGAACGGACGCACGCTGCGCGGCATTCCCACGGTGATCGGGCCCGACGCCGCGACGGTCGAGGTGTTCGAGACGGATGCGGAAGAGGCCGCGTACCGCTTCACGCCCGCGGTTGCAGGCACGCATACGGTCACGTACGCCGCAGGGTACGCGCAGCACCCCTCGTTCGAGCTGACGGTGGCCGCCGCCGCGGCGGAACCCGACCCCGACCCCGATCCGACGCCCGACCCCGACCCGGAACCGACGCCCGATCCCACACCCGAGCCCTCTCCCGAGCCCGCGCCGGGTCCCGCGCCCTCCCCTGCGCCCGACACCTTCGCCCCGGAGGTCGTCTCCTCCACGCCCACGCCGCAGGCGACGAAGCTCGCCCAAACGGGCGACCCCGTTGCCATCGGCGGCGTGATCGCGGGCGTAGCCGTCACGGCCGGCGCCGCCATCTGCGTGGCCCGCAGTCTCATCAAGGGAGAGCTGAGCGAGGAGGAATAGCGCCATAGCGCGGCGAGAGCGCACGGGTTCGTGCGTCTCTCGCCGCGCCGGCCCCCGCGCCACGGGGGGTCTCCGATGAGCCTACGCGCGCTCGAACTCCCGATCGCGTTCGGCCACCTCTTCCAAGCCGGCTTCCACCGCCGGGTCGATGTAGCCGTGCGCCACGTCCCACGCTTGCGGGTCGCCGCTCACGGCCATGCCGCGGTACGGCTCCGTGCGCTTGCGGGCCGACACCACGCGCACGATCTCGCCGATGATCGCGAACGCCACGACGCCGATGAGCATGGGAATCTTCGACAGCTCCTCCTCCGAGCCGTTGAGCGGCACGATGGTGGCGATCATCGACAGGATGAGCAGCACCACGGGCACCCAGCAGGCCACGGTTGCCACGGCCTTGCCGCCCGGCACGCGGAAGATGCGGTTCGCGTTCGGGTCGGACGAGCGCAGCTTCAAGAACGCCGGGAACATGGGCATGTAGCAGATGAGCAGGAACACGATGTTCATCGAGAAGAAGATCCAGAAGAACCCGTCGAGCCCAATGGCCGACATGACGGGCGACACGAGCACGAGCGCGCTCGCAATCACGCCGTTGACAATGGCCGCCCCCGTGGGCACGCCTTTCTTGTTGAGACGCGCGAACACGCTGGGCATGTTCTTCTTGTCGGCCGCGTGCGCCGCCACGTAGTTCACGCCGAACGACCAGCTGATCATGTTGCCGAACAGCGTGATGAGGAACACAACGCCGATAATGATGAACAGCAGGCTGCCGTTGCCGGCCATGATGGCCACGGCGTCCATGATGCCCGAGTCGAGCGACACCTCGCTGGCCGGGATGGCCGCGCCGATGCCGAACGAGCTGAACAGGTAGATGGCCGCGATGGCGATGCCGCCCGCGATGATGGCCGTGGGAATCTGCTTCTTGGGGTTCTCCATGTCGTTGGCGAACACGGCGATGGCCTCGAAGCCCATGAAGTTGAACAGGATGATGGACAGGTACGTGAGGCTGCTCGCGTCCGTCGAGGGCAGGAACGTAGCCGGCGACATGTCGCTGGCGAAGCCGTTCGTCACGGCGTAGTACACGCCAAGACCGCCCACGAGCACGGCGATGGACACCTTGAGGATGGCGGACAGGTTGAGGATCCACCCCGAGTCCGACACCTTCGAGAAGCTCATGAACACGACGATCCACACGAAGGCCAGCTCGATGACGAGCGACGGCAGCAGCCCCAGCTCCACGCCGGTGAGCAGCGCGATGGTCTCGGGGAACAGGAACGCGAGCGAGGCCATCCACAGCGGGAAGTTGATCCAGTAGTACCAGCTCACGCGGCTGCCCCAGGCATCGCCGAACGCGCGGCGCACCCAGTCGGCGATGCCGCCCTCGTCGTCGGCGTACGTGGTGCCCAGCTCGCACACGATGAGGCCGTACGGCAGCAGAAACGTGAGGATGAGGAAGATCCACCAGAAGAACTGCTGATTGCCGATGGCGGCGGCAGGGGCCGCGGCCTCGGCCACGAACACAACGCAGATCACCGTGAGAATCGCGTCGATCATGCGGAATTTCTTTTTCTTGGCCATGAGACCATCCCCCTTACAAAGTGGGTTCCAGGTTGGCGTAGTACGTCAGCGAGCGGAGGCGGGGTGCCCCGACGGCTGCTAAGCCGTCGGAACGCGGTTGAGCACCGCGTTCATGCGGGCCTCGGCCTCGTCGGCCACGGCGGCGTCCTCCTTCGTCTTGGGGCAGAGGTAGGCCAGGATCGCGCGGATGGAGTGCTTGCGGTTCTCGGCCTCCACCCAGCAGAGGCTCCGCTCGGGATGGTCCATGACCT
>NZ_PPTT01000042.1 GCF_003339815.1 Eggerthella sinensis
GGATTGGGTTCGGGATCGGTGGGGTCGACGGCCGGCTCGGCGGGGTCGGTGGCCTCCTCGAGCGGCGGCTCATCGACGAAGGGGTCGTCCTCGTCGGGCGTCTCGGGTACTTCCGGGGTCTCGGGCGTCTCGGGTGTTGCAGGTGCCTCGGGAACCTCCGGGTCGTCGATTGCAGGCGGTACCGGCGCATCGGGATTGACGAGCTCGCGGCCGTCAAGCTCCCACGCGTACGCCAGCACGTTGTCGTTCGTGCCGCGATAGATGGTGGTCAAAAGCGCGTCGGCAGCGTTCGTTGCGTCCTCGAAGCCGAAGCATTCCTCCGTCTCGGCCTTGTCCGCAAGCTCGAACTCGTCGGGCAGCTCGACCAGCTTCGGGCAGGCGAAGAACGCGCGCGTCATGTCCTTGACGTCCTTCGGAACGTTCGCGACCTCAGCGAGATTCGCGCACCCCTCGAACCAGTGTGCCAAGCTCTCGGCCTCCACCTTGTCGGCGAAGATCACGCGCTTGATATCGTCGCCCCACCCCTCGGCGAGCCACGGCACGTCCTCGACGGTCTCGAAGCCGACGGCCTTGCCGTCGCCGTCGATCACGAACGTCCCATCGTCCCACAACTCGGCCACCACCGCAGCGGCCTCGTCCTGGCCGATAGGCCACGCGCGCTCGTGGTCCGGCACCGTCGGCGTCTCCGGAGCAGGCTCCGGCTCGGGCGTCGGCGTCGGCTCAACGGCCGGAGGAGCCACCATCACATTGTCCGGAGGCTCGGGTGCCGGGGTCGAAACCTCCGGCTGAGGTTCGGGTTCGGCGCTCTTCGGCGTTTCCGCAGCAGCCGGCTCCGAAGCCGCAAAAGAAAGCGGCGCCGGCCACAAAATACCGAAGCAGAGCAAGAAAGCCGCACCCAACCGGGGTGCGGCTTTCCGCAGTACGATGCTATGTAATGCCGGCTTCGCCATGAAGCAAAACGATTAAACGGTTTCCAACGTCCAAACGATACTTGCGACGGGCAGGCTTGCGTTAATACCATCCTTGGTGGCATTAGCAATGCTGCCGGTGAAAGTGATAGTGCTTACAGCATCCTTCGCAATGGTCGGAGCGTCTGCAACTGCCTGGTCAGCACCCATATAGTCAACAAGATCGGCTACCGTGGTACCGATTGTGGCCTTCACGTTGATCGCGTTGTCGCCTGTCACGGCATCCGCTTTTACAAGATTTGCGCTCGCATCCTTCGTAACAGTCATTTTAGCAACCTTAATGCCCAACGTCGAATGGTTGGTAAACTTGTAGTCACCGAATACCAACGTCCCATCAGTGGCGGCAACGCCGCTCAAATCAGGGGTGGGGACGGTAACGTTGATCTGCCCAAGCGCTGTCGTGTTGGCGGTAACAGTGCTTGTCATGGTACCGTCATTGAAAGTCGTATCCTCTGCAAACGCCGGGACCGCGCACATTCCTGCTAGCATCGTTGCTGCGCATACGCCTACGACGCCTTTTTTCAAATTCGAAATCCTCATCATCGTTCCCTTTCTCTCATGCCATTACGTTGCCAAATATGCTCTACGTATCCTCTTGCGGAAGGCCCCTTAGCCTTCTACGTGAATAACAATTTCAGCGGCCGCTTGGCCGGTCTGCTTATGCGTTTCACGATCGTAGCCCGTGAACGTAGCAACGGCAGCGTAATCACCGGGATCGAGATCCTTGGTGAGCGTGATGTTCTGGATGTGCTGGTCAGGTGCAAGAGCGGCAGACTCGTATACCGTCTCGCCCGTGTCCTTCAGCGTGATGACCACTTTCTGGTCCATGGGGTTGGCGGCGATGTTCTCGATGCGGGCTTCGCCCTCGGACGCGCCGTCGGGGAAGCTGATCGACGCGGCGATGGAAATGTTCATCATGCCCTTGGCAACCTCTTCGTTGAGCGCTGCCTGGATTTCTTCCTTCGACTTGCCCTCGAACTGTCCCTGAGACGCGTTCGAGTCGTACCAATCCTCGAGCGCAGGCTGCTGCGTCAACACGACGCCGGCCGTGACGGCACCGGCGACGGCAACGACGGCGATCAAACCGGCGAATACGTGCTTGGACATACCGAGAATCTTGCCGGTTTTCTTGGCAGCTTCGGCGGCGGCTTTGGATGTTGAAGACGTGGTTTTGGAGGCCCCGGGGTCGGCTGCACTCGAAGCAGACGCCGGATCAGAAGGGACGTCGGAACCGCTTGGTTCGACGTCATCTACTGGAAGGCTCTGCGTGCTCGTCGTCTCTTGCTTGCTCATACGTACAATACCCCTTTTATTGGAAGCCCCCCTGTTATAAACATGGGAACTTAGTACGCTAAGATACGCCACGGGGGATGGTAAGTCAATGGAGTTGAGCGGAATAATTGGAGCGAGTTCAACTTTTTTGGAACATGACGTTATTACCCATATGATCAGGAATTTTATTATCCTGTATCGAGAATTTGACCATCAAGCACAGCCGAGTGTCACCCGCGCGCACCCAGGGCTTCGACAAGCTGGTCTTTTCCTGCTACACCCGTTTTTCGGTAGAGGTTGCGTATATGCGTTTTCACGGTATCGCCCGACACGAACAGCTCGCGCGCGATCTCGGAACGCGTGCGACCCTGCAGCAGCAACGCCAGAATCTCCTCCTCGCGGCGCGTGAGATCGTAGGTGCGCGCCGCCCGCGCGCAACGCGCCTCGAGCGACTCCTCCCCCTCCCGATACCGATCGACCAAAGCCCTGAGTTCCTCAACCTGCTGCACATCGAACGCCTCGGAACGTCCCCACGCCTTCCGCAGAACCCCACCCACCAACGTCGAGCATGCGCACAGGAGCACAGAAAACAGAGCGGCAGCCTCATCACCGTACGCTTCGCTGAAGGCAAGACAGCCAACGACCGCCCCGGCGAACACCACAACCCGGTAAAATGCCACGAGGACGTCCGATCGGGAATGACCGTCGAGGTACGCGACGCGTACGATTGCGCAGCATCCCAAGCAGAACGTCACGCCGACGCTCACCAGTATGATTGCCGTAGCCAGCAGATCTGCCATGCCCCGTCCCTCTCGTGAATCGAGGTGCCCCTCGACCGCCCTTTACCGCCGTCAACGATACCATGCAACCCAGATCAGCGCAGGGGTGAATTAAATCACCGTTGTCGCCGGGGCGCGCGCGGTGATAGGTTCGAGCCAGATCGGAGCCCTCGCTTCGACCATCATCGACCGAAGGAGGATAGCATGTACGGTGAACATCACGAACAACACGGACGAGCTGATCACGCAGTGGTACAAGCTTCCCCTCAATCACGTCACGCTGTGGAGCGAGAACCTCGGCTACATCGATGACAGCCTGGGAGCGGGCGCTGTGCTCGACGACGCGTTCGTCTTCGCGAACGAGAACTACAATCGCGAGGAATTGCTCTCCATTGAACCCGGCGAGTCGCAGACGCTCATCCTGCCGTTCAAGATCAACAAGAACGTCCTCGTCGACCAGAGCGCGTTCGACCAGCTCGACCCGTCCGATTTCTGCCTCCAGTTCGTCGACTTCGCCTCCGGCACCGCGTATCGGTTGTGGCTTTAGGGGGCTTGCAGCGCGTCGGCTTTTGCGTAGAGGGCGCAGAGGCGCACGATGCGGGCGTAGCGGTCGTCGCTCCGCTCCGAACAGATGACGGCCGCTTTCTCCACCCAGCAACCCAGATGCTGCTTGAGGAATTCGTCGGCTCGGGCGCGAGCGCACCCGTCGTCCGACAGGAGCAGGAACGCCATGAAGGCGCACTCGACGGCCAACGAGTCGGCGTGCAGCGACGCGACGATTTCCGGCTGTCCCGCCAGGTTGCGATATTCGAATCCGACCCGCCGGTAGCAACGCTCCACATGAAGGCTGTGCGACCCGGTCACCGCGGGAAACCGCCACACCTCGCCCCGGCGCTCGGCCCCGCGCACCGCCTGCTCGAACAAGGGGACGTACGTCGGCGAGCACGGCACGACGGTGCGATCAAACAGCTCCTGCTCAAGCGCACCAGGGTCGAGCGCCTCGCGATCTCCGTTCGGGGCGCACGGCAGCCCCGCCGCCTCCCCAAGCCGCTCGACGAGCGCCTCGGTGTCGCGCGTCGGCACGTTGATCAGCGCGAAGGCGAGCGCTGCATAAGTTTCCGCACGAAGCGAATCAATGGTGGGCGAGGTCATGAGCGCACTCCTTGGAAGTCGCGCGCGGGGACGGGGCGCCGAGGCGCCGCATCCCCGCGCAAAGGGAGGGAGGGGTATCAGTTGCCGACGGGCACGCCGCCGCGGCAGACGCCGGACGCCGCGGGCGCCTCCTGGGTTGCGGACAGTCCGAGGTAGTAGACGGCCACCTCGCCGTCCAATTCGGCATGGAGCCGCTCGGCGTCCACCTCGGCCAGGCGGCGGGAGATGTCGCTTTCGGGGTCGTTCAAGTCGCCGAACAGGCGCGAGTTCGTGATGCACGTGCTCACGCATTTGGGCTGCATGCCCTTCGACGTACGGTGGTAGCAGAACGTGCACTTCCCCACCACGTTCCGCTCCTCGTCGTACCAGCGCGCGCCGTAGGGACAGGCCGTCATGCAGCTTTTGCAGCCGATGCAGTCGCCGGCGTTCACCAGTACCACGCCCTCGTCGACGGTATAGGTTGCGCCCGTCGGGCACGCGCCCTGGCACGGAGCATCCTCGCAATGGTTGCACAGCTTCGAGAGGTTCGCGCGCCGAACATCGGGATAGGCGCCCGTATCCCACGACTCCACCCAGGTGTTGAAGCAAGCGGTGGGGGTTTCGTTCTCCATCTTGCAGGCGACGGCGCACGCGTTGCATCCCACGCACGTGGCCAGATTGATGAGCATGCCGAACCGAGGCGCGGCAGAGGCCGATGACTGCGTCATAGTGTTCCTCCTGAGGCTTTCTTGATGCGGTACGCGCCGCCCGAACGTCCCGGGGTGGCGGCTTCGGGATCGGACAGGGGCAGCACGCCTTCCACCTGCGGATCCAACATGGTTTGCAGGTGGATGCCGGCAGCGATGGCGGGATTGCCGGGACGCTTCTCGCCGTCGATCTCCACATCCTGCGCGCCGTAGGCCACGTGCCCGTAGCCGTACGCCACGGCGAACGTGCCCGACGCGATACCGCCGCGCACGAGCGCCGGCGCGCGCATGACGTCGCCCGTGGGGTTCTCCACTTCCACGTCGTCGCCGTTCGCGATGCCCAGCGACACGGCGTCCTCGGCGTTCATCTCCACGAAGTTCTCGGACGCGATCTGCTGCATGACGGGACTGTTGGCCAGCATGGATATCGACCGGAACTTCGGCTTGTAGTTCGTGGACGCGAACGGCCACTCCTCCTTCGGGTACAAATCGCGCAACAGCGTGCGGTCGGCGCAGGTTTCGGGTTGCCAATGCAGCACGCCGCTCTCGTAGTCGCCCGTGTACAGGTTCTTCGCCGACCCTTTGCTTTCGCTGTAGAAGCACGTCTGGTAGCTGGCGGCGTACGCCGAGCGGCCCTGGTCGTCGTAGGCGTCCGTAAGCGGCCAGAAGCGCCCGCCGCGCGACAGCACCTGCAGCACCTTCGGCCACTCCTCCTCCGTCACGGCTTGCTTCCACGATGCGGGCAGCTCGTCGAGGCCCTGCACGTGCGCCTCGTCTTCCGCGATGTCGGGCACAGGGTCGTTGCCGGAGTAGGCCAGATTGGCCACCGCCTTCAAGAAGTAATCCGATGCGTCGTTGAAGGCAAAGGGCGTTCCGTCAGCGCTTTCGATGGCGTTGTCGCCGAAACCGGGAAGCTCGAGCCGCTTCGCCATATCGCACAGAAACGCCTCGTAACTGGCATGGCGACCATCGGGCAGTACCATGGTCTCCGGTTCAACCGCCTGCCAGCGCACCGTGTTGCCCTTGCCGTTCCAGTAGCCTTCCTGCGTGCGCACGCCCCAGCTTTCGTAGGGCGTGGTATCGGGGATGACGTAGTCGGATAGCTGCGCCGATTCGCCCATCACCACGTCGCAGGTGACGGCGAGCGGTACCACGTCGACGTCTTTCAGCGCGTCCATGATGGGCGCGCGCAGGGCACCCGACGACGCTTGCAGGGGCGTGGCCATCCAAGTGAACGTGATCTTCGCCTGGTAGGGATAGGCATTCGCGATGGAGCAGATGGCCTGGTTATCGGCGGAACCCGTCACGGGATACCACGGCAGCTTCGGTCGGGGGTTCTCCTCGGTTGCGGCGCGGCGCTTGTATTCGGAGGTGTCTTCCCACGCCACGCCCGTGCGCGCGATGGATGCGCCCGACGCCTTCGGCTGGTCCTTGATGGAGGACAGCCGGTAGCGCGTCTTGTCGCCGAACGCGTCGCCGCTCTCCCGGCGGGGAACCATGCCGCCCCGCATGTTGTTGGACCCGATGAGCGCGTTCATGATGGGATAGATGAACGTGGCATCCGACCCGTTGGCCTGGGCGGACCCTCCGAAGAGGCCGCAGAAGGCCGCCTTCGTGCCGTGGGACGTGAACTCCGCGGCCATGCGCTCGAGCTCCTCGACGGGCACGCCGCAGATGGCCGCGTACTCCTCCACCGTGCGTTCGAGCACCGACTCCTTCAACAGGGAGAACGCGGAGCGCACGCGCACGCCGTTGACCTCGCCCTCGTAATCGATGGCTGCTTGCTGGCACACGGTGTGCAGAGCGGGCTGCGCCGCACTCGCATTGATGACGACGAAATAGTCCTTCTTCTTGTCGTCGTCGACGGCGGGCGCGGGCGTTTCCATCCCCGCATCCTCGGCACGCAGGAACATGCGGTAGCGTTCGTGCCCTTCGTCTTCGACCACCAGGTAGCTCGCGTTGCTGAACGCAGCGTAGCCGCCGGCCACGGCCGCCTCCTGCGACGGGAAGGACAGCGCCGTTTCGTTGTACGTGCCGTTCTCGATGATGATGCGGATGAGCGCCATGCCGAATGCGGCGTTCGTGGCCGTGGTGATGGGGAGCCAGCGCACGTTCTCCATGGCGGTGGTGGCCACGCCGTTGCCGAGCGCCGGGTCCACGATGTCGATCTTCGCCGTGCCGGCGGCCAGCGCAGCCGAGGCCCAATGGGCGATGCCCTGCATGCTCTTGCCGTTCGCGCCGGGGAACATACCGCAGCAGATGACGTATTCGCTCTCAGTGAAATCGGCGCACAGCGCGCGGTACGACTCCTCGATGGCGTAGAAGCCGGCGTTCTCCGACCCGCCGCACGTCGCGCCGTGGCCGATGTTGTTCTTGGTGCCGAACGCCGACGAGAAGCGGCTGCCCACTCCCGAGCGACCGTCGCCGCGGCTGCCCAGCATGACCAGCTGGTTCGCGACCGGCCCCAGCTCGGGCGCGTCGGGATCGAGCGGCGTGCTCGTATCGTGCAGCGCGCGGAACCCTTCGATCTCGCGATCTTCCCCGAGGTCGGCGAACAGCTTGCCGCCCTCGCACAGCTCCTCGATGAGCTGATCCCAGCCGATGGGCTTCCACTTCCCCTCACCGCGTTTGCCCGCGCGCTTGAGCGGCACGGTGATGCGATCGGGTTGGCGGTACGCGTCCCAGGTTCCGTTGCCGCGGCCGCACAACGCCCCGTGCACGTTCTGCCCGCCCGCCGCAAGGCTCATGGAGCGGTATGCGCTTTCGAGCGGCTCGGTGTGGTCGAGATACGGATAGGCGTTGTTCGGGTTGTACGGATTACCGCCGACGCCGAACATCTTGCCCGTCGCGCGATCGATGTGAACGCGGTTGCCGCACGAGCTGTAACAGCCCAGGCATGCGCTGTAGCGCACGATCACGTCTTCGTTCACCTCGACGCTTCCCGTCGAGGGATCGACGATGGCCTCGACGGGGTTGCCCCTCCGCGGCTCGGGAGCCGCTTCGGGCTCACGCTCCCGCGGCTTCCCCGCACAGCCCGCAAGGCCGAGCCCCGCCGCCGCTGCCACGCCCGCGCCTGCCGTCACTTGCAAGAAGCGTCGGCGGTCGAGCGTCAACGGCCGTGTATCCGATGCGTGCATACCTTCCCCTTTCCTCGTCCCCGGCCCGACCGATTGGTTGCGAGCCGCTCATCGCATGCTCCATCAGCGCGCGCCGCCTGCCCATCGCAGGATATGGGTAAAAGGGAAAAAGGCCGTATCACCCCTCACCATAATCTGGTGAAAACATGCCGCGAAAAGGGGCTTTCCGCAGGAAGCGGCTATAATGAAGCTCGGGGATGATGCAAAAGGGGGGACCCTATGGGCGGGTTGAAGCACACCGACGATTTGGCGACGACCGTGCGCACGTTCGCACAGGGCCCGGTGGGCATGGGGCTGCTGCTCGCCTGGTACTACTGCACGTTTTACTCCTGCGTGCTCGTTTGGCCCGATTGGACCATCCGCGAATCGGAGCAGTACTGGGTGGTGTCCATGCTGGCCTCGGCGGCCACCTGCATCGCGCTGTTCGTCTGCATGCGACGGGGACGACGCATCGGCGGCGCGCGCAGCTGGGGCTTCGCGGCAGCGGGATGCGCGTCGATGGCAACGGTGCTCATTTTCGCCAGCTACATGATGGAACCCGTCGACCGACAGCTCGTGTTCGTCGGCGCGGCTCTGGCCGGCATGTCCATGCCGTTTCTCCTGCTGCTGTGGACGAATGCGCTCAAAACGTACCACGAAGGCATCATCGAGTTCTCGGTGCCGGCCGCGTTTTTGGTGGCGCTCGCCCTCTACCTTCCTCTCGTGGCCATGAAGAACCTCGTTTCCGTCGTGGTGATCGCCGCGCTGCCGCTCGTGTCCGTGGCCATCGCCGCGCGCTCGTTCAATCGGCAAAAGCACGAGACCCCGAGCGGCGAGCGGACGGGCTTGCTGGGGACGGCTGTCCCCGCGTGCCGCGACAGCAGGCTGAACGTCAAGGGCTTCGGATGCGGCTTCTACCGCAACGCCAAAGGGCTGTGGAAGACGTGCGCCCTGTTCGTCATGCTGTGGTTCAGTTTCGCCTTCTTCCGCAGCTGCGTGTCGCCCACCTACTTCACCGACCGGTTCGACCACTACCTGCTGCCCTTCGCCTGCGCGGGCATCCTGGCCGTGGCCTTCTGCTGCATGACGCTGCGCAACGCCCGGAAGATCGGGCTGTTCACCACGTATCGATGGGTGCTTCCGTTCATGTGCCTCGGGTACGCGATGATGTTCTTCCACGATGCGAACCTGAGCCGCATCGCGTTCACCGTGAGCTTCGTAGGGCTCGTGGGCATTCAGCTGTGCTTCATGATCGTCGTGTGCAAGTTCGCGCGGGCGCGCGATATTCCGGCAGGCCAGGTGCTGCTGCCCCTGTTCGCGTGCATCGGCATCGGTGCCGCCGGCGGCTCGGCCTGCGGGCTTTGGGCCTTGGAGAGCATCGCCGAATCGGGCGTCCTTGCCTGCGCGCCCCTGCTCATGGTGGCGCTCATGGCCGCGATGATGGCCTGGGGCGTCGATGCGGACGATCTCGTGGCGCAGCCCGAGCGCGCCGTGTCCAAAGACGAGACGGCGAACGGCACCATGTTCGTGTTCGCCTCGTCGTCGGCCAAGATCATCGACGGCGTTGCCGTGGAGCAGGCCGGCACGTTCGCGCGACGCTACGGCCTGTCGCCGCGGGAACGCGAGATCCTGGGGTACCTCCTGGCCGGACGCAGCCGTCCGTTCATCAGGGACGAACTGGTGCTGTCGCTCAACACCGTGAACACCCACGTGCGCAACATCTACGCCAAGACGGACGTCCACTCCCAACAGGAGCTGCTGACGCTCGCCCGCGAGCTGCACGGAGCCACGCCCCGCGTCGAGGAAAATCGGCCGCTTCTCAGAAGGACGCCCTAGGCAAGCCTCTAGAAGAACACCTTGGCGGCGTGCTCGTAGAAGCCTTCTCGCTGGTAGCGCAGCAGCGTGGTGGGCACGGCGCCGCGGGCGACGTAGACGCGCTTGACGGGCAGGTCGAAGGTGAGCAGCTCGCCGTCGGCGAACAGGGTGGCCTCGCGCGTGTCGGCGTTGCGCGACAGGTCCATCTCCACCACGTCGTTGGCCGCCGTCACGATGGCGCGCGAGTGCAGCGTGTGCGGCGCGAGCGGCACGGCCACGAGGCCGTTGAAGCCGGGGGCCACAAGCGGCCCGCCCGCGGACAGCGCGTAGGCCGTCGACCCGGTGGCCGTGGCCACCACGAGGCCGTCGCCGCGCATGTCGGCGATGTGAGCGCCCGAGATGTCCAGCGAGAAGTCGATGATGCGGCCGTTCGCGCCGCGCGTCACGGCCAGCTCGTTGAGCGCGAAGAACGTGCGCGCGGGGTTGTCGAGGTCGGACGCCGGCGCATCGCTCTCGTCGTCCCACGGGTCCGCCTCGCCCTCGCACACCACGTCGATGCGCAGGTTCGTGCGCTGCTCGGCCACCACGTCGCCCGCGAGGGCCGACGACACGATGGCGATGACGCCGTCGTCGCTCGAGTTAGCCAAGAAGCCCAGGCGCCCGAAGTTGATGCCGAGGATGGGCACGCCCGCCGTGCCGATCTGGCGCGCCGTGCGCAGGATGGTGCCGTCGCCTCCCAGCACGACGGTCATCGCCACGCCCGCGGCCAGAGCCGCGTTCACGTCGTCGTGGTCGCAGCGGCACGAGAGATCGGACGAATCCACCAGCGTGTAGTCGAGGCCCTGCGTCGCAAGATACGTGGCCAGCAGCAGCGATGCATCCACCGCCTGCGAGTTGGAATTATTGCGTACGATGAGGATGTGCATGAGGGTCCTCTTTCCGGGTTTGCTATGATGGGGCCATTATATCCGAAGCATGAGGAAGCGTCCGTCCATGTCCGACAAGCTCGCACGAGCTCAACACACGCGCGTTGCCGAACCGGCACTCGAGCAACCCGTCGCCGCTCCTCAGCGCCTTGGCGCCTCGCACGCGCGCGCCGCCGACCCCGGCTCCACCTCGGAAATCCGCGTGGGCGGCCGTCACGCCGGCCTCGACCGCACCGCCATCGCGGCGGCCGTGGCGCAGCAGGTGGTGCCCAAGCCCCAACCCCGGCTCGACCCCGCCAGCGCGAAGGCGCGCCTGCGCACCGCAGCGCCCGGCGAAACCTCGGAAATCCACATCGGCGGCCGCCACGCGGGCGCCGATCGCACCACCCCGCGCCGCGACCCGTTCGAGCCCTCGACGCCCGACCCGCGCGCAGCCGCCCGTCCCACGGTGCCCAGTTCGCGCGCCGAGCGCGCGGCGTTCGCCGGCTCCACGTCCGAGCTGCCCATCATCAGCAAGCACGCCGGCGCCGACCGCACCCTCGCCCGCGCCCCGCAGCCCGAGCCCGAGGACGCCACGGCGGCCGTCGGCTCGTCGGCGGCGCTCATCAGCATCTGCGTGATGATCTCGCGCATCACCGGCTTCGCCCGCACCTGGATCATGGCCTTCGCCCTGGGATCGACGCTGCTGTCCAGCTCGTACCAGGTGGCGAACAACCTGCCGAACCAGCTCTACGAGCTGGTGGTGGGCGGCATGCTGGTCACGGCGTTCCTGCCCGTGTACATGTCGGTGAAGAAGAAGCTGGGGCAGCAGGCCGGCAACGAGTACGCCTCGAACCTGCTCACCATCGTGGTGCTGTTCCTCGGCATCGTCTCGGCGTTCTGCATCGCGTTCCCCTCGGTGGCCATCTACACGCAAAGCTTCTACTCCGATCAGTCGGAAATGACCCAGTCGGTGTTCTTCTTCCAGTTCTTCGCCATACAGATCGTGCTCTACGGCGCAACGGCCATCGTATCGGGCCTGCTCAACGCGAACCGCGACTACCTGTGGTCGTCCATCGCCCCCGTGGCGAACAACATCATCGTCATCGCGACGTTCATCCTGTACGCCGTCGTGGCGCCGCAGAACCAGGAGCTCGCGCTCTACATCATCGCCATCGGCAACCCCTTGGGCGTGTTCGTCCAGCTGGCCATCCAGCTGCCGGCGCTCAAGAAGAACGGCATCCGCGTGCGCCCGCGCATCAACTTCCGCGACCCCGCGCTGCGCGAGACGCTCGGCCTCGGCATCCCCGCCGTGTTCGTCATGCTGTGCTCGCTCATCGTGGTGTCGGTGCAGAACGCGGCATCCTACAGCTTCGCCGACAACGGCCCGTCCATCCTGCTCTTCGCCCGCCAGTGGTTCACGCTGCCCTACGCCTTCCTCGCCGTGCCCATCACCACCGCCATGTTCACCGAGCTCTCGGAGATGCAGGCCGAAGGCGACGGCGAAGGCGTGAAGCGCGGCATCATAGGCGGTACGAACCAGATCCTGTTCTTCATGATCCCCTTCGCCCTCTACCTCATGGTGTTCTCGCTGCCGCTCGTCACGCTGTACCACGCGGGGGCGTTCACCATGGAGAACGTCTCGTCCATCGCCACGTACATGGCGGTGCTGGCGTTCGCGCTGCCCGTGTACGGCGTGAACACGTACCTGCAGAAGATATTCTCGAGCCTGCGCAAGATGGGCGTGTTCGCCGCCTTCAACTTCGTGGCCGGCGCGGCGCAGATCGCGCTCACGATGTTCGGCGCGGCGCACATCGACCGCTTCCCCATCGAGATCATCGCCGTGGCCGAGGTGCTGTTCTACGTGGTGGCCGACGTGTGCCTGTTCGTGTACCTGCGCCGCCGCCTCGGGCCGTTCGGCCTGCGCTCGGTGGTGAAGGCGTGCGCGAGCGGCTTGCTGTTCGGCGGCTTGGGAGCGGCGGCGGGCGGCGGCGTGCTGTTCGCGCTGCAAACGTATCTGGCGCCGCTGTCGGGGTCGATCCCCCAGGCGTTCGCGTACGTCATGGCCGGCGGCATCGTGGCGCTCGTGGTGACGTTCGGCCTGTCCATCAAGCTGCACGTGCCCGAAGCGACCTTCGTCAGCTCGCTCGCGGCCAAAGTGAAGGGCAAGCTGGGACGCGGATAGTTCGAGCCGGCCAGAAAGCCGGAAGAGGAGGCGCGCCGTGGAGCTGCACCAGTTGAGGTACATGGCCGCGGTGGCGCGGTGCGGGAGCGTGGCGAAGGCCTCGGAGGAGCTGTATGTGTCGAAGCAGGCCATTTCCAAGGCCATCCGCTCGCTCGAGCAGGAAGCGGGCTTCGAGCTGTTCGACCGCGGCGAGCACATGCGCCCCACCGATGCCGGCAGGGACATCCTCGTGCACGCCGAGCGCGTACTGGGCGAAGTGGACGAGATCGACCGGTGCATGCAGGCGCGCAAGGCGGGCGCGGGCCCGCAGGAGACGCTCGCCATCGCGTTCAAGTCGTTCCCCCTCGATTACCTGTTCTTCCACGACGGGCACGAGGCGGTGGCCCTCATCAACGAGTTCGCGGCGCGCACGCCCGGCTGCAGCGTGTCCACCTTCAAGATGTCGGACACGGCCGTGTTCAACGCGCTGGAAGAAGGCGCCATCGACCTGGGGTTCGTCCACGGCGCGTACAAGCGCCCCGGCATCAAGCTGCTGCCGCTCGGCCCCGTGGAAACGCGCGTCATCACGCTGCACGAGAACCCCTTCTGCGCGAAGGCTCCCGTGCGCATCGCCGACCTCGAAGGGGTTCCCATCAGGAGCCCCTTCGACTTCGACCTGTACACGAACAGCTTCATCGCCGCCTGCCACGAGCGCGGGTTCAACCCGATCTTTCGCGAGGTGCCCCTCAACGACCGGGCCATCGACGCGTTCTGCGCGGGCGGCGGCGTGCACCTGCAGCCCTACGACCCGCTCATGGAAGCGGCCTACCCGCAGTCGGCCTTCATGCCGTTCCACCCGAGCGACCGCATCGAGCTGCCGCTCTGCCTTGCGTACAGCGAGGCGCTTGCGGGGCCGCTCGCGCTCAAGCTGGTCAGCTTCATCCGCAACGGCCTGCGGCGCTAGCGGAGGGCGGGCGCAGCGGGCGCGGGCCCGCTTCCCCACGCCCGCGCCCGCCCGTGCGTCCTACTTCTCGTCCAGCAGCGACTTGGCGGCAATCCAGCCGGTGATCCAGCTCGTACCCACGCCGCCGAACACCGTGGAGTTCCAGAAGCATCCGTAGTTCGCCTCGCCCGACAGGCCGCCGGCCGTGGTGGCGTTGGCGTACAGGCCCTCGATGAGCGTGCCGTCCTCGCGCATGACCTGCAGATGTTCGTCGGTGCGCAGACCGCACATGGTCTTGGCCATCTGGCTGCCCACGATGGCGCCGTAGAACGGCGGCTGCACCACGGGATGGAGCCACGAGGGATCGTACGGCGTGGACATCTCGTCGTCCACGCCCTTCTCGCACAGCTCGTTGTACTCCTTGACGGCGCGCGTCAGCACGTCGCGATCGAGCAGCAGCATGTCGGCCAGCTCCTCGATGGTGTCGGCCTTCTTCACGGCGCCGCGCTCCACCGCCTGGTCCACCTCGCTCAGCCAATCGGCCGACACGAGGCCCTTCGTGTCGATGAGCGTGCTCGGGTCGGTGATGGGGATGCGGTTGCGGTCGGTGCCGGTTTCGGTGAGCACGTTCTTCTCGAACACGGTGGTCGGGAAGTTCGCATCGCAGATGGAGTACACGTGGTGCCCCACGGCCGACATCCACGCGGCGCAGTTGCTCAAGTCGCCCATCTGCCCGCCCGGGTTCGCGAACAGTTCCTGCGTGGCCGCGAAGTACGGCTGACGGTTGCCGCGCTTGTCGATGATGAGCCACGGGTTGTGGAACAGCTGGCGCTCGCCGTGCCAGAAGTAGTGCCAGAACTGCCCGTCGCCGCCGGCCGTCTCCTCGTCGATGGCGCCTTCCCAGCAGCTCCACGAGTCGAACCCGGAGAAGTCGGCGCCCATGCCGAGACCCATGCGGAAGGCCTCGCCCGTGTGCGACGGCATGGGGCCGCCCTGCACGGTGCCCTCGAAGGCGCTCGGGAGGTACGCGCGGATGAGGTCGCGGTTCATGCCGAAGCCGCCCGCGCACAGGATGACGCCCTTCGACGCCTTGAGGAAGCGCTCAGCGCCGTCAGGCCCCTTAGCAACGATGCCCACGACGCGGCCGCCGTCGGCCACGAGCTTCTCGCACTTCGTGGACAGGCGGATGTCGGCGCCCGCGGCAAGCGCGACGGCCTCCATGGCGTTCGTGGGATTGTCCATGCCCAGCACCACGCTCTGCTTGCCGCTGTGCACGTCGGCGTCGTGCCAGATGGGGCCGAAGCACTCCATGTTCATGCCGTCCTGCTCCATGATCCAGTCGCAAGCCGCGCCCGACATGAGCAGCTGGTTGCTGAGGAACTTCTCGTCGATGGAGTAGGCGTTCTGCTCTTCGTACATGCGCGTGAACGCCTTGACGTCGGGCGGGAACGTGGGCACGCCGAACTCGAGCTCGTTTTGATCCTTCGAGCCGCCGAACACGTTGGCGAACGTGCAGGCGTGGCGGCTGGCACCGCCCACCTGGCCCTCCTTCTCGATGCCGATGACCTTGAGCCCCTGCTGCGCGAGGAACGCCGTGGCCACGATGCCGCCGCCTCCCACGCCCACGATGATCACGTCGGCCTCGTCGTCCCACGATGCCGGCGGTTCCACCGGCATGATGGGCGCCGCGTCGGGCAGGTTCGCGTCATGGACGCGCTCCACGAGCCGCGCGGTGATCTCGTTGTCGGGCTCGGTGTTTTCGGCGTGCGCCTGCTTCGACGACGCCGGCGCCGCGGCGCAGCCCGTGAGCGCCGCGCCGCCAAGCGCGGCGACGCTGGCGGCCAGGCCGCCCTTGACGAACATCCTGCGCGAGAACGCGTTGGCAGATTCCCCCTGCTGATCGGTATACGTATGCACGTTGATCCCTCCGTCAATCGAATTGATGCGATGCCGGGCCGCGAAAAGGTCCGGCATCTTCGCTGATGCCCCTCGAGGTGATGCTCCGTTCAACACGTGTTTCAACGCTGCAAGCGTATCACGGGGAACCGCGCCCCCTCGTCATGCATGCATTGACGAGGGGGCAACTTCTCGTTGTCGCCAGGCGGTCGTGCTATGATTGCGCCTAGTGCGTTCGTCTTCTCAAGAAACGGTGTCATGAACTTCAACGTATTGAGCGGCTCGTCCTCCTGGCTCGCCATCGTCGGCGCAAGCTTTTTCTGGTCGTGGATGGATCACGCGATGTTCGGCGATGCGCTGTACTTCGCGCTGACGCCGGGCGACGGCGACTTGAGCCGCGCGCTCAGCCTGGCGCAGACGTCGTTCATCGTCATGCTGGCCGCAAGCGTGGCCGTGTTCGTCGTCTGCGCGCTGCGTGCGCGACGCGCCCCCGCCACTCCCTGGAACATGAAGGCCACCGTCGTCGCGGCGGCGCTCGGGTTCGCGGGCAACGCCGCCATCCTCGTTTCCGCCAGCGCCGGCCTCGCCGCGCCCACCGTGGCGAGCGCGTTCGTGTCGGGATGCGCCATGGCCGTGCTCAACGTGTCGTGGGGGCGCATCTGCGTGGCGCAGGGGCCCGTCAAGGCCATGACGCACATCTCGGGCGCGTGGGCGCTCGGCCTCGTGCTCAACATCCTCGCCGAGGGGCTCACCCCCGTGGCCGAAGGCGTGTTCATCGCCCTCCTGCCGCTCTTGTCCTGCGCGCTCTACATGGCGGACGCCCGCCTGCAGCAAGTGGCGCTGTACCGCGTGGACGAGGCCGCGGGCGACGCGCCCGACCGCAGCACGCGCCCCGCCCCGGTGCAGGTGCTGGGCGTCGACGTGCGCTTCCCCCTGTTCATCCTCGTGTTCTGCATCGCGTTCGGGCTCATGTGCAGCTTCGAGATCTTCTCGCCGTCCGAGACGGCGCCCAGCTCGGTGTTCGATATCGTGGGGCTGCGCGGCATCGTGTCGCTCGTGTTCTTCGTGGCCGGCCTCACTGCCCTCGCCCGCCACATGGAGCTCCTGTTCAACGCCTGCCTGTCGTTCATGGTGTTCGGCGTGGTGGCCATGACCATCGGCCTGTACACGAACGACGTGCAGGGCCTCACGCGCGTGTTCATCCCCATCGGCTACGCCGGGTTCGACATCCTCGTATGGACGCTCATCGCCTTCTACGGCAGCACGACGCGCACGCCCTCGCTGCGCATCATCGCCGTGGCCATGGGCGCCGAGCAGGCGGGCATCCTGGGCGGCCAGCTCATCGGCACCGCGCTGGGCGGCGCGGCGAACGCGGCGAACAACGTGGTGCTCATGGTGCTGAGCTACCTGCTGCTCATCGCCGTCATGGGCCTCGCGCGGCTGTGCACGGTGCTGTGGCGCCGACAGCGCGTCGACGAGGCGAACGCGATGCAGGTTGACGACGCGGACGGCGGGGGCGATGCCGCGGGCGATGCGGACGGCGAGGGCGATGCCGCGGGCGACGCGCACCTCGACCGCTTCGCGGACTCCTACGGCCTCACGAAGCGCGAGCGCGACATCTTCGCCCTGTTCGCCGAGGGCCGCAGCGCCCCCTACATCGCCGAGATGCTCGTGCTGTCCGAGAACACGGTGAAAACCCACCTGCGCCACATCTACACGAAGTGCAACCTGCACAATCGCCAGGAGCTGCTCGACGCCATCGAGGCGTTCAAGCAGTAGCGCGAGGCAAGGGGGCGAACCCGGCGCGCCCCCGCACGCGGACGGGCCCGGCAACCATCGGTGCCGGGCCCGTCGCGCAGGGAGGGAATGGGTGGTCGGGTTAGCCGCGCAGCAGCTCGTGCGCCCGGTTCGCGGCGACGCGTCCACCGTTGAGGCACTCGGCGCTTGCCGAGCCGGGCACGTCCATGGGATACACGTCTCGGTACAGCATGATGCCGTCGAGCCCGATGGCGAACACGTTCTCCATCACGCCGCCCGCCTCGAGCACGGGGCGAAACTGGCGGTCGGTTTTCACGCCGCCGAGCGGGCCTTCCATGCATTCGTGGATGCGGCCGATGTAGAACGGCGGGGTCTCGATGGGCAGCAGGTACTCCGCTTCCTTGCCGAAGATGTCGTCGACGCCGGCGGCGCACTTCGCGTTGTAGTCGTCCACGGCCGCCTTGAGGGCCACCGGGTCGAGCCCGGCTTGCTCGGCCACCTCGTCGAGCGTGTCGGCGCGGTAGCCGTCGTCGCCTTCCTTGATGATCTTCTCCCACTGCGCCGCCACGTCGACGCCCCACTCGTCGGCGTTCGCCTTGTCGTCGGCAATCTGCTTCTCGAAGATGGCCTGGTCGAACACCGTGTAGGCGATGCCGTTCTGCTCGTGGATGGGCGCCGACTGCGTGATCTGGTTCTCCACGCGGAACACGAGGCTCTCGTCCACGAAGCGGTCGCAATCCTGGTTCACCCAGAGGAAGGGGCCGCCGAAGCAGAACTCCGTCCACAGCGGGCCGAACACCTCCACCTGGTGGCTGATGCGGTTGTACTTCAGGTAGCACACGCCCGTGAACTCGGCCGCGCCGGCGGCCAGCACCATGTTCACGCCGTCGCCGAAGTGCCCCGGGGTGCCGATGCGCTCGAGCGTTTCCAGGTTGAAGCCGTGCTTGGACAGGCGCTTGTCGTCGTTGGCGAAGCCGCCGGTGGCCAGCACCACGAACGTGGCCTCGTACTGCACGAGGTCGCCGAACGCGTCGATGGCGTACACGCCGTTCACCGCGCCCGCATCGTCGTAGCTGAACTCGAGCGCGCGGTTGTTCAGACGGATGTCGGCGCCCGCGTCGCGCAGCTGCTGCTGCATGGGCAGCACGTAGCCCACGTAGGCCGCGCCGTCCTGCCACCAGTGGAACGACTCCACCTTGCCCGACGTCGCGCCGCACGGGTAGTTGTCGATGAGGCCGCTCAGCTTGCAGCCGCACTCGTCCACAAGCCACTCGATGTTGTCGGCGGACGCGTCGATGAGGTCCTTGTACAGCAGGCCGTTCGGGCACCACTGCGCCTTGCCCAGCTCTTCCTGCATGATGACGGAGCGGTCGCACGACACCTGCTGCTCCTTCTGGAAGCGGGAGTCCACGGCGAACGTGCCCTCCACGCCCTGGCCGTTGCCCCCGAGCGTGGCCTGCCCCTCGAGCAGGATGAAGTCGTCGCCGTTCTTGGCCGCCTGCACGGCGCAGGCCAGGCCCGCGAAGCCGCCGCCCACGATGACGATGTCGGTGGGGATGACCTCCATGACCTCGTCGGGGTTCACCTCGATGCCCGAGCAGTTGATGGTCCCCTGCTTCGCGGACGCGCCGCCCGCGCCGGCGCCTGCTGCGGCGGTGCCGCCGTCCGCCGCCTTCTGCGGGGCGCAGCCGGCCAGGCCGCACACCGCGGCGCCGGCCGCGCTCAGGGCGCCCAAGGTGACGAAGTTCCTACGAGAAATGTTCTCCATGATCGTGCTCCTTCACGTATACGATTCGTCGCTTAGTTTTTGGAAAAGCCCTTGTCGGCGTTGTAGGACACCGCCGTGCCGTTCACGTTCATGCTGGCTTGCGTAACGGCGTAGCGGTAGTTCACCTGCTGGCTGTCCTCGCGCGCCGTGCTTGCCTGGACGGCCTGGATGGACACCGTGATGGTGACGTCCTGCACGTCGAGGTCGGCGACCTTCTTATACTGGAGCAGCTTGTCGAAGAATTCGGCGTACGCGGGATCGTCCTGCGAGATGGTGGCGGGGCTGTCCGCGTCGGTCAGGCCCATGTCCATCATCGTGAACAGGTCGCCCGCCGCCATGATCACCTGCTTGGCGTTCGTGCGGTCCTCCCCCGCCACCTCCGCTGCGGCCTTGCCGCCGCCGGCGCATGCCGACAGCGCGAACATGGCCGCAAGCGCGAGCGCGACGAGCGCCATCAGACCGACGCGCGCCGTCTTCTTGTTCGTTGCGTTCCCTTCCATTGGTTCCCCTTCCTTCGTGACCTTCGCACCACCTTGTTGGTGCACCTCGTATCATGAAGGGGAGCGCGGAGGCGCGCGACACACGAATAGAACGATACTGCCGCGGGGCGCAACTTCACCTGAAAAGGATTACTTGTTGGCGTTTTACCTGGTTATGAGCGTTTTTTAGCCACGATGAGCGCGGCGAGGGCCACGGCTGCCGCGCCGGCGAGGGCGGCGACGGGCAGCGGGTCGGCCGTCTTGGCGAGCGCCTTCGACGAGCCGACGCGGGCCTGCGGGCCGTTCGACGTGATGCGGGCCTGCGGGTTGCCCGCGCTTGCGGAAGGCACGGCGGCGCCGGAGGAGCTGGCGGAACCCGAGGACGAGGACGGCGCAGGGGCGCTTTCAGGTTGCGGGTCGGGCGCGGGCTGCGGTTCAGGCGCAGGCGCGGGCGCGAAGAGCGCCGTGACGGTGGCGTCCTCGACGACGCGGTCGAACGGGCGGTCCCACCCCGTGAACGCGAAGCCGTCGGGCGACGCGACCTCGGGGGCGACGGCCGCCGAGAACAGCGGCACCGTCTGCGTTTCGAGCACGGCCCCGTCCCATCCGACGAAGGTCACCGCGCGCGTGGCCGTGATGGCGAACGAGCCGTCGCTTCGCAGGGTGCCGATGCGCTCGCCGTCCTCCACCACGTTCATGCCGTCGCTTGCCACGAGGGAGCCGGCATCCACGAGCTGCGCGAGCGACGTCGCCCCGAACGGCGCCACGAGCGTGCCGAGCGTGCCGCCGCCCAGGGAGCACGCGTCCACCGCCAGCGGCTCGCCCGCCGCGACGGCCGACAGGTCGAGCGTGCCGCCGGCCACCGCGAGCGTGCCGATGCGCACGCCCGCGCCCACCGCCAGGCTGCCGCCCGCCTCCACCGTCACGTCGCCCGCGGCGGCGGGGTCGGAGGCGGCGGCCATCCCCGTGACGGTCACGTCCGCGCCCGTCACGTGCAGCGTCGCACCGTCCCAGGTGTACGCGTCGGCCGGGCCGGCGACCTCGAAGGGGTTCGCCGGTGCGGCCAACGCCGCGCCGGGCGCGGCGCACAACGTGAGAGCCAGGAGGACGGAGGCTGCGAGCAGGACGAGACGTGCGGCGCGCGAGCGCGCGTGCGGGGCGGGGGCGGTTCGTACGGACATGGGCGAGCTCCTTGAAACGATGGCGCGGATAGCGAGTCGATGTCCGGAGCCTAGCACGCCCCCGCCACCCCCGCAC
>NZ_PPTT01000043.1 GCF_003339815.1 Eggerthella sinensis
GGGGAGGCACCGCGGCTCACCCTGCACGCCCGAGCGCGAGGGCTTGGGTTTCAGCATCCCCCCCATCCGCATCCCTCCCTCTCCCTCATATCCCCCAAACTGCGGATGGCACCCGGCTTCCCGCTTCGGTATCGTCATGGGCGAGCGCAATGCAAACGCGGCGAAAGGGCAACCTATGGCTTGGTGCGAACGCGAGTACTTCCTCGAGGGCCTCGACCTGCAGACGGCGCCCGACCACTGGGCGCGCCTCAAACCCCGCCACCCGGCGTTCATCGACGCCGAGCGGCGCCTCACCTACGCCGACTTCGCGAAGCTCGTCAGCCGCTGCGCATCGGGCTTGCGCGCCGCGGGCCTCGAGCGGGGCGATATCGTCGTGGTCATGCTGCCGAACTGGCACGAGGCCCCTATCGTGCTGTTCGCGGCAGCGCGCGTGGGCGCCACGCTCGTGTTCTGCGACGAGGTGATGGAGGAGGGCGACCTCGCCCTGCGCCTCGAGCGCGTCGATCCCGCCTTCGTCGTGCTCGCACGCGCCGACCTCGCCGACGCCGCGCGCGCCCACGCGCCCCGTGCCCGCATCGTCACCGTGCGCTTCGACGCCCCCGGCTGCACAACGTTCGCCGACCTGCTCGCCGGCGGCGCGGACACCTGCGAACCCGCGCCCGTCGACGTGATGGAGGACCCGTTCGTCATCGCGTTCACCTCGGGCTCGACCGGCCTCGCCAAAGGCGTCGTGCTGTCGCAGGAAAGCTCGCTGTTCTCCTGGCGTGGTTACGGGCGCGCCATGCAGTGCACATCCGACGACGTGTTCGCCGTGCCCATCCCGCTGTCGCATATGTTCGGCGTGAACATGGGCATCGTGCTGCCGGTCATGTTCGGCGCAACGGCCGTGCTCGTGGAGAAGTTCGCGCCGCACGACCTGCTGCGCACTATCGAGCGCGAGCGCGTGTCGGTGATCTACGGCGTGCCCACCGTGTTCGGCCGGCTGCTGCTCGACCTGAAGAGGCATCCGGTGGATCTCTCGAGCGTGCGCACGGGGCTCGTCGGCTCGGCCACGGTGGCCAAGGAGCTCGTCGAGGACGTGTGGGAGCGCCTGCACTGCCGCGTGGTGGTGGGCTACGGCTCCACCGAGGCCGTCGCCGTCACCTGCACCACGGTGGAAGACGACCTCGCGCACACGGCTTCCACGGTGGGCCGTCCGTTTCCCGGCGTGGAGGTGCGGCTGCTCGGCGACGACGGCGTGCTGCGCGAGCGGGGCGAGGGCGAGCTCGTCGTGCGCAGCCCCTGCATGATGCGGCGCTACTGGCACGATCCTGCGCGCACCGCCGAGGCGTACGTCGAGGGGTGGCTGCGCACGGGCGACGCCGCGTCGCTCGACGACGAGGGGTACGCGCGCATCCTCGGGCGCATCGACGGCATGATCATCCGCGGCGGCTTCAACGTGTACGCCGCCGAGCTCGAGCACCTCTACAGCGCCCATCCCGCCGTGCTCGAAGCGGCCGCCTTCCCGCTGCCGCATCCCGAGCTCGGCCAGCAGATCGTGCTCGCGCTCACGTGCAAACGCGGCACGGTCATGGACCAGGCGGCGTTCCGCCAGTGGGCCGAGGGCCGCATCGCGAAGTTCAAGCTGCCTGACCGCGTCGTGTTCTTCCATCAGCTGCCGCAGCTGCCCACCGGCAAGATCGACGTCCAGGCCCTCAAGCAAGCCGTCGAGCACCCCTGACGAAAAGAGCCGCCCTCGGGCGGCTCTTCGCTACGGCTCATCGAACGCGTACGCGGCGGCGAACGCGAGCGCGTCGTCGCTTAACCCAGCAGCTTCTCCACGTAAGCCAGCTTCACGCAGGTGGTGAACACGTCCATGGCCTCGTCGAGCTCCTCGAGCGGCGGCAGCGTGGGGGCGATGCGGATGTTGGAATCCTGCGGGTCTTGCTTGTACGGGTACGTCGCGCCGGCGCCCGTCATGGTCACGCCCGCCTCTTTCGCCAGCCCCACGATGCGCTTGGCGCATCCCTCGGGCGCGTCGAACGACACGAAGTAGCCGCCGCGCGGGTTCGACCAGCTGCAGCCGCCCACCTCGTCGAGGCCCTCTTCCAGCTTGGCGTTCACCAGCTCGAACTTCGGGCGCAGGATGGCGGCGTGCTTCGCCATATGCGCGGCCAGGCCTGCGGCGTCTCCCAAAAAGCGCACGTGGCGCAGCTGGTTCAGCTTGTCGTGGCCGATGGTCTGCACGCCCACGCGCTTTTTGATCTCGGCGATGTTCGCCGGGCTCGCGGCCATGGCTGAGATGCCCGCGCCGGGGAAGGTCACCTTCGACGTGGAGGCGAACTTGAACGCACGGTCGGCGTTGCCGGCCTCGGCGCACGCCTTCGCGATGTCGAGCAGCTGATCCTGCTCGGCCGCCTCGTCGAACAGATGGTGCACGCAGTACGCGTTGTCCCAGAAGATGCGGAAGTCGTCGGCGGCGCACTCCATGGCGGCCAAACGGCGCACGACCTCGTCGGAGTAGGTGACGCCGCCGGGGTTCGAGTACTTCGGCACGCACCAGATGCCCTTCACGGACGCGTCGGAGGCGGCGATGCGCTCCACCTCGTCCATGTCGGGGCCCTCGTCGGTCATCGGCACGGGGATCATCTCGATGCCGAACTCCTCGGTCACGCCGAAGTGGCGGTCGTAGCCGGGCGCGGGGCAGATCCACTTCACCGTCTCAAGCTGGCTCCACGGCTTCGAGCCCAGCGTGCCGAACATCCAGCAGCGGGCGAGGGTGTCGTACATGATGTTGAGGCTCGCGTTGCCGAACACGATCACGTTGTCGGGATCGTCGTCCAGCATGGAGGCCATGAACGCCTTGGCCTCGGGCAGGCCGAATCCCACGCCGTAGTTGCGGCAGTCGGTGCCGTCCTCGGCCACGCAGTCCTCCATCGTGGTCACGCTCTCGAGCATCCCCATGCTGAGGTCGAGCTGCGCCTTCGCGGGCTTGCCGCGCGCCATGTTGAGGCTTAAGCCCCGCGCCTTGATCTCGCCGTACTCGCGTTCGAGGTCTTCCTTGAGAGCCGCCAGCTGAGCGCTGTCCATCTCCGCGTACGTGGGCATCGTGCTTCCTTCCATCGTCGGTCGTGCGAGGCCGCGCCTGCGGCCCTCCTGTGTCGAGCATCCCTTCCAGTATAAAGATTAGGCCCATACGCGTCGATACCGTTTTCCGCAGCCCCTGCGCGCAACCTGTCGTATAATCCCAACGGTTCGCACATCGTCCGACCGGGGGTCGGACTGCACAGAGGGGAGGAACCTGCGTGGTTTCCAACGATTTTTGGGTGGTATTCGCGATGCTTCTGTACTTCGTCGCGGTGCTCACCATCGGCTTCGTGTACGCGAAGCGGTCGAACTCGTCGACGGCCGAGTACTTCCTCGGCGGGCGCGGCGTCGGGCCGTGGCTCACGGCGCTGTCGGCCGAAGCCTCCGACATGTCGGGGTGGCTGCTCATGGGCCTGCCGGGCGTGGCGTATTTCACGGGCGCGTCCGACGCCATGTGGACGGCCATCGGCCTGGCCATCGGCACGTACCTCAACTGGAAGTTCGTGGCGAAGCGTTTGCGGAAGTATTCCGTGGTGGCGGGCGATTCCATCACGCTGCCGGAATTCTACAGCAAGCGCTTCCACGACCATAAGAACATCGTGTCCACGGTGGCCGCGCTCATCATCATGGTGTTCTTCTGCGTGTACGTGGGCAGCTGCTTCGTGACCTGCGGCAAGCTGTTCGCCACGCTGTTCGGCCTCGACTACTCCACCATGATGGTGCTCGGGGCCATCATCGTGTTCCTCTACACGCTCGTGGGCGGCTACCTTTCGGTGGTCACCACCGACTTCGTGCAGGGCGTGCTCATGTTCTTCGCGCTGGCCACCGTGTTCGTGGGCTCGGTGGCGTGGGCGGGCGGCGTCGACAACACCGTCGCGTTCCTGCAGAACATCCCCGGCTTCCTGAGCGGCACCCAGATAGCGGTGCCCCTCGTGGACGATGCGGGCCGGCAGCTCGTCGAGAACGGCACGCCCCTGTTCGGCGACGCGGCCGCGTACCCCGTCATCACCATCGCTTCGATGCTGGCCTGGGGCCTCGGTTACTTCGGCATGCCGCAGGTGCTCGTGCGCTTCATGGGCATCCGCTCGGCCGACGAGGTGAAGAAGTCGCGCGTCATCGCCGTCGTGTGGTGCGTCGTGTCGCTGGCCTGCGGCATCTGCATCGGGTTGGTGGGGCGCGCCATCATCCCCGTCGACTTCGCCACGCAGGCTGCGGCCGAGAACGTGTTCATCGTGCTGTCCCGCATGATCCTGCCGCCGTTCATGTGCGGCGTCGTGGTGTCGGGCATCTTCGCCGCCTCCATGAGCTCGTCGTCGTCCTATCTGCTCATCGCCGGCTCGTCGGTGGCCGAGAACATCTTCCGCGGCGTCATCAAGAAGGACGCCACCGATCGGCAGGTCATGATCGTGGCGCGCCTCACGCTCGTGGCGGTGTTCATGTTCGGCATCATCGTGGCCTACGACGAGAACTCGTCCATCTTCGGGGTGGTGTCCTACGCCTGGGCGGGCCTCGGCGCCTCGTTCGGCCCCCTCACCCTGTGCGCGCTGTACTGGCGCCGCGCGAACATGCAGGGCGCGCTCGCGGGCATGCTCGTCGGCACGGCGGCGGTGCTCGTGTGGCACAACTTCGTCAAGCCCCTCGGCGGCGTGTTCGGCATCTACGAGCTGCTGCCCGCGTTCGTCCTGTCGCTTCTGGCCATCGTGATCGTATCGAAGCTCACGGCGCCCCCGTCGGAGGCGGTCGTCAACGAGTTCGACCATTATATGGACGAGGAAGCACAAGGCGCGCAGTAGTCGCTGAGCCTACGGTTCTACAACATCTAGAGGAGGCCACCCCATACCTTGTGGCCTCCTCGTTTGTTCTATATGCCCTGATGGCAAGCTTGTTAGCGGCTTCGCGACGGCCCGAAAACGCCTCCGGTTCGCGGGGAGGTCCAAGCGCACGTACTTTGATCTGGGGTTATGAAACGCGTTCACAACCTTTTTTGAGCATCGGCGCGAACGTGGTATTATGCGTTCAGCTTTTGCCCATACATACTACGTGCTCAATCTAGGAGGACTTCATACATGAGAGAGCATACAATCGGACTCAGTAGGCGAACGTTCCTCAGTGGCGCTGCCGCGCTTGGCGCCCTGTCCTTTATGGCTCCGACCGCCGCGTTTGCCGAGACGGCCGCTGAAAAGCAAGCCGAAGCCGATGCCGTCCGTAACCAGCTCGTCGGCCTGCAGGCCGATCTGGAGACGGCAGCTGACAACTACTACAAGGCCATCGAAGAGCAAGATGCCGCCAAGGCGGCGATGGAAGCCGAACAGGCCAAAATCGACGACGCTAACACGCAGATCGCCAGCTTGCAAGACAAGCTTGGCACGCGAGCGCGCAGCATGTACCGCTCCGGATCGACGAGCTTCCTCGATTTCGTCCTGGGTGCTTCTTCCTTCGAAGAGTTCACGCAGAACTGGGACCTGCTCAACCAGATGAACGAGAACGACGCGGACATGGTTGATCAGACGAAGACCCTGCGCGAAGAGCTGCAGGCCGCCAAAGACGAGTACGCCCGTCAGGAGTCCATCGCCGCAGCGAAGGCCGCCGAGGCCAAGCAGATCCAGGATGAGACCGAAGCCAAGGTCAATCAGGCTACCGAACTGGTCAACTCGCTCGACGCCGAAGCGCGCGAGCTCCTCGAGCAGGAGCAGGCCGCAGCCGCGGCCGCTGCAGCCGCCCAGGCCGCAGCCGAGGCCGAGGCGAAGCGCTTGGCCGAGGAAGCCGCGAACACGAACAACAACTCCGGCAACAACTACAACAACAATGGCGGCGGCAACTCCGACGGCGGTAACAACGGCGGTGGCGGCGGTGGTGGCACCGTGGTCTACCCGAGCCGCCCGGTTGGCAGCTACGACTCCGTCGTGGGCTACGCCATGAGCCGCATCGGCTGCCCCTACGTGTGGGCCGCCGAAGGCCCCGACGCGTTCGACTGCTCCGGCCTCGTCACGTGGGCGTATCGCCAGGTGGGCATTTCCCTGCCGCACCAGAGCGAGTCGCAGAAGGCCGCCGCAAGCTACGTGGGCTCGGTGTCCGAGGCGCGTCCCGGCGACGTCCTGTGGCGCTACGGCCACGTCGGCATCGCGGTGAGCGCGGGTGGCTCGCACTACGTGCACGCCCCCACCTTCGGCGCCTACGTGCGCGACACCGACTCCCTGTCGTGGGCGCAGTTCACGAACTGCCTGCAGTTCTAGCAATTCAGCATGATAAAGAAAGGAGGGCTTCGGTCCTCCTTTCTTTTATAGGTGCACCGATCTGGTGTTATGAACTGTGTCCACAACCTCTTTTTGAGCATCCTCTCGAACGTGGTATTATGCGTTCAGCCCATACCTATCCATGCTCAATCAAAGGGGACTCAGATGAGAGAGCATACCATCGGACTACGGAGGCGAACGTTCCTCAGTGGCGCCGCCGCGCTCGGCGCTCTCACCCTCATGGCTCCAACCGCCGCGTTCGCCGAGACGGCCGCTGAAAAGCAAGCGGAAGCCGATGCCGTCCGCAACCAGCTCGTCGGCCTGCAGGCCGAACTCGAGACGGCTGCCGACAACTATTATCGAGCGCTTGGCGAGCAGGACGATGCCAAAGCCGCCATGGAGGCCGAGCAGGCCAAAATCGACGATACCACCAGGAAGATCGCCGGCGTGCAAGAGAGGCTCGGCACGCGAGCGCGCAGCATGTACCGCTCCGGATCGACGAGCTTCCTCGATTTCGTCCTGGGTGCTTCCTCCTTCGAAGAGTTCACGCAGAACTGGGATTTGCTCAACCATGTGAACGCCGAAGACGCGGATATGGTTCACGAAGCGAAGACCCTGCGCGAGGAGCTGCAGGCCGCCAAGGACGAGTTCGCCCGTCAGGAATCCATCGCCGCGGCGAAGGCCGCCGAGGCCAAGCAGATCCAGGATGAGTCCCAAGCCAAGGTCGACCAGGCCGCCGAGCTGGTCAACTCGCTCGACGCCGAGGCGCGCGAGCTGCTCGAGCAAGAGCAGGCGGCTGCGGCGATTGCCGCAGCGGAGCAAGCTGCCGCCGAAGCCGCGGCAAAGGCCAGCGCCAATTCCGGTGGCAACGGCGGCGGGGGCGGGGGAGGAAACGGGGACGAACCGGGTCCGGTCTACCCGAGCCGCCCGGTTGGCAATTACGACTCCGTCGTGGGCTACGCCTTGAGCCGCATCGGCTGCCCCTACGTGTGGGCCGCCGAAGGCCCCGACGAGTTCGACTGCTCCGGCCTCGTCACGTGGGCGTATCGCCAGGTGGGCATCGTGGTGCCGCATCAGAGCGAAGATCAATACGCAGCTGCGGCCAACCGCGTGTCGGTGTCCGAAGCGCGACCCGGCGACGTGCTGTGGCGTTTCGGCCATGTCGGCATCGCGGTGAACGCGGGCGGGTCGCATTACGTTCATGCTCCGACGCCGGGTGCCTATGTGCGAGATACCGACCCGCTTTCGTGGTCGGGCTTCACGCATGCGTTGCAGTTCTAGCAGAACGGAGGGCTTCGGCCCTCTTTTCTTTTATACTGGGGGAGAAAGCGAAAGGAGATCGACCATGAACATTTCCGTCGAACTCGAGCACGGACTCCTGCCCGACCGTTTCGGCAAGCACGCGCCCGCCGCCTATCAGCTTGACGGCCATCCCATCCGATCGTTTCCCATCGAGATTTCGGACGTGCCCGTCGGCGCACGGTCGCTTGCGCTCACCTTGCTCGACTGGGACGCGATTCCCGTGGGCGGCTTCTGCTGGATCCATTGGATCGCGTGCAACTTCCCGTCCGACATCGCCCTCATCCCCGAAAACGTGAGCGCGTCCGGCGCCGTCGCGTGCGTGCAGGGTTCGAACAGCGACTGGTCGCCGTTCGCGGGCGGCCATACCGACCCGCGCATCATCCATCGCTACGCGGGTCCCTATCCGCCCGACAAGACGCACGAGTACACGCTCACGCTGTACGCGCTCGATTGCGAGCTCGATCTTGCCGAGGGTTACTTCCTCAACGAATTCCGCCGCGCTATCGAAGGACACGTGCTGGCCGAGGCAACCCTCAAACTGCCGAGCCGGGCGTAGGGGAGGGCCGTCGCCGTGGAAGCCTCCCGCATCGTCCATCCGCTCGCACCTATATATGATGAGCGTTCGCGCGTGCTCGTGCTGGGCACCATGCCCTCGCCGAAATCGCGGGAAGTGGGTTTTTACTACGGCCATCCGCACAACCGGTTCTGGAAGGTGCTCGCCGCGCTGTTCGACGAACCGGAACCCTGCGGCAACGAGGAGCGCACGGCCTTTCTGCTCGCGCATCGCATCGCGCTGTGGGACGTGCTCGCGTCGTGCACCATCGTCGGCGCCTCGGATGCGAGCATCGCCGACCCGGTGCCGAACGACCTGAGGCGCGTGGCGTCCGTCGCGCGCCTCGACGCCGTCTTCACCACGGGCACGAAGGCGACAACGTTATACCGTCGCTTCGGCGCGCCGCTCCTTCCAGAAATTCCTCAATGCGGTCTTCCGTCGACAAGCCCCGCAAACGCACGTATGCGCCTCGAGGCGTTGGTGGACGCGTACCGACCGCTGCGCGAGGCACTTGAGGGATGATCAGCGTGGAAGCGATGGGGGAGCGTGCTCGTTCTCAAAGCGGCGAGGTCGAGAAAAGGAGGATTAGTGGAGACACACCCGGGGGCGTGTAGACAGTTGACACGGTGGTGATCCTAGCGTATTATTCTCCTGCTCGCGCGTTCGGATTCACCGAAAAGCGCGGCAGGCAGCTTGATAAATACACATGAATTAAGCAGCGAATCATGGGCGTGTGCCCGAGTGGCTAAAGGGGACGGGCTGTAAACCCGTTGGCTATGCCTACCTAGGTTCGAATCCTAGCGCGCCCACCATTATTCGCCTGTGTAGCTCAGTCGGTAGAGCACTTCCTTGGTAAGGAAGAGGTCGTCGGTTCAAGTCCGATCGCAGGCTCCATTTTGCTACATGGCGGTGTAGCTCAGTTGGTTAGAGCACACGGTTCATACCCGTGGCGTCACTGGTTCAAATCCAGTCACCGCTACCATTGTATTATCTCGCGTCCGCTTTGTCGGACGCGTCGTTATTTTGTTTTCGTTTCGCTACGAGCGATCCTATTAGAGGAGGATGAAACATGGCTAAGGCTAAGTTCGAGCGTTCCAAGCCGCATGTTAACATCGGCACCATCGGTCACGTCGACCACGGCAAGACGACCCTGACGGCCGCCATTTCCAAGACGCTGTCCGAGAACGACGGCACCCACGGTTCCGCCCATGCGGACTTCACGGCTTTCGAGAACATCGACAAGGCCCCCGAAGAGCGCGAGCGCGGCATCACGATCTCCATTGCTCACATCGAGTACGAGACGGATTCCCGCCACTACGCCCACGTTGACTGCCCCGGTCACGCTGACTACGTCAAGAACATGATCACGGGTGCTGCTCAGATGGACGGCGCCATCCTCGTCATCGCCGCCACCGACGGCCCGATGGCCCAGACTCGCGAGCACATCCTGCTCGCCCGTCAGGTCGGCGTTCCCTACATCGTCGTGTTCCTGAACAAGTGCGACATGGTGGACGACGAAGAGCTTCTCGAGCTCGTCGAGATGGAAGTTCGCGAGCTGCTCGACAGCTACGAGTTCCCCGGCGACGACACCCCGATCATCCGCGGCTCCGCCCTGAAGGCCCTCGAGGGCGACAAGGCGTGGCAGGACAAGGTCTGGGAGCTCATGGAGGCTGTTGACTCCTACATCCCGACGCCGGAGCGCATGGTTGACAAGCCGTTCCTGATGGCTGTCGAGGATACGATGACCATCACCGGCCGCGGCACCGTTGCCACCGGTCGTGTCGAGCGTGGTACGCTGCATGTCAACGACCCGCTGGAGATCATCGGCATCAAGGAGACCGCCAACACGGTCTGCACCGGCATCGAAATGTTCCGCAAGCTGCTCGACGAGGCTCAGGCCGGCGACAACATCGGCTGCCTGCTCCGCGGCGTCAAGCGCGAGGACATCGTTCGCGGCCAGGTTCTCTGCAAGCCCGGTAGCGTGACCCCGCACACCGAGTTTGAGGGCCAGGTCTACATCCTGACGAAGGAAGAGGGCGGCCGACACACGCCGTTCTTCGACGGCTACCGTCCGCAGTTCTACTTCCGCACGACGGACGTGACGGGCGTTGCCCACCTTCCCGAGGGCACCGAAATGGTCATGCCGGGCGACAACGTGGAGATCAAGGGCGAGCTCATTCACCCGATCGCCATGGAAGACGGCCTGCGCTTCGCTATCCGCGAGGGTGGCCGCACGGTCGGCTCGGGTCGTGTTACGAAGATCATCAAGTAACACTGCTGTAGCGTAATCATGCGGGGCCCGCTCGTGCGGGCCCCGTTTATGAGAATTCATGTGTATGAGATCCAAGCTCGTTTCAGTTTTGGCATAAAGGAGAATTCATGCGTACGTTGGTCACTTTGGCGTGCACGGAGTGCAAGCGCCGTAACTACACGACCAAGAAGAACAAGCAGAACAATCCTGATCGTATCGAGTTGAAGAAGTACTGCAAGTGGTGCCAGTGCCACACGGTGCACAAGGAAACCCGATAGCGTATCAGAGGTTTGGCACGAGCATAGGCCAGTAGCTCCAATTGGTAGAGCGGCGGTCTCCAAAACCGCATGTTGGGGGTTCGAGTCCCTCCTGGCCTGCCAGCTCGAGTATATGAGCAGCTTGCATCAGGTTGCTTGGATGAGCAGCTTGTGATCAGGCTGCTTGTTTGGCGTTTACACGGATACGGATCCCCGGTTAAGGAATCAGATGGCGAAGAAATCAAAGACACAGCGAGCGAAGGCGTCTGCTGCCCGCGCCACCCGCAAGGAACAGGCGCTTGAGGCTGAAGCCGCTGCCGCGGCGAACAAGAACGCCGAAGCCGATGCTGCTGCGACCGAGGCGCCTAAGAAGCGGTTTTTCAAGAAGGCCGAAAAGAGCGACGCGTCCGCAGACGGCGGCAAGCAGGCAAAGGCTTCCAGCAAGAGCGTTGAGAAGAAGGTCGAGAAGGCCCCTGAGAAGAAGCCCGCTAAGAAGCGGCGTTTCGGGTTTCTCAAGGACGTGCGTTCCGAGCTGAAGCGTGTGACCTGGCCGACGAAGCAAGACGTGCTGCGTTGGAGCGTCGTGGTTGTGGTTGCGCTCGTGTTCTTCGGTGCCTATGTTGCGTTGCTCGACAACGTCATCATCACGCCGTTGCTGATTGCTATTTCCGGTTTGGGGGTCTAAACGCATGGCGAAGAAGTGGTACGTCCTGCATACGTATTCAGGATACGAGAACAAGGTGAAGAAGAACCTCGAGACGCGCATCGAAACGATGGGCCTCGAGAACAACGTCTTCGGCATCGAGATCCCGACGGAGATGGTCACCGAGATCAAAGAGGGTGGCCGTCGCGTTGAGAGCGAGAAAAAGGTGTTTCCGGGCTACGTGCTCGTTCGTATGGAGTTGGACGATCGCAGCTGGGCTGCGGTTCGCAACACGCCGGGTGTGACCGGGTTCGTGGGTGCCGATGGCAACCCCGCTCCGCTCACGCGCGACGAGTACAACAAGATCATGAAGCGCACGAGCCGCGAGGCTCCGAAGAAGACCTCGTCGAGCCTCGAAGTGGGGCAGTCGGTGAAGGTGGTCTCGGGCCCGCTCGCCGAGTTCGACGGCGTGGTGTCCGAGGTTTCCCCGGATGCCGGCAAGGTGAAGGTCATGGTCTCCATCTTCGGCCGCGAAACGCCGGTCGAGCTTTCGTTCGATCAGGTGGCCAAGATTTAGGTTGTGAACACAAGCGGCGTCGCGTGCCCGCGTGGACCGGGGCTTCTCATTCGACTCATGCCGCTTTGTTGATAGATTCAAGTTTTACGATTTTGCGATTGTGATCAGCTGAAAGGAAGCTCTCATGGCTGAAAAGAAACAAACCGGCTTTATCAAGCTGCAAATCCCGGCTGGTGCCGCGAACCCGGCTCCTCCGGTTGGCCCGGCGCTCGGTGCCCAGGGCGTCAACATCATGCAGTTCTGCCAGGCGTTCAACGCCCAGACGCAGGACCAGTCCGGCACCATCATCCCGGTCGAGATCACGGTGTACGAGGACAAGTCGTTCACGTTCGTGTGCAAGACCCCGCCGGCGGCCATCCTCATCAAGGAGCGCCTCGGCATCAAGAGCGGCGCGGGCATCCCGCACATGCAGGTTGCCGGTACGCTCACGGAGGACCAGCTCCGCGAGATCGCCGAGATCAAGATGCCGGACCTCAATGCCAACACCATCGAGGCCGCCATGGAGATCATCGCCGGTACGGCCCGCAGCATGGGCGTGCGCATCGAAGGCCGCGACATGAAGATCAAGTACGTGCCTTCCAAGAAGGTTGCGGCTATGCTTCAGGGCAAGACGCTGGAAGACTAACTCCAGCTTCGACGTTTGGAATAGTCGGCCGCCGCACCCCGGCGGCCGTCGTTCGATAGACAACAGTGGAAGAGCGCTTCGCGCGCTCGCTACGCACCACGAAAGGAAGTACCATGACGAAGCTTTCCAAGAACTACCGCGCTGCGGTCGAGAAGATCGGTGAGGAGACGCGTGCTCCGCTCGCGGCTCTCGCGCTCGTGAAGGACGTCGCGTTCGCGAAGTTCGACGAGACGGTTGAGGCGGACTTCCGCCTGGGCATCGACACCCGTCAGGCCGACCAGCAGCTCCGCGGCACCGTGAGCCTGCCGAACGGCTCGGGCAAGACCGTCCGCGTGGCCGTGTTCGCCGAGGGCGAAGCTGCCCGTGCCGCCGAAGAGGCGGGCGCTGACATCGTCGGCACCGACGAGCTCACGCAGCAGATTCAGGCCGGCGAGTTCAACTTCGACGCCGCCGTTGCCACCCCCGACCAGATGGGCAAGGTTGGTCGCCTGGGCAAGATCCTCGGCCCCCGCGGTCTCATGCCGAACCCCAAGCTGGGCACCGTCACCAACGACGTGGCCAAGGCCATCAACGAGCTCAAGGGCGGCCGCGTGGAGTACCGTGCCGACCGTTACGGCATCGCGCACGTCATCCTCGGCAAGGTGAGCTTCACCGCCGAGCAGCTCGCCGAGAACTACGGCGCTGTGTACGACGAGATCATCCGCATGAAGCCGGCTGCAGCCAAGGGCAAGTACGTGAAGTCCATCACCGTGTCCTCCACGATGAGCCCCGGCGTCTCGGTCGACCCGTCCGTGACCCGCAACTACACGGAAACCGCCGCCGAATAAGCGCGCAATCGCAATGAAAAAGGAGCCCCAAGGGGCTCCTTTTTTTGTGCCCTTGCTCTTTGGCGCGGGGAGAATGGGCGGTCTGTGCGACGGTTCCGCGCCGATTCGTGACGTACGCGGCGTGCGATATGCGCGGCGGGGGACGCCCACATCCCGAAGTCCTCCGCCGCGCAATCAGGTATTCCCAGCACGATCTCAATGTGATATCATATTCGTATCACCTCAGAGAAAGGGAAGATCATGTCCGTCGAGAAGACCGTGCATGCCAAGAGCGGGTGGCCCATGTTGGCCGTGTTGGTTGTCGTTACGGCGCTTTGCGTTGCGCTCATCGTAGCGGGAGCTCTGCTCATTCCACCCGAGGACGCGCCCGTGGCGACGGGGACTCAGGCGCTCGGGGTCGTGTTGCTCGTGGTGGGCATCCTCGCCATCTGCATCGTGCCGTTTCTCATCTTCATGGGCTTCTTCACGATCCAGCCGAACCAGGCGCGCGTGCTCATCCTGTTCGGCGACTACAAGGGCACCGTGCGCGACGAGGGCTTCCATTGGGCGAACCCGTTCTTCTCACGCAGCTCGGGCTCGACGTACGTGGCGGGCAAGGCGACGCCGCTTTCCACGAAAGTATCGCTGCGCGCCCGCACCTACAACGGCGAGCACCTCAAGGTGAACGACAAGTGCGGCAACCCCATCGAGATCGCCGACGTCATCGTGTGGCGCGTCGAGAACACCGCGAAGGCGCTGTTCGACGTGGACGACTACAACTCCTACGTGCATACGCAGAGCGAGACGGCCCTGCGCCATGTGGCCACCACGTACGCCTACGATCAGATGCCGGGAGAGCCCGACGGCGAGATCACGCTGCGCAGCAACATCGAGGAAGTGTCCGAGGCGCTCAAGGAAGAGCTGGCCGTGCGTCTCGAGAAGGCGGGCGTGATCATCGACGATGCGCGCCTCACGCATCTGGCGTACGCGCCGGAAATCGCCCAGGCCATGCTGCGTCGTCAGCAGGCCGAGGCCGTCATCGCCGCCCGCGAGAAGATCGTGCAGGGCGCGGTGGGCATGGTGGACATGGCGCTGACCGAGCTGTCCGCGAAGCGCGTGGTGGATCTGGACGACGAGCGCAAGGCGGCCATGGTGTCGAACCTCATGGTGGTGCTGTGCGGCGAGTCCGATGCGCAGCCGGTGCTGAACACGGGAACGCTGTACCAATAGGCCATGGCGAAACGGAAGCAATATCCCCTCCGTATCGATTCGGAGGTGTGGGCAGGCATCGAGCGGTGGGCCGCCGACGACCTGCGCAGCGTGAACGCCCAGGTGGAGTTCATCCTGCGCCGTGCGCTCAAAGACGCCGGGCGGCTCAAGCCGTCCGGCGCTGAGAACCCCGAGCAAACCGGAGGGGAAGGCGACGACGAAACGCCCGCGGAGTGATCCGCGGGCGTTTTCGCGTTCAAAGCCGGTGCGGCGCGGCTAGGCCAGCACGGCTTCGCGTTCGAGCAGGTCCTCGCGAGCCGGGGCGCGCTTGGAATCGTGCTCGGCGCCTTGCACGCGGCCGAGCTTCGTGTTGTCCTCCTTGCGGTTGCGCAGGGCGCGCACAGGGCTCTCCTGGTCTTCCACGCGGTAGTCTTCGCCGTGCTCCTTTTGCAGCTCGCGGATGACGACATGGCTGGGCACGTCCTGCACGCGGCCGTTCACCCGGTCGTTCCATCCGAAGAAACGGTAGCCGCTCGGCAGATCGTCCACCTCGTCGAATTCCTCGCCCTTCGCGGTGAGCGTCACCTGCTCGTCGAGCACTTCGCGCACGTAGTCCTTCGTGGGGTGCAGGTCGAGCAGCTCGGGGAACGTGCCGTCGGGAATGAGGGCCTGCCACTCCTCGTCCTCGTACTTGTACAGGAGGTCGGCGGCCTTGTGCAGGTGCGCCACCTCCTGCTCGAAGTGATGCTCCCAAATCTTCTTCACGTACCGGTCGGTCTCGGTCTCGTAGAACGAGTAGTACAGGTAGCACTCCATGTACTCGCGCAGCAGCAGGTTCTGCAGCCACGTGGCCGAGGGGTCGAGCAGCGCGCCGTAGTGCGTGACGTGCTCTTCCTCCACCATGCCGATTTCCAGGTAGAGGTCGCGTGCGACGCCTTCGGGCTGGGTGTTGCCCAGGTTCATGTAGTAGTTCATGGTCTGCTGCTCGCCGGCGGTGAGGATGAGCGCGCCGAGCGTCGTGCGGATGTCGGCGGTCTTGGCGTTGCGCGGCGCGCGGATGGAGTCGAACGGATGGCGATGGTGCGCGATGGTGGGACGACCCGGCGTGATCTCGATGGTATCGCGCACGAGCTTGTGAGCGGGCAGATCCTCGTCCATCTTGAGCAGGTTCGCGTAGCGGTACAGGTGGTCGAAGTCCTCGAGCAGCGCGAAGTCCATGCAGGCCTTCGCGTAGTGGTCGGGCTCGTGCATGGCGAGCCAGGCCGTGAGGTCGACGGCCAGCTGCTCGTAGCCGATGGTGGTTTCGAGCGGCGTCTCGTCGGAAGGGGACAGCCAGTTCACGTGTTTCTGCTGCCCCTGCTCGATGCGGCGCAGCAGGGCGAGCTCGCGGCGCAGGTCGTTGTCCTCGCAATTGCGGTTGAAGTTATGGCCGAACATCACGGCTTCCACCTCGATGCCGTTCATGAGGATGATGCGCGCCTTCGTGTACGGATCGACGTCGAGTTTCTTGTACGGACGGGGCGAGAGGTCTTTCCAGTCGAGCATCATGTCCTCGATGGATGCGGTGGGCTTCTGGTCAAACGGGTTCATAGAGCCTCCTGTTCATTCGGGTGCCGTTCACGGGCCCATGCTAGCAAGCGCCGTGCGTGCGGGTTTCCGACCGCGCGGCGAGCGTTTCAGGAGCGTGAAGGGCCCGTAACGGCGACGGAAGCCGGAAGGGCAGTGCTATACTGGGCGGCGGCAAGCAAACGCATACGAGATAAGGTGAGCGAATCAGCATGATCATCAGGAAGTCTCCGGCCGAGATCGAGGCCATGAAGGAAGCGGGCCGTCTGTCGGCCAAGGTGCTGCGCGAAGTGGGCGCGCTCGTGCGTCCGGGCGTGTCGACGCTCGAGCTCGACGAGGCCGCCGAGGCGATCATCCGCAGCGAGGGCGGCATCCCCGCATTCAAGGGGTACGGCGGGTTCCCCGGCTCCATCTGCGCGTCGGTGAACGAGCAGATCGTGCACGGCATCCCCTCGCGCGGCGTCGTGCTGCGGGAGGGCGACATCATCTCCATCGACACGGGCGCCATCGTCGACGGGTGGGTGGGCGACAACGCGTGGACGTATGCGGTGGGCAAGATATCGCCCGAGAAGCAGCACCTGCTCGATACGACGGAGAAGTGCATGTGGGCCGGCCTCGACGCTGCGCGGGTGGGCAATCGCCTGGGCGACATCGGGCACGCCGTGCAGACCGTCGCCGAGGCCGAGGGCTACGGCGTGGTGCGCGAGTACGTAGGCCACGGCATCGGGCGCGACATGCACGAGGACCCGAACGTGCCGAACTTCGGTCGCAAGCACACCGGCGTGAAGCTGGAGGCCGGCATGGTGCTGGCCATCGAGCCCATGATCAACCTGGGCACGCATAAGACGCGCCAGATGCCCGACGGCTGGCTGGTGTGCACGCGCGACGGCTTGCCGTCCGCGCACTTCGAGAAGACGGTGGCCATCACCGAGGACGGCCTCGTCGTGCTCACCACCGAAGAAGGCCACAGGCGCCCGGTATAAGAAGGCTAGCCCGCATCATGCGGGCTTCGTTACTTCAAGCCGAAGGTCATCCAGACGAGGCCGAGAAGCAGGATGACGTCGACGATGATTTGAGATGCGATCATGACGATGCGGCCGCCGTTCGCATCGGTGCCGTGTACGAAACCCATGGCGGCCAGCTGATCCATGAAGACGTACATCAACGTGAGCAGCGCGCCGCAGCCCGCCACGATGAAGGCGACGACGAACGCGTCGTACTTCGACCCGACGGTATCGATGCCGTGTATCCCCGCATGTGTTGGGATGACGTCGGGTAGCACGAACAGCACGGCAAGCCCGGTTGCCGCAAGCGGCAACACGGTGAGTGCGATCATGGCAATGAGTCCGGAGCGTTTCACCGTGCTACTTCAGCTGCTTGCCGTCGGTGTCCCAGTAGAAGCGCTTGAACTTGGGAATCTGGTTCACGTGCATGGCCTTCGCCCAGAAGTTGTGGACGAACGAGTCGGGGCCGTAGTGCAGCGGGTAGGGCTCGGACGTGCGGCGCAGCGTCTCCACGGCCTGCTGCAGGCGCGCACGGTTCTCCATGCTGCGGTCGAGCACGTAGCGCGGCACGCAGCTGTAGACGAACGGGTTGTACGCCTCGCGGTACTCGATGGTCTCGCCGAGCAGGAACTCGCGCACGATGAGCTCGACGAAGTTCTGACCGCCCAGGCTGAGGTAGTAGGTGTTGCGCCCGCAGCGCGTGTTCACCTCGAAGAAGCGGAAGGAGCCGTCGCGCTCGTCGAACTTGATGTCGAAGTTCGCGAAGCCGCGGTAGCCCGTCTTTGCCAAAAAGCGCTTGGCGGCTTCGATGATGGCCTCCTCGCGCTCGCCCATGATGCACACGGGGTTGCCGAGTGCGGTGGGATCGTGGTCTTGCAGGCACACGACGCCGCCCGACACCACGCGCATATCGCCGGTTGCGTCGGAGAACGTGGTGAGCGTGCGGATGGCGTCGTCGCCGCCGGGGATGAAGTCCTGCAGCACGAGCTCGTTGTCGTAATCGGAGGCGCGGATGTCGCTCCACACCTGCGCCATCTCTTCGGGCGAGTCGATCTCGTAGATCTTGCGCTTGCGGGCGATGGTGGCATCCTGGAACTGCGCCGAGTTCGACGGCTTCGCGATGAGCGGGTAGGGCAGCTCGTGCACCGGCAGCTCGGCAGGGCCGTCCGGGCCGCACGAGAAGTACCACGTGCGCGGGAAGGGGATGCTCAGCTCTTCGCACAGCTCGTAGAAGCGGCGCTTCTGCGTGATGTCGTCGAGCAGGTCGAAGTCGATGTAGGGCACCGTGTAGCCGGCGGCCTCGAGGCGCGCCTTGCCCGACGAGAGCATGCGCGCATGGCAGTCGTCGCAGCCGAGCACGAGCAGCACGCGGTTGGGGTCTTCGGCCAGTGCGCGCGCGGCCGTGCGTTCGAGCGCGTCGTAGAGCCCCTCGGGTTCGTGGATGAGCGGCTCGAGGCGGTAGTCGGTGAAGCGGCTCGACGACAGCATCTTGATATCCTGCGTGGCCAGCACGATGGTGCGCTCGATGCCGTACGCGCGATGCAGCTCGCGCACGTAGCTGTAGGCGAGGATGTCGCCGCCGACGACGACGGGCTGCAAACGGCGCGTCACGTCGGCCGATGTGGCGATGCGGGGTGATGCGGACATGATCGAAATCTCCTTCAGATACGGTATACCGTAGCATTATCGCATAGCGCCTCGCACCTCGCGCGCGTTTCGTGAAAACCACCCGATTTGCTGGGCGGTTGCCGTATCATGTGAAGCTCACAGCGTCGTCACGTGAACAGGAGAACCAATCACATGTGCGGATTCGTGGGATTCACCGCGGTTGATTACGATACCGAGATCAATAAGGCGGTCGTGAAGGACATGGCCGATCGCATCGCCCACCGCGGGCCCGATGACGAGGGCTTCTTCGTGGACGACGGCATCGCGATGGGCTTCCGTCGCCTGTCCATCATCGACCTCGAGGGCTCGCGCCAGCCCATGCAGAACGCCGACGGCACCGTGACCGTCACGTTCAACGGCGAGATCTACAACTTCCAGGAGCTGCGCGCCGAGCTCGAGGCCTTGGGCTACCAATTCAAGACGAACGGCGACACCGAGACCATCGTGCACGGCTACGAGGCATGGGGCACCGACGTGTTCGAGAAGCTGCGCGGCATGTTCGCCATCGCCATCTGGGACGCGCCGAAGAAGCGGCTCGTGTGCGCGCGCGACCTGTTCGGCATCAAGCCGTTCTACTATCAGCACGACGGCAACCGCCTCATCTACGGCAGCGAGATCAAGGCGTTCCTCGCGCACCCGGCGTTCCGCAAGGAACTCAACAAGGAGATGCTGCCGCAGTACCTGTGCTTCGAGTACATGAACGACTCGCAGACCATGTTCAAGGACGTGCACAAGCTGCTGCCCGGCCACTTCATGGTGTTCGAGGACGGGAAGCTGAACATCGAGTGCTTCTACCACATCACGTACAAGATCGACGAGAGCAAGGGCCTTGACGAGTGGGCCGACGAGATCAACCGCGTGTTCGACGAATCCGTGGCGGCGCACGAGATTGCCGACGTGGAAATCGGCAGCTTCCTGTCGGGCGGCATCGACAGCTCGCTGGCCGCGTACTGCATGGGGCAGCACGCGCCGGACATCAAGACGTTCTCGGTGGGCTACGAGATCGGCTGCGAGGACAAGCTGGCCGAGATCAACGCGCTGCCCGACTTCGACATCAAGCTGAACGAGCTGGACGACGCCACCGCGTTCGCCGCATGGGCGAACCTGCCGAACTGGCAGGTGAAGGTGGACGCGCAGGAATTCCTCGACATCGTGCCCACCGAGCAGTACCACATGGACGAGCCCCTGGGCGCGCCGAGCGCCATCCCGCTGTTCTTCGTGAGCAAGCTGGCGCGCGAGCAGGTGAAGGTGGTGCAGTCGGGCGAGGGCGCCGACGAGCTGTTCGGCGGCTACTGGATCTACCACGACCAGTTCGAGTTCGACAAGTACTTCCGCGTGCCGCGCCCCCTGCGCGCCGCCGCGGGGGCCGTGGCCGAGAAGCTGCCGCCGTTCCATGGCCGCCGCTTCGCCATGCGCGGCTCGGGCGGGCCGGAGAAGAGCTACCAGCGCGCGAGCATGAACTACATGTGGGACGAGATTCCCAACGTGCTGAAGGACTACGCGGGCCCGTGCAAGCCGTGGGAGTGGTGCAAGCCGCACTTCGACGAGGCGGCGAAGCAGGACCTCGACATCATCACGCAGACGCAGTACGTGGACATGGTGAGCTACATGCCGTTCGACATCTGCCTGAAGGCCGACAAGATGTCCATGTCGCAGTCGCTCGAACTGCGCGTGCCCTTCCTCGACAAGAAGGTGCTCGACGTGGCGCTGCAGCTGCCCACCGCATGCCGCGTGGACGACGAGCACGCGAAGTACGCCCTGCGCGTGGCCGCGAGCAAGCTCGGTTTCCAGAAGAAGGTGGCGAACATGCCGAAGCAGCCGTTCATCACCCCGCTCACGGTGTGGCTGCAGACCGACCTGTACTACGACCGCATCAAGGAGGCGTTCACGGGCGAGGCCGCGCACGAGTTCTTCAACGTGGACTACCTCGTGCAGATGCTCGACGACCACAAGTCGGCCGACTTCTCTACGGTGGAGGGTCGCGGCAAGCTCAAGATGATGCGCATTTGGAACATCTACTGCTTCCTGTGCTGGTACGAGGTGTTCTTCGGGGCGTCGAGTGAGAAGCTCGCGCCGAAGACGAAGGTTGCGTAGGAAACCGCGCACCGCGAACATGCCTGACGACGGCCGCCCTCGGGCGGCCGTTTTTCGTGGGGGGAGAGGGGCGGTAACGGGT
>NZ_PPTT01000044.1 GCF_003339815.1 Eggerthella sinensis
ACCCGTGCCCCCCTTCATGGCGCCGCGGACGACCCCGCCGCCCCGCGAGCCTCTCGCGCGGCGCAAGAGGAGGGTATCCCCGGTTGCTCCACCCAAGCCCTTCGCGCGGCGCAAGAGGGAGTATCCCCGGTCTCCCCCTGCTCCACCTGCGCTTCTCCTTGCGGCAAGAACAGCGGCATCAAGCTCGACAGCCGTCACGGCATTCTTGCGGCTGCGCTGGGCTCCACGCTCATTTTCGGGTTCCCGGTGTTCTGCCTCATCTGCCCCGTGGGTTTGACGTTCGCCACCGTGCTGCTGGGTATGCGCCTGTTCGCGTTCGGCGAGGCCACGTGGACCATCGTGGCGTTCGTGGCCATCATCGCGGTGGAGGTGCTGCTTTTGCCGAAGTGGTGCAAGCGCTTCTGCCCCCTCGGCGCGCTGCTCTCGCTGTTCAGCGGGCTCAATCGTACGTTTCAGCCCCAGGTGAATGCCGAGACGTGCCTGCGCGAGGGTCGCGGCAAGGCGTGCAACCTGTGCGAGAAGGCCTGCCCCGAGGGCATCAACCTGCACGACATCGCGGCGGGCGAGACCACGCTCAACGACTGCAGCAAGTGCCGCGCGTGCGCCGACGTGTGCCCTGAGGGCGCCATCACGTTCCCGCTGCTGCCGAAGAAGACCACCGCGTCGGCCGTCGAGACCATCGACGCCGACGAAACTCCTGAAAGAGGGTGAGCGGCATGTCGTTGGTAGACGGACTGCTGGCCATGCTGGGCGCCATCGAGAGCGACGCGCTGGCCGTGCACGACGAGCGCTGCATCTCGGTGCGCAACCGCAACGCCGATTGCCTGCGCTGCGCCGAGGCGTGCACGTCGGGCGCCATCACGTATCGCGACAACGATCTGCACGTGGAGCCCGACAACTGCATCGGGTGCGGCAGCTGCGCGACCGCGTGTCCCACCTGCGCTATCGAGATCAAGAAGCCGTCGGACGAAGAGCTGACGGCGGCCGTGAAACGCTCCATCGTGGCGACGAAGGGCCATCCCGCCATCGCCTGCGAAACGGCGTTGCGCGCGGCTGGCGAAGAGCCCGACGCCGGGCGCCTCGTGGAGGTGCCGTGCCTCGGCCGCGTAGACGAGTCGCTGCTCGTGGGCGTTGCGGCGTACAAGGCCTTCGACGTCACGCTCGTATGCGGCGCGTGCGAGGAGTGCCCGCACGCGCCCGGCGGCGCGCTCATGCGCGAGGTTGCCGCAAGCGCGTCGAACATGCTGCGCGCCTTCGGCAGCACCATGCCCGTGACGGTGACCGACGCGTTCCCCGCTCATGTGCAAACGCCAGGTGGCGCGGGCGCGGCGGGCGACGGCGTGTCGCGACGAGACTTTCTGCACGCGGCGAAGGACACCACGAAGCAGGCGGCATCCGCCGCGGTGTCGCAGGAGCTCGCTGCTCATCTGGGGCAACAGGAGCCGGTGCCGGCCGCCTACCGCAAGGTTGGTCAGGATGGCACGCTGTCGCATTTCGTTCCCTCGCGCCGTGTGCGGTTGTACAATTATCTGCAGCATGTCGGTCAGCCCGTCGCCGACGAGGTGGATTCGCGCGTGATAGGTGCGGTGTCCATCGACGCCGAGGCGTGCAGCTCGTGCCGCATGTGCGCGGTGTTCTGCCCGACGGCCGCCATCAGGAAGCTCGACGAGGACGGGGTGTTCGGCATCGTGCATCGCCCGAGCGCGTGCATGCAGTGCCGCCTGTGCGAGCGCATATGCCCCGAGAGCGCCATCACGGTGAGCAGCACGGTGCCCATCAAGCAGTTCATGGGCAAGGAGGCGGTGTGCTACGCGATGGAGAAGCCTGTATGGAAGCCGAACAAGCCGTCGTCCATGTACGACAAGCTGCACGCAACATTGGGCGAGGATCTGGAAATGTGCATGTTCTAGAAGACGTGCACGGCGAAGGAGAAGCGCACATGATCAACTACACGCTGCCGGACTTTACGGTGGGACTTGGGCTCAACCTGTTCTTCGTCCGTTTGCAGGCGCAGCGGCCGGACTGGTTTCAGGACGGCGTGCGCATCGACAGCGTGTACGGGTGCTTTCCGGCTTGCAACCTCAACGGCGGCCGCGCGTTTCTGCGCGAGCGCACTGCGCAGGCGCAGATGGAAGAGACGTTCGCCCTGCTGGCCGAAGAGGGCGTGAAGGCGCGCCTCACGCTGACGAACATGCTGGCCACCGACGCCGACCTGCACGACGAGTACCTCAACGCCATTCTGTCGACGGCCAGCCGCTACGGGACCGAAGCCATCGTGTACGCCGACGTCGTGGCCGATTACGTGCGCGAGCGCTACGGTATGCGCTGCGTGCTGTCCACCACGCGCGCCCTGGCGGACGTCGCCGAGCTCAACCGCATGACGAAGCGCTACGACTACGTGGTGCTCGACTACAACCGCCATAAGGACCCGGCGTTTCTCGAGGCAATCGAGGACCCCAGCAAGGTGGAGGTCATGGTCAACGAGTTCTGCGTGCAGGGGTGCCCGCACCGGCAAGAGCACTACCTGCGCAACAGCGAGGATCAGATGAGCGGCTCCATGCGCCCCTTCGAATGCGTGGCGAAGCGTGCCGATTTCTTCGACCACGAGCCCGGCCATCCCGTCATCTTCACCGACGACGAGGTGCGCCGTTTGCATGAACGTTACGGCATCGGGTACTTCAAAATCGTCGGCCGCGGCGTGGCCTTCCAAACCGTGCTCGAGGCCTACGCCTACTATCTCATGCGCCCCTCCTACCGCGAAGAGACCAAGCGCCTCGTCATGCGCGCCGCGGGGTAGGGCGTAGTCGGATGTTTCACGTGAAACATCCGTTCGCTCATCTCTCCGAGTTCTGGACCCCATCTTTAGCCCAGCCCTCCTGTCCCCGCGCATCCCTCTCCTTGGGCGCGGAGGAAGACGTGTGGGACGCATGTCTTTCCCTGCGCCCAAGGAGAGGATGGGGAAGCTCTTTGCCATTCTTCGGGCGGTGTGGTACAAATGCTCGGACGAGAGCGAGGGGAAGGGACGGGCGATGGCCGACGAGACGCGGGATGGGCGGCGTGAACGATCGCTGATCGCAGCGGTTGAGCGCTTCACGCCGCTCAGGCGTTTGGGCTGGGCGTTTCTGCTGGCCTGGGTGTTCTGCGTGTTCTACACCAACACGGTGAGCGGCTACACCGGCGCGAAGGGCGCGTCGCTGGCGACGGGTGCCGGATGGGACCTGTTCTTCACGGGGCTGCCCGTGTCCATGTCGGTGGTCATGCTCGTGCTGATCGTCGTGTTGGAGAAGCGGTTGGGCTCGCCCACGCAGCATGCGGCGCTGTTCTGGCTCGCGCCGTTGGCCACGGCCATTTCCACGCCGCTGCTGTTCTGCGAGTTGGGCGATTTCGGCGCGACGGTGGCGCTGTTCGTGCTGGGCGCGGTGCTCACCGGATTCGGCAGCGGCTTCATGTGGGTCATGTGGGGCGAGTACTACGCGAAGGTCACGCAGGAGGAAGTGGAGTTCCTCGCGCCGACGTCGGCCGTGCTGGCGGCGGTGCTCGTGCTGGTGGTGTCGTCGATGCAGGGGTGGATGGCGCTTGTGGTGGTCACGGTGTTTCCCCTGTTGTCGGGCTTGTGCTTGCTGCTGTCGTGGCGTGACGCTCAAGGGCGCGCGGCCACGGCCGAGTACCGCGGGGCGGCCGAGCAGCGCGCGTTCGCGGAAGCTCACGACAGCGCGCGGGCGGGGTTGTCGCGCGTGCTCGTGTCCATGGGGCGCGCCGGGTTCGGCATTCTCGCGGCGTGCCTGTTCGTGTGTTTGGAGGGGTCGTTCTGGTCGGGCTCGGCGCAGAACACGGAAGCTTCGCAGGTGGCGCTCGTCGTGAGCATCGCGTTCATGCTGGTGGTGGGGTTGTCGGCAACGGCGGGGCCGCGTCGCGTGTCGCTGTCGTTCCTCTACCGGTGGATGTGCCCGGCGCTCGTGGTGGGCTTCGCCGCGTTCATCATCTTCGGCGACGGCACGGGAGCGTACGTGGCTTACGTGGTGGCCATTGCTGCGCGCTTCGCGTTCTGCCTGATCACGCAAATGTTCTTCGCGCGCTACGCCGTGCAAGGCGCAGCAACGCCGGTGCAGTCGTACGGCTTGGGATGGATTTTCGTGCATCTCGGCGACCTGCTGGGCGTCGTGGCGCTCGTGCTGGTGGACGCGGGCATCGCGGCGGGCGCGTTCTCGCTCGATCAGGTGGTTGCCGTGTCCGTGGCGCTGCTGGTGGGAGCCACCATGTTCGTGCTCAACGACAGCACGACGTTCGCGTTCGCCGCGCGCCAGGACGATACCGAGCGACAGCGCGACGCCTCGCCGATGACCATGACGGCGACAGCGGCGGCGACGACCCCGCAAGGCGAACCCGTCGCAACCGCAGCGGAGATCGATGACCTCACCGCACGCATCCAGACGCTCGCGCGCGACGGCGGTCTCACCCCGCGCGAGACCGAGGTGTTCGACCTCCTGGCCCGCGGGCGCTCCATCCCGTACGTGCGCGACGCCCTGGTCATCTCGAAGGAGACGGCCGCCACCCACGCCAAGCACGTCTACGCGAAGCTCGACGTCCACACCCGCCAAGAACTCATCGACCTCGTACACTAACCGTTCCCTGCCAATTATGCGCAAAACTTTGCACATCGTTGCATGTGCAAAGTTTTGCGCATATACTGAAGTGCAGAATAATGCACATCAAGCGAAGGCGGTAGGTGATGGATAGCGAAGTATTTGCCAGAGAAGTGGGGCGTCTCATACGCAAGCGTCGCAAGGCCCTGGGCCTCACGCAAAGCATGTTGTCGCAGATGACGGGAACTTCGCGGCGTTACCTTGTTTCGCTTGAATTGGGGGAATCCCCGGGTGTTCGCATAGATACGCTTTGCCGTGTATTCACCGCGCTCGGCATGACGATTTCGATATCGGTTGAGGAATACGATGAGTCTGCCGAACAGTCGGAAAGGGACCGTCCGAGTTTGCTGTCCGAGAACCGTTTCGCGGACGACAAAGAAAGCTATGTCCATGCATTCGAGCATATGGTTGAGAATCTCGGGAGGCCGATTGCATGAGGGCCCGTGCGCTCAAGGTGCTGCTGGCGGGTCGTGTCGCCGGAACGCTCGAGCAACGCGAAAGCGGAAAGCTGTCGTTCGAATACGAACGCGATTATCAAGGTGCGCCCTTGTCTTTATCCATGCCCGTTTCGAACCGCGTCTATGGAGACAAGCGCGTCCGCCCCTTCCTGTTTGGGCTGCTTCCCGACGATGCCGCCGTGCGTCAGAGCATGGGCAGGGAATTCGGCGTGTCGGGAAACAACCCGTTCGCGCTGCTTGAGCATGTGGGGCTCGAATGTCCGGGTGCGGTGCGCTTCTGCCTTGACAAAGCGGTGGAGGAAACGCTGATGGGACGCTTCGGAGGACTTGAACCGATAACGGAGCACGAGATAGCGCGTCGTTTGAAGCAAGGCCGGGAGCGTTTTGAAGCATCCTGGATGGACGAACGAGAACATTGGTCGCTAGGCGGGCAGCAATCGAAATTTGCTTTGCGATTCAAAGATGGCGCATGGTTTCGGTGCCTGGGCGCAGCTGCAACAACGCATATCCTCAAGCCGGGGATCGGACATTTGAGCTTCCAGGCTCTCAACGAATGTGTTTGCATGCGCACTGCCTCGGCATGCGGAGTGGCTACGGCGAACGTCGAATACCGATTCTTCGGCGACGAGCCTGCCATTGTGGTCGAGCGCTATGATCGTGTCGTCGATGAGCGGAGCGAGGTTGTTCGTCTCCATCAGGAGGATTTCTGCCAGATTTTGAACGTGCTGCCCGAAAACAAGTACGCCGAATACGGTGGCCCGAGCGCTTCTGCCGTACTCGGCGTGCTCGGCAAAACAGGTGCGTATGCCAATGCTAATGTGCAGCGTTTCGTTGAGATGCTGTTCTTCAACTATCTTATTGGCGCTCCCGATGCTCATGCGAAAAACTATTCGGTGCTTTTGGGAATGGAGGGCCAAGCAGTGTTGGCTCCGTTGTACGACGTTGCGTCGGCGTTTCCGTACCGGTTGCCGAAGGAACGCATCAAAGTTGCTATGAGCATTGGGGGCGAAAACCTGGTTGGCAAGCTCGGTCCCCATCATGTTCGTCGATTCGTCGAGGCGAACGAGTTGGAAAAGTTCGGTTTGGATGGTGATGAATGCATCGAGATCTTGGCACGCCTCGCGAAAAGCATACCGGGCGAACTCGGTCGGGCGCTTGATGATCTTGCGAATTGCGAGGGTGCGGACGAGCTGAAGCGTCATCTTCTCAAGCCCGTTGAACATTTGTGCAGCGCGACGCTTGCCAAGCTCTGAACACTGAGAAAGGCCCCGAAGGGGCCTTTCTGCAAGGGAGGGAGGGTGGTCGGTTGGTCGTTGGCGCTTACGCTACGCCGAGGGCGTGCTTGGCGGCGATGCGGCCGAACGTGGCCGTGCGGCCCGCGTTGATGCCCGTGAAGTTGCTGGGGTAGTTGTGGGGGTAGAATCCGCCCTGGTCGTTGCCGCACACGTAGAGGCCTTCGATGACGCTGCCGTCTTTGCGCAGCGGCTGGGAATCGGTGTTCGTGATCACGCCATGGATGGTGACCAGCAGCTCGCCGCCGATGCGGGCAGCGTAGAAGGGCGGCTCGTCGACGGCGCTCATGCGATAGGCCGGCTTGCCGAAGTCGGTGTCCTCGCCGGCCGCGACCAGGCTGTTGTACCGTTCGATGGTGGCCTTGAACGCAGCGGTCTGATCCGCGTCGAACGACATGGCGCGCGCCAGCTCGTCGAGGGTGTCGCACTTCTTGAGCGAGCCGTTCTCGATGCGCGGCTCGAGCCAGAACGAGTCGAGGTGCTCCTTCGAAATAGCCTCGCAGTCATACACGTCGGCGTTGAACGCGGTGCCCGACGGGGCAGGGAACAGGCGCGAGCATCCGCCCGTGTCGAACTGCTCGATGTCCTCGTAGTAGCTGCCGTCCCACACGATCCACGAGAAGTGGCCGGGTTGGTTCGCGCCGCCCGCGTAGCTCATGGGGTAGCACTGGTCTTCGTTCATGAAGCGCTCGCCGTTGGCGTTCACGTGCAGGAAGGGCTGGCTACCGGGCAGGAAGATGTCGCCGCCCTGGTAGGAGCCGTCGAATTCGTAATCGTCGGGAAGGATGGCGCGGTTCCAGATCATGCACGCGCCGCCGGCCTCGAGCTCCGCGCCGGCCCAGAGCGCCATGCGGATGCCGTCGCCCTCTTCGGTCACGCTGTCGCGCAGCGCGCACCAGTTCGAGTTGCCGGGGCACAGGTCCTGCAGCATCTCGTCGTTCGCGCCGTAGCCGCCGGTGCACACGATCACGCCGTTCTTCGCGTTCACCTGGATGGTGCCCTTGTCCTTCGACTCGGCGATGACGCCGGTCACCTTGCCGGAATCGTCCTGCACGAGCATCTTCGCGGGCGTCATGAACAGCACTTCGCCGCCCAGTTCGCCCAGCACTTCGTTCATCACCTCGAGGTGCGCGTAGGCGCCGTAGTTCGGGCCGTCGGGGTTGTACTCGTCCAGGCAGGGGTTGTAGCACATGGCCGGGTAGTAGGCGTGCGGATCGTCGGGCTTGTGCCACTCGAACGGGAACAGCATGCCCTTGGGCTCGAGCGTCTCCTTCATCCATTCGATCATCTCGCCGGACTTCTCGGCCCATGTCTTGTACATGAGCATGTTCGCGTCGCCCGCCTGCGTTTGGTTCGCGTGGTTCAGCAGGGTGGGGACGTCCTCGATGTGGTCGGGCTCGAGCGCGGAGTTGAGCGCGCCGATGGCCTCGCGCGCCGACGCGATATTGCCGCCCTTCTCCAGCACGATGACCTTCGCGCCGTTCTGCGCGGCCGTCGTGGCCGCCACGAGGCCGCCGTTGCCGGCGCCCACCACCACGAGATTGGCCTCAAGCGTCTCGGCGATGTCGGTGGGCATCTCGGGCTTGTCACGCCACGAGCTTTGCGCGGCGCCCTTGTCGTTGCTCTTCGCCGACGCCTCGCCCTGAGCCTGCGGCGCGCATCCGGCGAGCGCTCCTGCGGCGGCCAGCGCGCCGGTTGCGGTAAGTCCCGCCAAGAAGTTGCGGCGGCTGATGGTGTGTTCTCCCATGATTCCTCCTCCTGAGTGCGATATCAACGCCCTGCATCCTACGCGGCCGCCGACGCCGCGTCATCGCGTGGAACCGGGTATCTCCGCCCGTGTTCTGGCGAAACGCCGAAGATACCCGAAAACGGGGGAGAAAGAAGAAGCGCCTGATAGATGGACGAATCTAGTCCGCGTTGCGCGCGGTGGCTGCCTCGTCGTGCACGAGGTCGATGATTTCCTGGCGGCTGTGCACGCCGAGCTTTTGGAAGATGTTGCGGGTGTGGTAGTTTACCGTTCCGGCGGCGATGCAGAGGTCTTCCTGAATGCGTGCGGCGCTTCGTCCCTCGGCAAGCAGCACGAACACGTCGCGCTCGCGTTCGGAGAGGGCGAAGCGATCGGCGATGCGCGCGAGCACCTCGTTGCGTCGCGGCACGGCGGCATCCACGGCCTTCGCGGCTACGACGGGCGCTGCGGGCGTCGTAGCCGCGCCCGCTTTCGCCGACGCTCCCCCGAGCGACCGCCTGCTATGCCCCAGATAGCTCACCACGAGCGCCAGCAGCAGCAACTCGGAGGCGGCGAACAGGCAGACGCCCGAGAGCTGCACGAGGATGGTGGCATCGCCCAGGTGCACGAGGTGCTGCCCCAGAAACGAGCCCGCCATGTCAAACAGGGCCAGCGTGATGCGTCCGATCATGAACGTCTTCGCCGGCGAACGGTCGGTGGCTTGCGCGAACAGGACGGTGCCGAACAACAGCAGCAGCTCGAACGCGATATTGCCCACGGGATAGAACGCGTCGCCGAGCGTTTCAGTCGAATACTGCGCGAACGGCAACAGGATGAGCGCGAGCATCGCAAGGGGGGCCAGGAACAGGACGGGGAAGCTGCGCCGGTCGGCCAAGAAGATGGTCGTGCCCACGAACCCTAGCACCAAGACGGCGGCGATCAGGTAGAACAGCAGCCCGTAATTAGCGCCCGACACCTCGAACGAAGGCAGGAGCGCCACGGTGAACCCGATGAGACCCACGAGCGCAATCAGCGGCGCATAGTGCGCGCGCCGCCGCGTCCCGTCGGCGTCGTGTCGCCGCTCAACATGAGCTTCCCGGCTGCGCTGGTAGCGTCGTGCGAACTGCAGCGCGCCTCCCGAGCACAGCGGAAGCAGCACGAGCAGCGCCAAACACAGCTCGTGCGGAAGGTACCCGATGCTGACGCAGATGGCCACGATGACCACGAGGATGGTGGGGAAGTTCGCAATGACCACGCGCGAGCCCACGTTGCCGAATACCGAAGCCCATCGTGCGGCAAGCACCGACGAGCCCGCTCCGGTGAGGATGCCGCCGCAGATGACGAGCGCGAGGGACGGGACAATCAGCTGCATGCAGTAGAGCAGCGTTCCGAGCGCCGTGACGGCAGGCGCGAGGAGGGCGCAGGGCTTGCTTTCGGCAACGCGCATGAACGCTTTGGTGCGGATCGCGCCCACGAACAGCGTGAGGGCGAGCGCGACGGCCGACGAAAGGTAGATGATATCGGTGGTGTCGGCTCCGCCGAACGGCCTGCCGCTGTCCACGGCGCTGCTGTAGAACAGCAGGTACAGCCAGGAGAGGTGAAAGACGAACCCTAGGAGGTCGGGGCGGATGGTCTGCAGCGGAGACAGGGGGTCGTATGAGGGACCGGTAGCTGTTGACCTGGTGTTATCCACAATTCCCCCTCTTTTATTCCCCGGTGCCCATAAGGTTCTTATGGGTGATTTTCGGTCGCTCGGTGCGAAAACCGTAAGAAACGCGCGTGGCGGCGGCCTGTGCTGCCTGCCTATTATAGCCTCGCTCGCCGTTCGATCAATGCGAAGGCGGCGGGTCATTGAGGACGAGGCTAGGAGGAAGTATGGCAACATCGCTTTTGACGCGGCGCAGCTTTGTGAAGCTCGCAGCCGTTGTCGGGGCGGCTGCGGGGCTGGCGACGGCGCCGCACCAAGCTCTTGCCGAGACAGGGGATGGCGGTGCGTCGGCGTCGTCCGACGTGAAGGTGGTGCGCACCTGCTGTCGAGCGTGCGGAAAGAACGAGTGCGGCGTGCTGGTAACCGTGAGGGACGGGCGCGCCATCAAAGTGGAGGGGGATGCCGAAACCGCGTTCCACTCCATGGGGAACTGCTGCACGAAGTCGCAGTCGTCCATCCAGGCGGCGTACCATCCCGATCGCCTGTACCACCCCTTGAAGCGCACGAATCCCAAAGGGGAGACCGATCCGGGTTGGGTGCGCATCTCGTGGGATGAGGCGTACGCGACCATCGCCGAGAAGTTCCAGGAGCTCATCGACAAGTACGGTGGCGAGTCGATGTTCTTCATGGGCGGCACGTCGCGCATCTGGACGCAGCACGCCTACGCCGGCTGGCTGCAGCTCGTGGGCAGCCCGAACGCGGTGACCGCGTGGCAGATCTGCAAGGGTCCGCGCCACATGGCAACCCAGATGCAGTCGGAATTCGCCTACTCGTGGATGGCCACCACCGACCGCCCCCGCGTGTTCGTGCAGTGGGGCACGGCGACGGAAATCTCCAACTACGACGAGAGCTGTCGCACTACCGTCGACTTGGCGAACACGGCCGACGAGTACATCTCCATCGACCCGCGCCGCACGGGCCTCAACCACGAGGCCGACACCTGGGCGCACCTGCGGCCCGGCACCGACGGCGCGCTGGCACTGTCCTGGGCGAACGTCATCATCGAGAACAACCTGTTCAAAGACTTGTTCGTGAAGCGTTGGACCAACGCGCCCTTCCTGGTGGTGGACGGTATGGAGCCCTCGGGCGGCCCGCTGGTGAATACGATCGCCTGGTCGGAGCTCAAGCCCATGCGCACGCGCCTGCTGAAGGAAGGCGACCTCAAAGAGAGCGGCAGCGTGGCCCGCTACATGGTGTGGGACGAATTGGCCGGCACCGACGACGCCCATCCGCTGCACGACAACGACCCGTCCGGCCACCTCACCTACTTCGATGCCGAAACCGGCCTGTGGGAGGGCGAGCCCGACGAGGTGTGGAACGAGTTCTACGACAATCCGCAGCCGAACCTGCCGAAGGGCACGGTTCCCGGCCGCATCGCGAAGGAAAGCCCCTTCAACCCCGAGATCGACCCGGCGTTGCGCGGCACCTTCGATGTGGAGCTGGCCGATGGCGCCACGTACAAGGCGCGCCCGGTGTGGGACCATTTCGCCGAGTACACGCAGAACTTCACGCCCGAGAAGGCCGCCGAGATCACGGGCGTTGCCGCCGAGGACATCGAGCGCATGGCGAAGACGTGGGCCACGCCCCTCGACCCATCCACCGGCTACGGCAACGGCGGCTTGCAGTACGGCCTTGCCCCCGAGCACGCCTGCAACGCCATCCAGAACAACCGCATCTTCGACACGCTGGTGGGCATCACGGGCAACTGGGACACGCCAGCCGGCAATCGCGGCCCTACGTGCGGCACGTTCTCGGGTGCTGAGGACGCGCAACCCACGATTGTGACCGGGCACTTCGAGGGCGTGGACTTCACGACGTTCCACGACAAGATCCTCGGCCATGAGAAGATTCCCACGCTGTCGTGGTGGCAGCAGTGGGCCGACGCGAACGCGGTGCAGGACGCCATCCTCACGGGCGACCCGTACCCGGTGCGTGGCGGTTTGTGCGAGGCTTCGGGCTTCATGAACCAAGGCAACTCGACGAAGTATTGGGAAGCTTTGAACGCGCTCGACTTCTTCGTGGTACAGGATTTGTGGAAGACCCCCGCGGCCGGCGCGGCCGACATCCTGCTGCCGGTGTATCACTGGTTGGAAGTGGATTGCCCCCGTATCTCGCAGGGTTCGACGGGCGCGCAGGGCGCGAACTGCCGGGCCATCGAACCGCCGGGCGACTGCAAATTCGACGTGGACATCGTCACCGATGTGTACAAGGCCATGGGTGTGCCCTACGCCGACGACCCCGTGTCGTTCGGTCTGCCCGAGGGTTGCACGTATCCTACGAGCGAGCAGCTGTTCGACAAGGTGGTGGCGCCGATGGGCATGACCTGGGCCGAGTACAAGGAAGCCTTCCAGGAGCACGGCTGGTGGGACTGCCGTGAGATTGCGCCGGAAACCTGGGGCACGTACCGTCGATACGAGACGGGTATGTGCTCAAAGCCGGGCCTGGTCACGCCGGCAGGCAACCCGATGAAGGGTATGTCCACCCCCACGCGCAAGATGGAAATCTGGTCCACGGCGCTGGAAACCTACGAGTCCGAGGGGAAGTTCAACCTGCCCTCGTGGGAGCCGGCGGCGCATAACGAGCTGGGCGACCCCTCGGTGAAGGACGAGTGGCCCTTCCTCATGACCACAGGGCGCCGCATTCCCGTGTACTTCCACTCCGAGCACCGGCAACTGCCGTGGTGCCGTGAGCTGTGGCCGGCGCCGCGCATGGAGATCAACCCTGACGACGCGCAGAAGCTGGGCATCGAGCAGGGCGACTGGGTGTGGATCGAGAGCCCCAACGGCAAGGTGCGCCAGACGGCCGATTTGTACTACGGCATCGAGCCGGGCGTGGTGAACGCCGAGCATCAGTGGTGGTTCCCCGAGCTGAACCAGGCTGGCGGCGGTTTCGACCTGTGCACGATCAACTGCCTTGTGGACGGGGATGAGCAGGACCCTCTCTGCGGCGCATCTTATCTGCGCGCGTACAACGTGAAGGTGTACAAAGCCACGCCGGAGAACTCGCCGTTCGGAAATCCGGTGCCGTGCGGTGTCGACGGCACCGAGATCATCTTCGACTCGTCCGACGATCGTTTGAAGGCCTGGCTGCCCAACTACGAGATTCGAAAGGAGGCCTAGCATGACTCAGTACGCGATCGTCACCGACGTGAACCGCTGCGTGGGCTGTCTTGCCTGCTCGGTGGCGTGCAAGGTGGTGAACGGGGTGCCGGTAGGCAGCTTCTGGAACAAGACGCTGCGCATCACCAACCCCTCCGCCGGAGGCCAGAATTGGCCCGATATCGACAACTACTACCTCACCATCTCGTGCCAGCACTGCGCCGATCCCGAGTGTGTGAAGGTGTGCCCGACGGGCGCCTCGCACAAGTTGGAGGACGGCACCGTGCAGATTGACAAGTCGAAGTGCATCGGCTGCCAGTTCTGCGCTATGAGCTGCCCGTATGGGGTGCGGTATTTGAACGAGGAAGAGCGCGTCGTGGAGAAGTGCACGCTGTGCGAGCAGAAGATCGCGCAGGGCGAGCTGCCGCAGTGCGTGTCTCAGTGCGGCGGTATGGCCCGATGGTTCGGCGACCTCGACGAGGGCTTGGAGTCGTTCCGCGGCGCGCGCGGCGAGACGCTGGGCGCGTTCTGCGAACCCTTTACGGAAGCTGACGTGCATACGCTGCCCGACGTGGGCAATGGCCCCGAGGGTCGATACATCCTGCGTCGCATGACGTGGCGAGGAGGGGAGGAATAATGGAACTCCAATGGCCCTTGATCCTGTTCACCGTGCTGGTCGCGTGGAGCGCGGGGTTGTTCGGCGCGCAGAGCTTGGCGGCGCTGCGCGGTGACGGCGGGCGGGCGCAGATGGCCTCGCTGGTGGCGTCCGTCGTGCTGCTGGCCGCCGGCGGGATCGCGGTGTTCTTCCACCTGCAGCACTGGGAGAGGATATTCAACGGCTTCGGCCACCTGACGAGCGGGATCACGCAAGAGCTGATCGCCATCGTGGTGGTGGTCGCGCTGATGGTCGTGTACTTCGTGTTCCTGCGGAAGGGAAGCGGCGTGCCGAAGTGGCTGGCCGCGCTGTCGCTCGCGATGTCCGTCGTGCTGGTGGCCGTCATGGCCCACAGCTACACCATGGCCGCCCGCCCGGCGTGGGACTCGGTGCTCTGGATCCTGGCGGTCCTCGGCGAGGCCTGCGTCCTGGGACCCGTGAGCTTCCTCGTCATCCTGGCCGCAGTGCGGCCCGGGGACCGACCCGCCATGCGCGCGGCCGACGTCGCGGCCCCCGCAGGTCCCCCCGCCCTGGCCGGCGCGCTCGTCAACGCCGTGACCGCCGCCGCCTTCGCCGCCTTCCTCCAGCTCTCCGCGGGCTCCTTCGCGACCGTCGGCTACTACTTCGACCCGACGCACCCCACCAAGGCCATGGCCGACGCCGCCGCGACGGTGGCCGGCCAGGCGCCCCTGCTGTGGGCGGGCGCCGTGGCCGTGGGCGCCCTCGTCCCGTTGGCCGCCTGCTTCCTCGGCCGCAAGTCCGGCAACTGGAAGCTCTGGGGAGCCGTGGCCCTGGCCGCCGCGCTGATCGGCGCCGTCTGCCTGCGCGTGGTCTTCTACAACCTGGGTCTGAGCGTCTTCATGTTCTACTAGGCGACCCTCCGCCCCCTACTCCCCACCTTGCGCCCGCGGAGTCCCTCCCATCCCGCAAGTCTCCCTGCGGGCGCAAGGTGGAGAACCCCGCCTACTCCCTGCGCCCGCGGAACCCCTCCCGTTTCTCAAGACTCCCCGCGGGCGCAACAGGGGGGAGTCCCAGCTCCGCCATAGCGCCCGCGAGCCCTCCATCCCTCAAGGCCCCCATCCCTCTCTTTGCTCCCGGCAGGAAGACGATTCGCTCCCCAACCCCCTTGCAAACGCGAATCGCCTTCGTGCCGGGAACATCCGGGTGCTATCATGGTGGGCGATGTGGGGTTCGGGCCGCTGGGGCGGACGACGACGATGGAGGGTGCGAAACCATGGAGCAAACCGACAGCCGCTACGGGCAGTACGTGGCCATCCTCGAAGAAGAGCTCGTCGCTGCGATGGGGTGCACCGAGCCCATCGCCATCGCGCTTGCCGCTGCGCGCGCCCGCGAGCTGTTGGGAGCGCGGCCGATGCGCGTCGAGGTGGAAGCGAGCGGCAGCATCATCAAGAACGCGAAGAGCGTCGTGGTGCCGCACACCGGCGGGCTCAAGGGCATCGAGGCCGCCGCGGCTGCGGGCATCGTGGCCGGGCAGGCCGAGCGCAGCCTCGAGGTGATCGCCGACGTGTCGACCGACGACATCGAGTGCATCGCCACGTACCTGGCGAGCACGCCCATCACCGTCGAGCGCTCGGAGTCGGGCCTCGACTTCGACATCGTGGTGCGCGTCTTCGCCGACGACGGTGCCCGCAGCGCGCTCGTGCGCATCGTCGACTACCACACGAACATCGTGCGCGAGGAGCGCGACGGCGAGGTGCAACGCGACAGCGGTGCGGAAGCGGAATCCGGTGCGGTCGACGGCCTCACCGACCGCAGCGTATTGTCGATGGAGGGCATCTGGGATTTCGCCATGACGGTGCGCATCGAGGACGTCCGCGCGCTGCTTGACCAGCAAATCGCCTGCAACGGCGCCATCGCGCAGGAGGGGCTCGACGGCGATTGGGGCGCGAACATCGGTAGCGTCATGCTGGGGGCCTACGGCGACGACGTGAAGGTGCGCGCTTGTGCGTGCGCTGCGGCGGCGTCCGATGCGCGCATGAGCGGCTGCGAGCTGCCCGTCGTCATCAACTCCGGTAGCGGCAACCAGGGCATCACCGTGTCCGTGCCGCTCATCGAGTACGCGCGCCATCTGGGGTCGAGCGAGGAACGACTCTACCGCGCGCTCGTGCTGTCGAACCTCATCGCCATCCATCAGAAGACGGGCATCGGGCGCCTGTCGGCGTTCTGCGGCGCCGTGAGCGCCGGCGCGGCGGCCGGCGCGGGCATCGCGTACCTCGACGGGGGCGGCTACGAGGATGCCATCCATGCCGTGGTGAACGCCCTGTCCATCATCGCCGGCATGGTGTGCGACGGTGCGAAGCCCTCGTGTGCCGGCAAGATCGCCTTCTCGGTGAACGCCGGCATCATGGGCTACGTCATGTACCGCGACGGCCAGCAGTTCTACGGCGGCGACGGCATCGTGAAGAAGGGCGTGGAGAACACCATCGACAGCATCGCCCGTCTCGGCCGCGACGGCATGCGCGCCACCAACGACGAAATCATCAGAATCATGCTAGGAGCCTAACGGCAGAAGAGCGCCGCATCCCGTTTGGAGGAAGGGGATGCGGCGCGTTCGAATCGCTAGGCGTTCGCGAGTGCGGAGCGTGCGGAGATGCGGCCGAAAGCCATGCATTCGCCCAGGTTGCCTGCGCCCTGGTACATGTTGCTCCACACCGAGCCGAACTCGCCCGCTGCGTACAGGTTGGGGATGGGATTTCCGTCGAGGTCGATGATCTCGCCCTTCGCGCTGCGCTGCGGGCCGCCGTCGGTGTTGACGAATTCCGGTGCGCAGTTGCAGGCGTAGAACGGGGGAGTGGTGATGGGCGTCAGCGACTCGGAGGGACGGAAGAAGCTCAGGTCCTTGCCGTTCTCGCAATACTCGTTCCACGTGGCCACGGTTTCCAAGAACTCGTCGACGGGCACGTTCATCTGCACGGCAAGCTCTTCGAGGGTGTCGGCCTGGCAGCCGAACCCGTCGGACACAGGGTCGGCGCCGTTTGCCCCTGCCATGGGGTCGGTGCCGCCTGCGTTGAACGCGCCCGCCTCGTAGCCGGTTTGGTCGAACACGAACCAGCTTTTCGCCGGCATGGGCAAATGACTCCACTCGCCGCCGAAGTTCATGTGCCCGTGACGGCAGCCCACGTTCATGCTCAGGTCCGATTGGCCTTCGTACACGTGACCGATCACGCATGCGTCCCAATCCATGTAGAAGCGGCGGCCGCTCACGCCGACGGTGATGCCCTTGTCCTTCGCGATGCCGAAGTACGCGCCCTGCTTGCTGTCGTCGAGCTTTCGGATGTTCGTCCAGAACCCGGCCACGCTGTTCATGTGCCACATGGCCGCTCCGAGCTTCTGGCAGATGGTGATGCCGTCGCCCTCGTTGTACAGCCCTGCGCGCGGGTAGGCGATAGGCGCCGACAGGTAGTCCTGCATCATCGTCTTGTTGCTTTCGAAGCCGCCGCACGCCATGATGACGCCGCGATTTGCTTTCGCGTACACGGTTTTGCTGCCGTCTTGGTACACCGCGCCCAGCACGGCCTTCGTCGCGGGGTCTTGCACGAGCGCGGTGAGCGGCGCTTTGGTTTTCTGCGTGATGGCGTCGGTGTGCTGCTGCTTGACCGAGTACATGAACTGCTGCACGTGGCCGATGCCGTCGCTGTTCTCCTTGAGCCAATGGAATTCGGCAAGGCCGGCCGAGTGGGGGAGCTCGGGGTATTCCGGATAACACACGGCTTGCGATTCGCTCACCTGGCCCGGAACGCCAATTTCCATCCCGTTTTTGTCGGCTCCCAAGCTGAGTACCCAGTCGAGGTTTTCGATGACGCCCTGAGCGTAGGCTTCAAGCACGTCGTCAGGCGTATTGTCGAAGGTGCCGCGACACTCCTTAACATAGGCGGTGAAGTTCTCGAGATTGTCGGTGAATAGGCACTTCCCCGACGAGAAGGGACTGTTGCCGCCACCGAGCTCCGAATCGCCCTTTTCGAGAAGCAGGCACGTTGCGCCGTCTCCTTCGGTGGCGACGGTGACCGCCGCGGACATGCCTGCAAGGCCTGCCCCGACGACGATGACGTCGTATTCCTCATCCCAGGACACGTCCTGAGCGTTGTTCGTGCTCTGCGCCGAAGCCTGTGGGTTCGGCGTGCAGCCGGTGATGCCAACCAACGCGGCCCCTACGGCGGTGATGCCGGCCCCTTTGATAAATGCCCGTCGTGATGTGGTTGCGCTTCGTTCCATGATGGTCTCCTTGCCCCTGAGTCGTGTTGTCCGCGAGCCTGTTCGCTTGCGGCTTGCATGGCTGCAGCATAGACGCACCGGGTAGCCGCGCTCTTCCCAACTCGTGGGTGAACTGGTGCGATGATGGGTCGAAATGCGGGTGAATTCGTCTACCCAGTTTTGGGTGAAAGGCTTGAAACGCCGTTTCGCTCACGAGCGAGGCGGTTATAATGGTCGAATTGTTGGGGAGTGGAATTCGATACCGCATACGGGGAACAGCAATGGGGAAACGGTTTCAAATAGCATGCGCGGTGGCGGGCTTGGCGCTCATGTGGCCATACCTGCAGCATTTCTTCTTCCGTGTCACGTTTTTCGGGAACATCTCGGTGTTCGATTCGCTTATCGGGTTCGGGGTGTTTTTGGTGGTTGTGGGCGCCGTCATCGCGGTTGCCGCGCTCAAGTCGTCCGCCGTGGTGCGCCTGCTCGCGCGCCCTCGCGTGATGCCGGCGATAGCGGGGCTGTCCCTTGCGGGCAGCGTGTGCATCGTGGTTACGTCGGGCAGCGGGGAAGGCCCGTTCTTCGCGGCGTTCACGCTGCTGTGCGTCGTGTGCTATGCCGTGGGGTTCGCCGCGCTTTTCTTCGCCTGGGTGTTCGAGCTCAAGCGCCTTGTGTTCAGGTTGGGGTTGGGCACGGCGGTTTCCATCGTGGTGGTGAGCGCGGCGCTGGGGTACGCCATCTCGCCCACGTGGATTGCCGATACGTGGTTCTATCGCCTGCTTCCCGTGCTGGGCATTCCGCTGTCAAGCGGGTGCTGGTTCGTTCTCGCTCGCCGGTTCCCCTTCGAGCCGGGCGAGTGCAATCCGGTGCTGCAGTCTCCCTCCGTGAAGCGATGGGGTCTGCTGTTCGTCGCGTACTTCGTCATCAATATGATGCACGCGCTGTTTTACTGCATCGATCAGGATGCCGATTTCACGGGCGATACCGTCCTGTCCTTCGCGGTGCTCTTCGTGTTCATGGCGTTGCTTCTGATCATGGCGCTCAACAAGCGCATGGGGCAGAATTCGCTCTGGTACCTCGGCGTGGGGTTGACGGTGGTGCTGTTCGCGGGTTTGTTCTTCGCGTTCCAGTTCGGGAGCTCCGACGCCGTGCTGGGCATGAGCATCGTGTTCACCATCATGCGCTGCTTGCAGATATTCGTGTTCGTCGTGCTGCTGGTGGTGGTCTACCAGGACGATTTGCCCGCGCTGCCGCTGTTCGGGGCCGTGTTCTTGCTCACGATGGTGTTCAACAGCGTGTTCAGCTACTTTATCGCCCCGTGGTGGATTGAGGCGTTCGACATCGACGCGAGCGCGTCCGTCGGCGCGTTTGCGACGGTGCTGGGCTTTCTGCTCATCGTGGTGCTTGCGGCGTTTCTGCTGTTCTTCAGCTCGGGGACGAACCTGCATGCCGTCACGTACGCGCGCGAGCCGGCTCCCTCGGCGATGGACCGCGAGTCGGCTTGCCAGGAGCTCGCGCGGCGGCACGGCATGACGCAGCGCGAGCAGGATGTGCTGTACTACGTATCGCTCGGCTACAACGTGAAGAAGATCGGCGAGACGCTGTTTATCTCCGAACACACGGTTCACTCGCACGCCAAAGCGGTGTACCGCAAGCTCGACGTACACGCCAAACAAGAAGTGATCGACCTCGTCAACGGAATGTGCAGGTAAGGGGGAGAACGCACGAGCGCCCCTCGCATGGCGCCCCCGATTGCGCCCGCGGGCGGGTGGCTGGTCCGCATGGCTTTCGGCGGGCGCATGGAGCGGGGGCACCCCCCCCGATTGCGCCCGCGGGGTTGGGGGCTGGTTCGCATGGCTTTCGGC
>NZ_PPTT01000045.1 GCF_003339815.1 Eggerthella sinensis
CTCAAGCACCCCTCCCCACCCCCTCATTCCTCGGAAAGGAACCCCCATGAAGCTCTACGATGCGGCTATCATCGGCTTTGGAAAAGGCGGTAAGACGCTGGCTGGCACGCTGGCAGCCGCAGGTCAGAGCGTTGCCGTGATCGAGCAGTCCCCGCGCATGTACGGCGGCACCTGCATCAACGTCGCCTGCATCCCCACGAAGACCCTCGTGCACGCCGCCGCACTCTCGCAAGCGCAGGGCGGCACCTTCGCCGAACGCGCCGCGCGCTACGCCGCCGCCATCGACGAGAAGGACCGCGTGACGGGCATGCTGCGGGCCAAGAACTACCACAAGATCGCCGACTTGCCGAACGTCGACGTCATCGACGGCCGCGCCTCGTTCGTGGACGCGACGCACCTCGCCATCGAGCCGGCCGTCGCGGAAGGAGCCGCATCCGCGGAAACCGCGCCGCAGCAGATCGAGGCCGACCGCATCTTCGTCAACACGGGCGCACGCCCCTTCGTGCCGCCCATCCCCGGCATCGACAGCCCGCGCGTGTTCGTGAGCGAGGCGCTGCTCGACCTGCGCACGCTGCCCGAGCGCTTCGTCATCATCGGTGGCGGGTACATCGGCCTCGAGTTCGCCTCCATGTACGCGAACTTCGGATCGCAGGTCACCGTCGTGCAGGACACCGAGCAGTTCATCCCCCGCGAAGACGCCGCCATCGCAACCGCCGTGCTGGAAAGCCTCGAGCAGCGCGGGATTCGCATCGTGCGCAGCGCCCGCGTCGTGCGCATCGACCACGAAGCCGCACAGGACGCCGTGGTGGTCGAGGTCGCCGGTGCCGAAGAGCGCATCCCGGCCGATGCCGTGCTCGTGGCGACGGGTCGTCGCCCGAACGTGGAGGGGCTCGCGCTCGACGCCGCCGGCGTGGAACTCACCGAGCGCGGCGCCATCCGCACCGACGAGCATCTGCGCACCACCGCGGCGAACATCCACGCGATGGGCGACGTCGTGGGCGGCTTGCAGTTCACCTACATCTCGCTCGACGACTTCCGCATCGTGAAGGACGACCTGCTGGGCGACGGCACGCGCACCACCGGAAACCGCGGCGCCGTGCCCTACAGCGTGTTCCTCGACCCGCCGTTTTCGCGCGTGGGCATGACGGAGCAGGAAGCGCGCGACGCCGGGTTCACCGTGAAGCTGGCCGAGCTTCCGGCGGCAGCCATCCCGAAGGCGCAGGTGCTGGGCAAGCCCGTCGGGCTGCTGAAGGCCGTCATCGACGCCGACACCGATCGCCTGCTGGGCGCGCACCTGTTCTGCGAGGAGTCGTACGAGATGATCAACACGGCGAAGCTGGCCATCGACGCCGGGCTGCCGTATCAGACGCTGCGCGACGCTATCTACACGCACCCCACCATGAGCGAAGCATTCAACGACCTGTTCGCCGCCGTGTCATCCTGAGCGAGCGAAGCAAGTCGAAGGATCCCGATTGTCACCGCACGGGATCCTTCGACTACGGCCTTCGGCCTCCGCTCAGGATGACAATATGCTCGGGATTCGCCTATTTCGCGATGAGCACGGGGATGGGCGAGGCGTGCAGCAGCTTGTGGCTGACGCTGCCCATGTACTCCTTGAGGCCGCTCAGGCCGCGGTTGCCCACCACCAGCAGGTCGTAGCTGCGCTGGTCGATGAGCTTCACGATCTCGGTGGCGGGGTTCGTGCCCGTCAGCAGCAGCGAATCGGTGCGCGCTGCCACGTCGTCGCCCATCTTCTGCTCCGCGTCGGCAAGCAGGTCTTCGCCATCGGAAATCATCATGTCGAGGATGTCCTTGAAGTTCGCCATCTGCGTTTCGTCGAGCAGCGGAATGGGTACCACGTACACGATGTCGACGTGCGCTTCGGGATTGGTTTTCGCCAGGCTGGCAGCCATTTCGAGCGCGCGCTCGGCACCCTCGGATTCGTCGAACGCCACGAGCAACTTGTTTACGGCCATGGTGGCCTCCTCTCGGTCGCGGCGAGCGCGGTGCGCCGCCTCATAACATCCTGACCCCAGTATAGCGCAAGCCCCACCTCAACAATCAACCAACGCTTTCGTGACCACTTCAGCGCGGTTCGCGCACGCTGCTCCGAACGACGTCGAAGCCGTCTACCATGAACGGTCGCAACGGGTTCGCCCGCAGCCGCAACCACGATGAAGGGACACACCATGGAACAGTTCGACGCAGCGATCATTGGCTTCGGAACGGCAGGCCGCGCGATGGGCGAGGCGCTGTCCGACGCAGGGCAGACGATCGCGGTTGTCGAGCAGTCCGACACCATGTACGGCGGCGCTTGCGTGAACAACGCGTGCATCCCCACGAAGGCGCTCGTGGAATCGGCGCGCCTGTCGGCGGCTATCGGCGGCCCTATCACGCAGCGCGAAGAGCGCTACACGGCCGCCGTCGACGACATGAACGAGCTGCGCACCGCCTCGCGCAAGCGCAACTACCACGCGCTTGCCGACCGTTCCAACGTCACCGTCATCGACGGCCGCGCCTCGTTCGTGGACGCCACCCACCTCACGGTGGCAACCGCGTCGGGCACGCGCGACATCGAGGCGAAGCGCCTGTTCATCGACACGGGCTCGCTGCCCTCGTTGCCCTCCATCCCCGGCGTCGACAGCCCCCGCGTGTTCGTGAGCAGCTCGATGATCGACCTGCGCGAGCTTCCGCGTCAGCTGGTCATCATCGGCGGCGGTTACGTGGGCCTGGAATTCGCCTCGTTCTACACCGACTTCGGCGCGCAGGTGACCATCCTGCAGCACGGCTCGGCTATCCTCGAGCACGAAGACCCCGAGACGGCGGAGGCCGTGCGCAAGAGCCTCACCGACCGCGGCGTGACCATCGTGTACAACGCCGAGGTGCAGCGCATCGACGACGAGCACGACCAGGTGCTGGTGTTCGCGCAGGTGGACGGCAAGGAGAAGCGCTATCCCGCGCACGCCGCGCTGGTCGCCATCGGCCGCACGCCCAACACGACCGGCCTCAACCTGGCCGCCGCCGGCATCGAGCAGAACGAGCGCGGCGGCATCAAGGTGGACGACCACCTGCGCACCACGGCCGACAACATCTGGGCCATGGGCGACGTGACCGGCGGCCTGCAGTTCACCTACATCGCCTACGACGACTTCCGCATCGCCGCCTCCGACGTGCTGGGCGACGGCTCGCGCACCACGAAGAACCGCGGCGCCATCCCCTACTGCACGTTCGTGCATCCGCCGTTCGCCCGCGTGGGCATGACCGAGGACGAGGCGCGCGCCGCGGGCTACACCGTGGACGTGTACACGCTGCCGGCCGAGAACATCTCGCAGGCGCACATCCTGCAGGATCCGATCGGTCTCATGAAGGCCGTGGTGGACGCGAATTCCAACGTGGTGCTGGGCATGGACCTGTTCTGCGAAGACGCGCAGGAATTGGTGAACACCGTCAAGCTGGTGATGGACGCGCGCATCCCCGCCTCCGTGCTGCAAAGCGCCGTATTCACGCACCCCTCCATGACCGAAGCGTTCAACAACCTGTTCGCACAGAGGAGTAAGTAACTCCACATTCTCAGCTCTGCGTCGAGACCTCAACTTAATGTTTAAGGAGGTTGACATGGGCTTTCTCTCAGCAGATTATGGGTAACGCTTCGTACTACCATCACGAATTCCGCGATTGGCAGCCGCCCGTTTCAGCGCGCGCCGACGCGTTTTCGCGCGAGCAATTCGCGTTTCGTCAGAACGAGAAAGGAACCATCATGGCCATTGAAGCGTATTGCATGAAGTGCAAGGAAAAGAAGGAAATGAAGGACCCCGTGGAGGGCACCACGAAGAACGGCAAACCCATCACGAAGGGCACCTGCCCCGTGTGCGGCAGCACCATTTGCCGCATCGGCGCCGCGAAGTAGCTCACGCACTTCGATCCGTACGAGCAAGACGAGAAGCGAAGCGCGATGCCATGGGTTGGCACCGCGCTTCTTTGGGGATAGATCACCAGGAGGGCACATGGAAGTTTCATCTATGAAGAAGTATGCAGCTGAGTGCTTCGGCACGTTCGTTCTCACGCTGTTCGGCTGCGGCAGCGCGGCGGTCGCCGGCGCAACGCTGGGCACGCTGGGCATCGCTATGGCGTTCGGCTTGTCCATCGTTGCGATGGCATTCGTCATCGGCAACATCTCGGGCTGCCACATCAACCCGGCCGTATCGTTCGGCCTGTTCCTCGACAAGCGCCTGTCGGCGAAGGACCTCATCGGCTACTGGGTTGCGCAGTTCATCGGCGGCATCGTTGCCGGTGCCGTGCTCGCGCTCATCATCAGCATGTGCGATCTGGGCGGCGTGCTGGTCACGGGCCTGGGCTGCGACGGCTACGAGGCCGCTTCCGCCGTGGGCATTTCCGTGGTGGGCGCCGTCATCGTGGAAATCATCCTCACCTGCATCTTCGTGCTGTCGGTGCTGGGCTCCACGGCCGACGAGAAAACCGCTCCGTTCGCCGGCATCATCATCGGCCTTACGCTGACGTTCGTGCACATCATGGGCATCCCGCTGACGGGCACGTCCGTGAACCCCGCGCGCAGCTTCGGCCCGGCGCTGCTGATGGCCTTCAACGGCGACATGACCGCGCTGTCGCAGGTGTGGGTGTTCATCGTCGGCCCGCTGCTCGGCGCCGCCTGCGCCGCCGGCATCTGGATTGCCTTCAAGAACAAGAAGGCCGCGTAACCGATTACGTCGCACCGCCTCGCGCCGCATGAAGAAGGCCCCGAACGTGACGTTCGGGGCCTTCTCTTTTCGCAGGTTCTCACGACGGATGCGCTTCGGCATCAGTCGAAGGGGTCAATCAATGCCGCCCCCCCCCCCGGAGCGATGTGCGGACGCGGCAGCCGCGGCGGCGAAACGCTTAACCGGGTCGATGCCCAACAACATGCGATCGCTCAGCAGCCACCGCTCGAGCGCCAAATACGCCGGAGCCTTGTTGTTCTTGAGGCTGACCAGGCAGATGGGAATGGCGATGGCGTCTTCAGGGGCGATGAGCCGCATCTCGGTGTTCGGATACATTTGACCGAGCGCGGGAATGCCCACCGCAAACGCCAACCCCTGCTCGTTCAGGAGAAATGCGTTGAAGTGCTCGGCGTTCGTGGTGCAGAACCGGATGTTCACGCCATGCTTGCGATACACCGAGACGATGGAGTTGTTGAAGCTGTCGAATTCGGGCGACACGGACACGGGATACGGCCTGATGTCGGCAAGCGTGACCGTCCGATGCGCCGTGAGCGGATGCGCGTGCGCCATGATGACGCCCGGCGCCACCTTGCCGATGGACATGCAGTCCACATCGGGATGCTCGAACGTGCCTACGATGATGAGCGCGTCGAGAAATCCCGCGCGCATGGCCGCAACGCCGCGCGTGCCCGTTTCCAGCGCCACCGAGGCGTTGATGCCCATGTTCTTGCTCACGAAGCTGGCAATGCTGGCCCGCGCCTGCTCATGTCCGGAAAACGGCGGCGTGCACAGCGCCAGTCTCAAAGAGGAGACGCCCTCCAAACGTCGGTTGTGCGCAAAGGCCTCGAGCTCGTCGAAGTCGCGCAGCACCGGTTCGGCTTTTGCATAAAAGGCTTTGCCGAACGGCGTGGGATGCACGCCCCGGCTTTCTCGCACGAACAAATCGTTCTTCAGTTCGCGCTCAAGATCCGCGATGGCTTTTGAGACCGCTTGCACGGTCACGTACTGCTCCTTCGCGGCGGCCGACAGGCTGCCGTCCAAGAATACAGCGACGAAATATCTAATCTGTTTGATATTCAAAAAGTCTACCTCGGAGTTGTCCATCTCGTATCTTTGGGAAAATTCTAACGCTCCTATCCGGCATTACTTATGAGACGCACTCCGTTCAACTATCTTTTGAACAATCGTTGATCGAGCGAGAGAAGCACGCGAGCGGCCTTCTTCTTGACGGCCGTACAGGCCGTGCTCCACGCAAGCGTTTACTCGCAAAGCGGCCCGCTTGGTGTAAGCTTCGTAAGGCATGATCGACCACCTGAAGAAGGAACGTGCATGGCATCTACAGGCTTTCCTCTCCGCACCGCTGCCGACGCGCCGCGCCGCATCGGCATGCCGCGCGCGCTGCTGCACTACCGCTACGGCACGCTGTGGACAACGTTCTTCGAAGAGCTGGGGTGCAACGTGGTGCCGAGCGATCCCACCGATCGGGGCACGGTGGCGCGCGGCGACGCGCTGTCGAACGACGAATGCTGCCTCGCTTCGAAAATTTACCTGGGACATGTGGCCGCGCTCGTGGAGGGCGGCGCGTGCGACGCCGTGTTCGTGCCGAGCATCGCGAACGTGGGAAGGCGGCGCGGCTTCTGCACGAAGTTCCAGGCGCTGCCCGACCTCGTGGCCAACACCTTCGCCGACGAGCGCATCGAGCTGGTGTCGTGCCTCGTCAACGAAGTGGAGGAGCACGCCGGCATGAAGGAGGCTCTCATCGCGTTGGCCACCGAGCGCTTCGCCGCGCCACGCGACGCGAAGCGCGCCTGGAAGGTGGCGGCCCGCGCTCAGGAGCTGGCCGAACGCGCCGCGCTGTCGAAGCAGGCGAACGCGTTGGCGAAGCTGGCCGCCGAGCGCGCGACGGCGAAGCGCCCCGAGGACGCGCCCCTGGGCATCCTGCTGGCGGCGCACCCCTACCTCGCGCACGACCCGTTCATGGGCGGCGCGCTGGTGGACATGCTCGAGCGCATGAACGCCATGGTGCTGTTCACCGACGACGCCGACCGCGAGCGCGCGCTCAAGACGAGCTTCGACTTCTCCGACACCCTGCCGTGGATCGTGAACCGCGAAATCGTCGGCGCCATCACGCAGCTGCACGACGACGTGGACGGCATCGTGCTGGTGAGCGCCTTCCCCTGCGGGCCCGACTCCATGACCGATGACGCCATCGTGCGTTGCATTCAGGGCAAGCCCGTGCTCAACCTCACCATCGATTCCCAGAGCGGGACGGCTGGACTGGAAACGCGCGTCGAGAGCTTCGTCGACATTTTGCGGTACCAGAAGAAAGGAGGCTACGTTGGCGCCTGACGTGAAACGCGACGTCGTCAACCCGCTGCACACCGACGGCGACGAGGAAGCCCGCGGCGTCCGCGTGGTGGTGGGCACCGAGCGCGGCCCGTTCAAGTTGCTGCCGAAGCGACCCAAGCGGGCGAAACGCGACCGGCATGCGCGCACGCGCGTGGCGTTCTTCCGCTACAGCTACTACGACATCGCGTTCAAATTCTTCGTCGAACACGTGCTCGACGCCGACTTCGTCGCGCTGCCGAAGCCCACGAAGCGCACCATCGAACTGGGCTCGCGGCATTCGAGCGACATGGTGTGCGCGCCGTTCAAGCACATCCTGGGTGACTACATCGAGGCGCTCGAGCTGGGAGCCGACGTGCTCGTGCAGTTCGCGGGGCCCTGCCGCCTGGGGTATTACGGCGAGCTACAGCAGTCCATCCTGCGCGACATGGGCTACGAGTTCGACATGTTGAACTTCGCCACCATGACGGGCAAGCCGCTAACCGAGTACATCTCGGTGTGCAAGAAGAAGGTGAACCCCGACCTGTCGGTGCCGCACGGCGTGCGCAGCATGCTGGCCGTGTTCAAGATGATCGAGAATCTGGACGACGTGAACGACTTCTACCTGGCGAACGCGGGGTTCGAGGCGGAGCGCGGCTCGTTCGACCGCGCGCGCGAATCCTACTTCGCCGACATGCGCGATGCCAAGAACGAACGCGACATCGCCGAAGCGCAGCGCGCCGGCCTCGACGCCTTGCGCGCGCTGCCGACGAACCGCCCGGAGCGTCCGCTGCGCGTGGGCATCGTGGGCGAGTACTTCACCGCGGCCGACCCCGCGAGCAACCTCGACCTCGAGCGCAAGTTTCTCGACATGGGCGTTGAGCTGCACCGCGTGCTCAACATGACGAACCGCAACCTGCGCTACAACGAGAAGAACCTGCGCGCGAGCATTTCCGACTACGTGCGCTACGACATGGGACCGACGTCGAGCATGACCATTGCCGCGGCTTTGAAATACGCCCAAGAAGGATTCGACGGCATCGTGCACCTCAAGTCGTCGGGCTGCACGCCCGAGGTGGATTGCATGCCCGTGCTACAGCGCATCAGCCGCGACACCGGCGTGCCCGTGCTGTACCTCAGCTACGATTCGCAGACGAGCGACACCGGCCTGGACACCCGCCTCGAAGCGTTCTACGACATGATTGCCATGAAGAAGGAGAAGACAAGATGACGGATGCGACGGAATGCTACCTGGGCATCGACATCGGGTCGATTTCCACGAAGGGCGTGATCATCGACGCCGATCGGCGCATCATCGCGCGCACGTACCTGTGGACCGAGGGCAACCCGGCCGACGCCGCGCGGCGCGTGGTGGCCGACCTGGGCTCGCAGGTTGATCGCGACGCCGTGCGCGTGCGCGCCGTGGGCACGACGGGCAGCGCGCGGCGGCTCGTGGGCGCCATGTGCGGCGCGACCGTGGTGAAGAACGAGATCACGGCCCATGCGGTGGGCACGACGTACCTGCATCCCGATGTGCGCACCATCCTGGAAATCGGCGGTCAGGACTCGAAGATCATCTGCGTGGAGAACGGCATCGCCGTGGACTACGCCATGAACACGCTGTGCGCCGCCGGCACGGGCGCGTTCCTGTCGAGCCAGGCGCACCGCCTGGGCGTCGAGGTGGAGGAGTTCGGCGACATCGCGCTCACCTCGAAGAAACCGGCGAACATCGCGGCGCGCTGCACCGTGTTCGCGGAGTCCGACCTCGTGCACAAGATTCAGGTGGGCTACGCCCGCGAGGACATCATCGCGGGCCTGTGCCGCGCGGTGGCCACGAACTACCTGAACAACGTGGGCAAAGGCAAGCAGATTGCCGCGCCCGTGGTGTTTCAGGGAGGCGTGAGCAAGAACGTCGGCGTGGTGCAGGCGTTCAAGGACGAGCTGGGCATGGACGTGACGGTTGACGAGGACGGGCACCTTATGGGTGCGTTCGGCGTGGCGCTGCTGGCGGCCGAGGCCGCGCCGCGCGCGGCGGGATCGTCGCCGTCGGACGAGGCGTTCGACTTCGACGCGCTGCGCTCGTTCGAGTTCGTCACGCGCGAGGTGGAATGCCAGAAGTGCGCGAACCACTGCGAGATCATCTGCGTCTACCGCGACGGCAAGCTCATCGACTCCTGGGGCAACCGCTGCGACAAAGGCGAAGTGCGGGCGAAGGGGTAGGCGGGGTTCGGCCGCGCACCCCTTCTGCGCCTCTTACCCCTGCCCGCACCCCTTCTGCGCCTCTTACCCCTGCCCGCACCCTTCTCTTCTTCTTTTTATCCCTGTCCTCCCTGGAAGCTGGGGTATAGCGTCATGCCGCCGTCGACGACCAGCGTGGTGCCGGTGACGTAGCGCGCCTGCTCGGACGCGAGCCATGCCGCCGCCGCGGCGATGTCGTCGGGCGCGCCGACGTAGCCCATCGGGATGAGGCGCTCGACGGCCGCGCGCTCGTCGGGGTCGGCGAACTTCTGCGCGTTGATGGGCGTGTCCATGGCGCCGGGCGCGATGGCGTTCACGCGGATGCCGCGATCGGCGTACTCAAGCGCGAGCGTTTTCGTCAGCATGCCGATGCCGGCCTTGCTGGCCGCATAATCGGCGAAGTGCGGCCACGGAATAACCTCGTGCACGGACGATAGGTTGATGACGACGCCCGGCATCTTGTGCTCGAGGAAGTGCTGGATGGCACGACGAGAGCCGGCGAACACGCCGGTCAGGTTCACGTCGATGACGCGCTGCCACTCTTCGATGGACTTCTGATCCGAGGGGGTGGCCCGCTCGATGCCCGCGTTGTTCACCCAAATGTCCACGCCGCCGAACGAGAACATGGCCGCATCGTACAGCGCATCCACGCATTCGGCCTTGCTCACGTCGGATTGCACGGCCGCCGCCGCGCCGCCCGCTTCCTCGATGGCCCGCACCGTTTCGCGCGCGCCTTCCTCGTCCGAGCGGTAGTTCGTCACCACGTTCATGCCCTCGGCGCCGAAGCGCCGCGCAATGGCGGCACCGAGACCCTTCGAGCTGCCGGTCACCACCGCTGTCTTGCCGCGCAAATCCTCGAACATCGCACTCATCCTTCCGCACGCTGCCATCGTCAATCCCGCGACCATACCGCACCGACGCGACGAGCCTCCCGCGCGCCTGCGCACTGTCGCCCGCTCGTGAAGGCCGCGCCGACGCGCCGTCACGCGAAGGATGGGACGGAATCGCACGGTTCTAACGATGCGCGGGGGCGGATTGTTCGGGATACTTGCCTGCGTACCCAAGGGAAAGGACCGGCATGCTCGTTGAATTCAAAGGAATGCTCCCGGACGTGGAGAAGGCGGCGTACATCGCGCCGAACGCTGCGCTGTGCGGCGACGTGGTGATGGACGAGGGCAGCTCGGTGTGGTTCAGCGCCGTCATCCGCGGCGAAGTGGCGCCCATCCGCATAGGCAAGAACAGCAACGTGCAGGATAACGCCATGCTGCACAGCGACTACGACTGCCCCGTCACGCTGGGCGATCGCGTCTCGGTGGGCCACAACGCCATCGTGCACGGCGCCACCATCGAGGACAACGTGACCGTGGGCATGCACGCCACGGTGATGAACGGCGCCGTCATCGGCCGCGGGTCGATGATTGCCGCGGGCGCGCTCGTGAAGGAGCGATCCGTCATCCCGCCGTGCTCGCTGGTGGTGGGTGTGCCGGGCAAGGTGATTCGCACGCTCGACGCCGAGACGGTCGCGCGCAACATCGAGCACTCCCAAGAAGCCTACATCGCCGACGCGCAGGAGTACGCGAAAGCCCGGGTTATCGGGTAGGAAAAGCCGCACATGCAGCACTCCTTTTTCTGACGCTTATCGTTGATTCAATTATTATTTGAATCAACGATAAGTTGAATGATGGGAGAACTCTATGAGAAGTCTGACGAGTTGCGAGATCGCACAAGGCGGACGCCAGGATGGAAAAGCGGTCGTTCACTGCACGTACGACAACGGATCGAACGAAGAACTGGAGTGCGAGCACTTCGCCGTGCTCGAAATACCCGCACAAGGCATTCAAGTATCGAACGCTGTCATCGACGAATTGCGTTTGTCGGGGATCATCGAGGGCGAGGTTCTTATCCAAAACTGCTTTATCGCTGCGGTAGCGAAGGGTCACTGCGTAGAATTCGAAGAACGCGTTGATTTCAGCGGCAGCGCCTTTCTCGGATCCTGCGATTTCTCCGCAACGTTTCACGGTAAGGTGCGATTCGACAAAGCAACGTTCTTCGACACGTGCGAGTTTTCCGGCACCTTTGATAGGTATACTAGCTTTCAAGGGGCTTCCTTTTTGGGAGACGTCGCAAGCTTTCAAGAAGCCGATCTTGGAGGTATCAGCTTCAAGATGGCCAACGCCCGCGGCTGCGACTTCAATTTTCAAGAAGCATACGTTTCGCAAGGTGAATTCCTATTCTCGGATGTCAGAATCGAACAGGGGCTTGTCGACTTTTCCGGAACTGTTTTCGACGACGTAAAGCTCGTCTCCTTTCTCGGACTCGAGACCGACTCCACCGTGAAATTCAACCGAGCATCGCTCGACTGCAACGAACTACGCTGGTACCACGCCAACGTAGAGAAGCTCGTATTCCTCTCGTGCGACCTTAACTGCGCCAAAGCAGAGTTCCAGATGGAATGCCATTCGCTCATCATCAATGGGGGAACAAACCAGAAAAGCCTCGACTTCCGCCCAACAACGGGTCTTTCGGCTTTTTCGCTCTGCGGTTTGGCGAATATGGGAATCATACTTATCGACCGCAGCCCTGAAGAACTCATTAAATTGATTGACGTTCCCGTCGCCACGGTATGGGAGAAGGGTCGCCAATGGAGGAACCCGACGCACAAGGACAAGGCCGACCAATACTTCACGCTTAAACAAGTGTTCAACAGGAATGGTTTTTATGAAAACGAAGATGCAATGTACTGCGCCTATCGACGAGAACTCAGAAAACAACGGCTCGAAACCGCAAAGAACCATCTGACAGATCGCAACGCCGGGATCATCGCACGCCTCAAGGAAGCCATGTACTTTCCAAGACATTTCCTCTACGACTTCCTCGTATGCGATGTTGTCGGGTGTTACGCAACGTCGCCGAAACGCGTATTTGCAACTTGCCTGATTACGATACTCGTTTTTTCGTTCCTGATGACGCCTATCACCGTCTCCCTCGACACGCTCATCCACGCGGAGGATTTCGCGCAAGCTATCGCCCCCGTGCTGCACACGTGGTCTGACGGACTGTATAACAGTGCGCAGGCATTCTTGACCGTCGGATTTTTAGGGTCCGAATCAGCTGGAGCCGCCCTGCGCACTATATGCGCAATCGAGGGCTTTCTTGGAGTATTCCTCATTACCTATTTCACAGCATCGTTCGCTCATCGCGTGCTGCGATAACTGCTGCGTGCTCATCGATTGTCCCATCTTTCAGATGTTTCACGTGAAACATCTGTTCCCGTCACTTTCAGTGGCAATTTTTTTCGCGATTGCGGGGCTTCGGCCCCGATTTCGCCCCTTTTTCGGCATCGGACGCACATGCCGCAGCAAGAAACACCAGGTCGTGATTTTCTTCCGCGCGACAATCGTCCGCACAACCCCGCAATCGCGAAAAAACTTGCCAACTTCGCCCGATTTTCCGAACATCGCACCCGGGCCACCCTCAAGCCGCCACGGCTTCGCCTCACTTCGCGCAGATGATACCGCACCGTTACGCCACTCCGGACCGTTTTCCGTACAATGAACCCGAACCGAAAAGGAGCTCATTATGGACAACCACAGCAGTGCCGTCGACGAGTACATTGCCGAGCAGCCCGAAGCCGTGCAGCCCGAGCTACGCGCCTTGCGCGCGACCATCCACGCGGCGGCCCCCGACGCCCTCGAGAAAATCTCATGGAGCATGCCCACCTTTTGGCAGGGCGAGAACCTCATCCACTTCGCCGCATTCAAGCACCACATCGGCCTCTACCCCGGGCCGGAGGCAATCGAAGCCTTCGCCGACCGGCTCGCTTTGTACCGCACTTCGAAGGGGGCCATCCAGCTGCCGCTCGACCGCCCCCTCGACCACGACCTCATCGCCGATATCGTGCAGTGGCGCCTCGACCACCTGCGCTAACGGCTACTCCCACTTGAAGAACCGCACGGCGATCACCGTGCACACCACCGCCCACACCGCCATGACGGCAACGGGCACGACGGCCTGATCGACAGGCAACCCGAGCGACATCGCCTTCAGCAGCTTCACGCCCTGCGTGAGCGGCAGCACGTCGGCCACGCGCTGCATCGTCTCGGGCATCACCTCGTACGGCAGCGTCGTCCCCGACAGCAGCAGCATGGGAAAATATAGCACGCTTGCCAGCACACCGGCGATTTTCTCGTTCGGCGCGAGACCGCCCACCATCATGCCGAGCGCCAGCATCGCCGCCAGCACGAGCAGGTACGAGCCGACGAACGCCGGCCACGACCCGGTGAACGCGTAGCCGAAGAACAGGGCAGCCACGCCGAACACGAGCACCGCTGACACGAGCGCGTACACACTGTAGATGGCCACCTGCACCGCCAGGATCAAACGCGCGCTGACCGGCGTGACGAAGTAGCGCTTGAGAATCTTGCGGTACCGGTAGTTCGACACCACAAGCGGCAGCCCCATCGCTCCGCCGGCGCAGATGGCGATGGCCGACACCGCGCCCACCGACTGCGCCACGAACGTGTAGCTTGCGCCTTCGTACGCGGGCTGCCCGCCGAACAGCATGCCGATGACCAGCATCACCACCACGGGCATGATCACGGCGAAGATGGGCATGTTCATGTCGCGCAGCGACAGGCGAAACTCGACGCTGAACAGGGTGCTAAAGGCTTTCATGGGCGCCTCCTTCAATGGCTTGAGTGTTTTCGGCGATTTCGGCGATTTCGGCGCTCTCGCCGCTCTCGGCGTAGGCGAGGTACGCGTCCTCGAACGTTGCAGCATGCTGGGCGGCCACGGCTTCCGCAACCGAGCCCGAGAACACGATGCGGCCCTTCCGCAGAATGGCGATGCGGTCGCAGAGCGCTTCGACCTCGTCCATAAAATGGCTGGTCAGCACAATGGTCATGCCGTTTGCGCGCATATCTGCCAGCAGATTCCACACGTCGCGACGGGCCTTCACGTCAAGACCGGTGGTCAGCTCGTCCAGAAACACCACGTCGGGACGCGGGATGAGGGCGAGCACCACGAACAGGCGCTGCCGCTGCCCGCCCGACAACGACTCCACCGGCTGCACGCGCACCTCGGCCAAGCCGAAACGGGCGAGCAGCTGCGCGGGGTCATCGGCCTCGCGATAGAGCGCGCGCGTCGTGCGGCACAGCTCGTCCACCGTGATCTTGTCCTGGTAGCGCGCTTCCTGAAATTGCACGCCCACGCGCTGAAACAGCTCCTTGCGCTGGGCGCGCGGATCCATGCCCAGAATGGTGGCGCTGCCCGCGTCGGGCTTGCGCACCCCCAACACGCACTCGAGCGTCGTGGTCTTGCCAGCCCCGTTCGCGCCCAGCAGGCCGAACGTCTCGCCGGCGGCAACGTCGAAGCTCACGCCGTCGACAACCGGTTGACCTCCGTACGATTTCCTCACGTCGCGCACGCTTACTACGTTGTTCATGCGTCCTCCTTCTCTCTTCCGTCGCGGAAGATACTACGAGAGGCGCAAACTCTGGTGGCAAAGTGGAGGGTTAGGTTGAGGGGATTTCTTTCATGCGCTCAAGAAGCGCGATCATCTCGAAGGCGTTGCGCTCGGCGGCGTCGAGCGACGTGAGCAGCCGATCGCACACCGAGAGGATATCGTCGTCGGGATCGGGGCTGTCCAGCACGCGCTCGATGTCGGTTGCCGCATCGCGGTCGAGGGCCTCGAGCAAGCGCAGAATGGAGGCGAGCGAGTAGTTCGCCGCACGCAGAGCGCGGATGATGGCCAGCCGGTTGATGTCGGCGGCCGTGTACACGCGGTAGCCGTTTTGCTTGCGTTTGACCTGCAACAACCCATTCATTTCCCAGTTGCGCAACGCGTCGATGGTGGTGTCGAGGTAGTCGGCCGTCTGCTGACGCGTGAGCATGAGGGGCGCAGCAGGCGCAGCGGCAGGTGCGGGCGCCGTCGCAGCGACGTCGTCGGGAGCGAGCGCAAGCAGGCGGCGCACGTGGCACAGCGCGTCTTCGGCGGCGGCGCGCTCGCGGCGCAGGTGCACGACGCGTTGCTCGGCCAGCGCGAGCGCCTCGTCGTAGGATTGCCTCGCCATCGCGTCCACGATGGCCAGCACTTCTTTGCGCAGCCCGTTGTGCACGAGCTCAACGTCGAGTGCCGCGCGCACGAGCTGCACCTGCAACACGTGCAGCTCCGTGAACACCCGATAGCCGTTCTGCCGGCGCTGCGGAGCCGTGATGAAGCCGATGCGCTCGTACAGGCGCACGGTGTTCGGATGCACGCCGGCAATGGCGGCGATGCGGGAAGTGGTGTAGGTGCGCGACGGTTCCATCCGAGCAGTATAGCCGACGTTCGCCGCGCGCCAGGGCGAACGAGGCCATGCCGTTTGCGAAAGCGGAAGACGCGCAGGGCGGGCGCGGACAGTATACTGGAAGCGTTGCTCAACTTTGCTCGCCGCAACGGAGGAGAACCCATGCCGTACCCGACGACGTCGCGCTTCATGACCCGCCGATCGTTCTGCGCCCTGTCCGCCGTCGCGCTCGCCTCTCTCGGCCTGCCCGCGCGCGCATTCGCCGACGAGGCTTCCGCTTCCGCCGCCGCGCTCCCCGGCCCCATCGTCATCGTGCACACGAACGACGTGCACTGCGCCGTCGACGAGAACCTGGGCTACGCGACGCTCGCGGACTACGCCAACGCCATGCGCGCGACGTACGGCAGCCAGAACGTGGCGCTGGTGGACGCTGGCGACGCCGTGCAGGGCAAGGCCATGGGCACGCTGTCGAACGGCGAATACCTCATCGACATCATGAACGAGTGCGCCTACGACTTCGCCATTCCGGGCAACCACGAGTTCGACTTCGGCATGGCCCAGTTCAACACGCTCGTTGCGCTGTCGAAGGCTCCGTATCTCTCGTGCAACTTCACCGACCTGCGCACGGGCAACCTCATGTTCAAGCCCTACGCCACGCGCGATTTCGCCACCTCGGACGGCACGAAGCGCGTCGCGTTCCTGGGCATTTGCACCCCCGAATCGCTGACGAAATCGTCCCCCGCCCACTTTCAGGACGAAAGCGGCACCTCTATCTACGGCTTTCGGGAGGACGAGGACGGAACGGCGCTCTACCAAGCGGTGCAGCAGGCCGTTGACCAGGCACGCGCGGTCGATCACGCCGACTACGTGGTGGCGCTCGCGCACCTCGGACGACGCGGCGTCACCGAGCGCTGGAGCAGCACGTCGGTGGTGGCGAACACGAGCGGCATCGACGTGGTGATCGACGGGCACTCCCACGAGGAGTACGCCGACCTCGTTGCGAACAAGAACGGCGAATCCGTGCTGGTCACACAGACGGGAACCCAACTGGTGAGCATCGGCCAGGTGGTCATCGACCCCTCCGCGAACACCATCTCTGCCACCACGCCGCACTGCACGGCGACGCTCGTGAAAACCTGGGACGGCATCGACGCGGCCACGGCGGCCTTCGTCGCCGGCAAACGCGCGGAGCTGGCGAAGATCACCGACCAGGTGATCGGGCGCTCGGACGTGCGCCTCGTTGCGCTCGAGGACGACAACTACACGTGGGCCGTACGCGCCCACGAGACGAACCTCGGCAATTTCGTGGCCGATGCGTACCTGGCGCTCGCCTGGCACGGCGGCGTCATGGCCGACGTGGCGTTCATCAACGGCGGCGGCATCCGCGCGAACATCGAGCCGGGCGACGTGACCTTCGGCAACCTCATCGACGTGCAGCCCTTCAACAACCAGCTGTGCTACGTGAACACGCTCGGGCAGAACATCCTCGATGCGCTCGAAGCGGGCGTCATGAACCTGCCGAACCCGAGCGGCGGGCTGCAGCACGTTGCGGGCCTGTCGTATACCGTGCGCACCGACATTCCCTCATCGGTGCAGATGCCGGGCGGGCACTTCGGCGGCGTGTCGGGCGAGTATCGCGTGCGCGACGTCATGGTGAACGGCGAGCCGCTTGACGTGGGAAAACGCTACAAGCTGGTGTCGCACACGTATCTGCTGGTGGACGGAGGCGACGGCCTCAACATGTTCATGAACGACGAAGCCGTGCTGCTCGACCTCGACAACAAGGCGCTCATCGAATACATCCAGTACGACTTGAAGGGCGTTATCGGCAGCGAGTACGCCAACCTGGAAGGTCAGGGGCGCATGGCCGTCATGGACGGGCC
>NZ_PPTT01000046.1 GCF_003339815.1 Eggerthella sinensis
CTATGGCGCCGGCCTTGCGCTTCGGGATCAGCAAGCCCCATCCCGGCGCAACAAAGGGCGCAAAAAGAATGCGAAAACCTCCTATTCCTCCGAACAATTCCTCCTCTCCATCCGTATTATCAGAAGAGAGGTGAATGCATGCGCTTACCGTTTCAACGAAATAATCCGCAACCGCTTCGTTCGGAGGCGTTTCTGAGCTGCGCCATGGATACGTGGGGCGATACGGTGTATCGCGTTGCGCTTGCGCAGACGGGATCGCCGAGCGATGCCGACGACGTGTACCAAGACGTGTTCATACGCCTGCTCGAGCACGAGGCGCCCTTCGACAACGACGAGCATCTGAAAGCGTGGCTCATCCGCGTGACCATCAACCGCTGCCGCGACCTCACGCGCTTGGCGTGGAATCGCCGCACGGAGGGCCTCGAGCGAGAGCTTGCCAGCATCCCCGCGCCCGACGCGTTCCGCGCCGACATCTGGGATGTGGTGGGTGCGCTGTCGCCCGACCTGCGAACGGCCGTGCACCTGTTCTACGTGGAGGGCTACTCCACCGAGGAGATCGCCCGCATTGAGGAGTGCAAGCCCAGCACGATACGCACCCGGTTGCATCGAGCGCGCGAGCAGCTGCGCACGACGCTGCAAGCCGAGCGTGCCGTGCCCGCGCGCCAACCCGAACCGAGAGAGGAGTTGAGCCATGACCGAGCACCACAATCGCCCGCACAAACCCACTTTGGATGACTACCGCGCCATGATGAGCGAAACCCACGCCCCCAACCAGCTGAAACAGGATGTGTTGGCCGCCGCGCATGCACGTTGCTCCTCCGCGAGCAGCAGAACCACTGACGTACGACCCTCCGTGCGCGCCGCAGCATCTTCAAAGCGAACCCGAATAAAGTCGTTCGCCGTCGCCGCATGCGTGACACTGCTCGCCGGCACCGCCGTTTGCGGACTGGCTATCGGGCTCCCCGGCATCGCCTCGTTGTCAAACGACGGCGACAACGCATTCTTCCTCACCGCGTATGCCACGGAAGGATCGAGCGCGCAACCGGGTGCGCAAACGATCCTCAGCGCCGACGAGTTTAGAGGCACCGGCGGCTACAGCGGCGCTTGGTACGATCCCGACTCCGGGCAGTTCGCCGCCGGCGACGAGTGGGCCGGCTTCAAGTACAGTTTCAATCTGGAATGCTCAGGCCGCAACATCAAGAGCATCGCATACGAAATCGAGGGTGACCGCGCTTTCTTCGAAACCATCGACGGCCCCTCCAGCAAAAACGAAGCCGAAGCCGAGCACACGAGCGTCTTCCACTATTCCAAGTCCATCGCATTCGACTACAACGATCAGAACCACGGGTTCGGAAACTTCTCAACCAATCAACAAGAGGGCAAGGACGACTACGTTGTAAGCATCTATCTGGGCTTTCCCGTACCGGAACTCGCGCGAAACATCGTATACGAAATCATGAACGGAACTGCTGCAGACTCGGCGTTCTACGAAAAGGAAGCATCCATCGACCTGGCAGCTGCGCACGCCCTTGCGGACTGCAAGCTTCATCTTACCGCAACGTTCATGGATGGAACGACGCAAACGAAAACGTACGTCATCACACCCGTCGATGATATCGAGCAGCGCCTTGCCGCATTCTGGAACGCCAGCTACGAGGCCTCCGTTGCCGACAGGCAGCATGAGCAAAACGACGACATGCCTCCCGGTGAGCGCCCTGAATCACCCGCGCTGTTCACTCTTACGGAACTTGTCGAGGAGTAGCCCCCCTCCCCGCACGAAAAAGGGGCCGGATCTTTTGATCCGGCCCCGTTGTTTGCTGGGCGCTGGCTGCGAGTATGTGGTTACATGAATGCGAGTGTGGAGGTGGCACGCCCTTCTATCGAACCGGCACGGGGCCGGGAGTTAAGCAACCACCTGAGCTTTCATCGCATTGATGTGCTGGAATACCGAGGCCGCGCCGGGAACGATGTCAACCGAGCCCTCCGGCGACACCGACAGCAGCGTGGGGGCCTGCATGATGCGGTAGCGCTGCGCAAGCTCGACGTTCTCTTCGGCAAGCAGCTCTTCGTAGGCGATGCCGGCCGCGTCCATCTCGGCGGCGGCGAACTTGCAGTTCGGGCACGTGCGCGTGGCGACGAGGTAGAGGCCCGCGGGCAGGGAGCTGGATGCGGGAATCTCGGTTTCGGGCGCTTCCACCGGAGCGGCTTCGCCCAGGGCAGCGGCAACGTCGTCCGAAACCGCAACCGCTTCCCCGCCGCTATGGGACGCGGTGTGCAGGTGCGAATGCCCCAGGTCGTACTCCACGCGGTCGGCGAACTCCTGGCTCTTGCCGTCGTTCCAGTTCTTCACCGGGCGATAGTAGCCGGTGATGCGCGAGTACACTTCGGTCTCCTCGTGGCAGCACGGGCACTCGTACACCTCGCCCGCGATGTAGCCGTGGTTCTTGCACACCGAGTACGTGGGCGACATGGTGTAGTACGGCAGCTTGTAGTTCTCGGCGATCTTGCGCACGAGGTTGGCCGTGCTCTGCCAGTCGGGCAGCTTCTCGCCGAGGAAGGCGTGGAACACCGTGCCGGACGTGTACAGCGTCTGCAGGCCGTCCTGCACGTCGAGCGCGCTGAAGATGTCGTCGGTGTAGCTCACCGGCAGGTGCGACGAGTTCGTGTAGTACGGCTTGCCCTGCTCGTTGGCCGTGATGATGTTGGGGAACTGCTCCTTGTCGTGCTTGGCGAAGCGGTACGTGGTGCTCTCGGCCGGCGTGGCCTCGAGGTTGTACAGGTCGCCGTATTCCTCCTGGTAGTCGGCCAAACGGTCGCGCATGTGGTTGAGCACCGCCTGCGTGAACGTCTGCGCGGCCTCCTGCGTCATGTCGGCGCGCAGCCACGACGCGTTGAGGCACGCCTCGTTCATGCCCACGAGGCCGATGGTGGAGAAGTGGTTCTCGAACGTGCCCAGGTAGCGCTTCGTGTAGGGGTACAGGCCGGCGTCGAGCAGGCGCGTCACCACTTCGCGCTTCGTGTGCAGCGAGCGCGCGGAGATGTCCATGAGGTGGTCGAGACGATGGTAGAAGTCGGCCTCGTCGGCAGCGAGGTACGCCAGGCGCGGCATGTTGATGGTGACCACGCCGATGGAGCCCGTGGACTCGCCGCTGCCGAAGAACCCGCCCGACTTCTTGCGCAGTTCGCGCAGGTCGAGGCGCAGGCGGCAGCACATGGAACGCACGTCGGACGGCTCCATGTCGGAGTTGATGTAGTTGCTGAAGTAGGGCGTGCCGTACTTCGCCGTCATTTCGAACAGCAGCTTGTTGTTCTCGGTCTCGCTCCAGTCGAAGTCGCGCGTGATGGAGTACGTGGGAATGGGGTACTGGAAGCCGCGGCCGTTCGCGTCGCCCTCGATCATGATCTCGATGAACGCCTTGTTCACCATGTCCATTTCGGCCTTGCAGTCGCCGTAGGTGAAGTCCATCTCCTTGCCGCCCACAATGGCCGGCTGATCGCGCAGGTCGGCCGGGCACACCCAGTCGAGCGTGATGTTGCTGAACGGTGCCTGCGTGCCCCAACGCGAGGGGGTGTTCACGCCGAACACGAACGACTCGACGCACTGCTTCGTCTCCTCGTACGTGAGGTCGTCCACCTTCACGAACGGCGCGAGGTACGTGTCGAAGCTGGAGAACGCCTGCGCGCCCGCCCACTCGTTCTGCATGATGCCGAGGAAGTTCACCATCTGGTTGCACAGGCTGGACAGGTGGCTGGCCGGCTTCGACGTGATCTTGCCGGGCACGCCGCCGAGACCTTCCTGGATGAGCTGCTTGAGCGACCATCCGGCGCAGTAGCCCGTCAGCATGGACAGGTCGTGCAGGTGGATGTCGGCGTTGCGGTGGGCCTTCGCCACCTCGTCGTCGTAGATTTCGCTCAGCCAGTAGTTCGCCGTGATGGCGCCCGAGTTCGACAGGATGAGGCCGCCCACGGAATACGTCACCGTGGAGTTCTCCTTCACGCGCCAATCCTCAACCTTCACGTACTGGTCGACGAGGTCCTTGTAATCGAGCAGCGTGGCGTTCGCGTTGCGCACCTTCTCGCGCTGACGGCGGTAGAGGATGTAGGACTTCGCCACGTCGGCGTACCCGGCCGTGGACAGCACCTCTTCCACGCTGTCCTGAATGGCCTCGACGGAGATGACGCCGTTCTTGATCTTCTCTTCGAAATGGGCGGTCACGTTGAGGGCCAGCAGGTCGATGGTGGACGGATGGTACTGCTTCTCCAACGCATCGAACGCTTTGGCGATGGCGCTCGAAATTTTGACGATGTCGAAATCCGCGATCTTGCCATCGCGCTTCTGAACCTCGTACATGCTCGCTCCTTTTGCTGTGGATTCGCTTCGTTTGTGCGGCTGCGGCAGAGGGGGCCGCGCCTTGTATGTGGTAGAGACCACCCTACCAGCGTCATCCGGGGCCGTCAATGATTGTCACCCATATGTTGAAGATACAACCATAATGCACAACTATATATGGTAGGTTTCGCCATCTGGGGTTTTGCGCGACCGTCCGAAACCGTTCTACGAAAAGCGACCTGCGCGTTTAGAACAAAGCTGCGGACGCGCCGTTTTGCGCCCGTCCCGCGCCGAAGCTTTCGGCGAGCGGCATGCCGTTTGATTGCGAGGCGCTGCGGGATTATGATAGGCCGCACACGTTCAACCCGAAGGAGCTCACGCGATGTCTCGATTCCCTCTGCGCCGTGCCGAGCGCGCCCTGTCCCGCGAAGAGGCGCTGGCCGCGCTGGACGCCGCGCCGTTCGTCACGGTGGCAACCGTCGACGACGACGGCATGCCCTACGCCGTGCCGCTGTCGTTCGTGCGCACCGGCGACGCGCTGTACTTCCACGCCACGAACGAAGGCGGCCACAAGGCGGCCGATTTCGCGCGCGACCCCCGCGCCTGCGCCACCGCGGTGGTGGACGTCGCGCCGTTCTTCGAGGACGGGGACTTCACCACGGCCTACCGGTCGGTCATGGCGTTCGGGCGCATGCGCGCGGTCACCGACGTGAGCGAGTTCAAGCACGCGCTGGTGAACCTCTGCATGAAGTATGTGCCCGAGGCGAAGCACGGCATTGGGGCGGCCATGGAGCACGAAGGCCCGCACACCGCCGTCTGGGCGCTCGACATCGACGAGCTGAGCGGCAAGGGCCGTCCCGGCCCGCGTCCCGCCGAAGCGCCGGAGGCCTAGCCCATGCGCATCGCCGGTTTGCAGAAGCTCACGCTGCTCGACTTCCCCGGCCGCACGGCGGCCACCGTGTTCACGCAGGGGTGCAACTTCCGCTGCCCGTTCTGCCACAACGCCGATTTGGTGCTGGGGGCGGGAGCGCCGGCCGCGGGCGGCAAGAACGCGGCCGAGGCCGCGGGGCTGCCGCCGGCCGTCACGCTCGACGAGTTCTTCGCATTCCTGGGCAAGCGCGCGGGGCTGCTCGACGGCGTGTGCATCACGGGCGGCGAGCCGCTGCTGCAACCGGGCATCGAGGACTTCTGCGCCCGCATCCGCGAGGCCGGCTTCGCCGTGAAGCTGGACACGAACGGCGGTTTCCCCGACCGCCTGCGCGCGCTCGTCGAGGCGAACCTCGTGGACTACGTGGCCATGGACGTGAAGAACGCCCCGGCCCGGTACGGCGAAACGGTGGGCGTGCCCGGCCTCGACCTCGCACCGATGCAGGCGTCCCTCGACTTCCTGCGCACCGACGCGGTGCCCTACGAGCTGCGCACCACCGTGGTGCGCGAGTTGCACACGGCCGACGACCTGCGCTCCCTGGCCGCATGGATCGAAGGCGCGCCCGCGTGGTACCTGCAAAGCTTCATCGATGCGGAAAGCGTGCTGGCCGGCCCCGGGTGCCTGCACGCCTGGAACTCCGATGACCTGCGCGCCCTGCTGCCCGAGCTGCAAGCCCTCGTGCCCGGCGCGGCGCTGCGCGGCGCGGACTAGGTGGGAAACGCCTGAGCCTCAACCCTTTTTCGAAGCGGCAGCATCTTCGGGCCGTGCATCGGCTTCGGCCCTATACTGGGAGCCCGGCGCGCGACTCATGCGCGCCGTCGTTTCGAGGGAAGAGGTTGATCCGTGCGTGTTCGTCTGTTGTTCATCGGCGCGCTGCTGGCGTGCTTGTGCGTCGCGGTGGCGGCGGGCTGCGTGGCCGCTGCGCCCGAAACCGCGCCCGAGAGCCCCTCGACCGAGTTCGGCGACCCCTCCGACCCCTCCGGCTCGGAAACGCCTTCCACCTCCCCCGATGCCCCCGCGCGTCCCGAGCCGTCGCGTCAGCCCACCCTTGACGAGCGCGCCGCGCAGAAGGTGGCCGAGCTGACGCTCGAGCAGAAAGCGGCGCAGCTGTTCATCGTGCGCCCCGAATCCATCACCGGCGTGGACGTTGCCACGCAAGCCGGCCCCGCCACCGAGGAAGCGCTGTCCACCTACCCCGTGGGCGGCATCGCGTACTTCCAGCAAAACCTCATCGACCCCGACCAAACGCGTACCATGTTGGCGAATTCCCAGGCATACGCCCAGGAAGCCGTCGGGCTGCCGCTGTTCACCTGCGTCGACGAGGAGGGCGGTACCGTCTCGCGCATCGGGGGCAACCCCGGCTTCGCCATTCAGAACGTGGGCGACATGGCCGCCGTCGGCGCTGCAGGCGACACGGCGCAGGCCGAAGACGTCGCGCGCACCATCGGCACCTACCTGCGCGACCTGGGCTTCAACGTGGACTTCGCCCCCGACGCCGACATCTGCGGCGATCCCGCCACCGACGTCATGGCGCTGCGCTCGTTCGGTACCGACCCGCAGGCGGTGGCGAGCATGGTGGCCGCGCAGGTGGACGGGTTCGCGAGCGCGGGCATGCTGTGCAGCGCGAAGCACTTCCCCGGCATCGGCGGCGTGATGGGCGACAGCCACGAAGGCGCCATCGTGTCCGAGAAGTCGCTCGACGAGCTGCGCGCGGACGAGCTCGTGCCGTTCGAGGCCGCCATCAAGGCCGACGTGCCGTTCATCATGGTGGGCCACCTGTCGCTGCCGAACGCCACCGGAACCGACACGCCCGCCTCCATCAACCCCGCCATCGTCACCGACCTGCTGCGCACCGAGTTGGGGTACGGCAACCTCATCATCACCGACTCGATGGGCATGGGAGCCGTCGGCGACGTCACGCCCGATCAGGTGGGCGTTGCCGCCCTCGAAGCCGGGGTGGACCTCGTGCTCATGCCCGCCGACTTCCCCGCCGCCTACGAAGGCGTGCTCGATGCCGTGCACGACGGACGCCTCACCGAAGACCGCATCGACGAATCGGTGCAACGCATCGTGAAAACGAAGCTCTCGCTGGAAGAGCTGGAGTAGAATGTAAGGGCGACCCTCGCCCGATGACAGGAGGCCCCATGCCGCGGTCCACCCATTGCGCCTGCACGTCCATCCTCGTTGGCAAAGCCGCCACGCTCGACGGCTCAACCCTCATCGCGCGCACGGAGGACAACTCCTGCGCCTGCGCGCCGAAGCGCTTCACCGTCGTCCCCGACGCCGCGTACGATCACGAGCTGTTCACCTCGGCCAACAACGGCTTCGCCCTTGAGTTGCATGGCCCAGCGCTCCGCTACACGTCCACGCCCGAAGCCGATTCGAGCGAAGGTCTCTACGAGGAAGCCGGCATCAACGCCGCCGGCGTGGCCATGAGCGCCACCGAAAGCACGTACGCCAACGAGCGCGTACTGGCCCTCGACCCGCTCGTGGAGGACGGGTTGGCAGAGGATGCCCTGCTCAGCGTGGTGCTGCCGTTCATCACGTCCGCGCGCGACGGCGTGCGTCGCGTGGGCGGCATCGTGGCCGCGCACGGGTCGGCCGAGAGCAACAGCATCCTGTTCGCCGACGCCGACGAGGTGTGGTACATGGAGCTTGCCACCGGGCATCACTGGGTGGCGCAGCGCATCCCCGACGACGCATACGCCGTGTGCGCCAACCGCATCTCCATCCAAGAGGTGGACTTCGGCTCGAATGACTTCATGGCATCGGAGGACATTCGCGCGTTCGTCGACGACAACCGGCTGAACCCGCGCCCCGGCACGTTCGACTTTCGGCGCATCTTCGGCACGTACACGCAGCAGGACGCGCACTACAACACCCCGCGCGTCTGGTTCGGGCAACGCGCCTTCAGCCCCGAGGTGGAGCAGAACCCCGAAGATCTCGACCTGCCGTTCATCTGCCGCGCGAACCGGCTCATCGGCGTCGACGACGTGGCATCCGTGCTGAGCTCGCACTTCAACGGCACGCCGTTCGACCCGCTCGGCTCCGACGGCGACGAGCGCAGCCGCGGCCGCTACCGCGCCATCTCGCTGTCGCGCACGCAGGAGGGCCACATCCTGCAAATTCGTCCGGGCATGCCGGCCGAACGGGCGGGCGTGCACTGGGTGGCGCTCGGCACCACGGCGTTCTCGCCGTTCGTGCCGTTCTTCGCGAATGCGTCGAGCGCGCATCCGGTGTGGGAGCACACGGGCGCACGGCCCGAAACCACGAGCGCCTACTGGCTGCTGCGCACCCTCGGCATGCTGACCGAGAGCCGCTACGCGTCGGCGTCCAAGCCGGTCGACGACTTCCTGGGGGCCTGCCGCTGCAAGGCGCACGCGTTCGTGGCGCGCACCGACGCCACGTGCGCCCCGCTTGCGGGCGAGGCGCTCACCGAGGCGCTCACCAGGGAGAACCGCGCGTTCATGGACGAGCTGCTGGCCGACCTGCGCACGCTGCTGCAAGACCTCGTGATGGCCGCCGCCGAAGATTCGCGCCTGTCGTTCGCCATGGACGAGAACCTGTAGGGCAGCGCCCGCTACGCATTGACGGGAAGCCGCTCCTCGGTGACGTCTTCCGAGGCGTTTTCGTCATCGTCCCCAACGCTGCCCGTCGCGTCGGCGGGCAGCTCGGCCAGGCCACGCTTCAACACGCGGAACGTGATGGCGCCGATGACGAACGCGATGAGGGCCGTGCCCAGCGCCACCGGCACGAGGTTGCCGCGCAGCGCGTCGAACAGCCCGCCGTAGATGAGCTGCCCCACCGGCTGCGCGCAGTTCGCCAGCGACATGATGAGCGCGATCACCTTGCCTACGAGATGGCCCGGCGTTTCCAGCTGCACGAACGAGATGGACTGGATGCTGAACATCGTGGCGCACGCCATGGCCACGAACAGGCTGGCCAAAAGGACGCCGTACGCCACGAAGGCGTCCATCGACACGCCCAAGATGACGGCGATAGGCAGCAGCGCCACAGCCGCCACCAGCAGAAACAGCGGCGCGCGATCGAGCTTGAGACGACGGGCGAACACGCCCACCGAGATGCCGCCCGCCAGGCCGCCCAGCGCCATGGCGCCTTCGGCAAAGCCCATGTACTGGTTCGGCAGGCCGAGGATCTGCGTGACGATAACCGGCGCGCCGATGAGGATGAACGCCGTGAGCGAGACGTTGATGCCGGCCACAAGGAAGATGAGCTTGAGGATGACCGGGCGGTCGTGACGCAGGAACGCGAAGCTCTCGGCGATATCGTTCACCACGGTGCGCACCACGCCCACGTTGCTGCGCTCGATGGCGTCGCGCGGGATGCGCACGAACACCACGATGAGCACCGCCGACGCAGCGAACGCCACGCCCGAAACGAGCACCACCGGCTCGATGCCGAACAGGCCGAACAGCAACCCGCCCAGCACGGGACCCACGAGGCCCGACAGCGCACTGATCTGGCTGACAATGGCCGTCGCGCGCACGATGCCGTCGCGCGGCACGATGAAGGGCACCGCCGCCTGCACGGTGGGCTGATACACGCTCTGCGCGGCGTACAGGATGATGAGCGCGCAGATGGACAGGCCGATGAGGTCGATGACGCCGTCGAGCGCGAGGTACGCGGCGCACGTCACGGCCAGCAGCGTATCGAGCACGGCCATGATGCGGCGCTTGTTCACGCGGTCGGCCGCCACCCCGCCGATAGGGGTCAGCACGATGTAGGGAATCCACGCGGCCGCGGCCACCGCGCCCATGAGGGCCGCCGAGCCCGTGAGGTTCAGCACGTACAGCGGCAGGGCGAAGCGCAACACGGCATCGCCGAACAGCGAGGCCACCTGCGCGAAGATCACTGAGACGAACGAGGGATTGAGCAAGGTTTTCATGGTTGGTCCTTTCATTTTACATACGTTCGGTTGGTATGTATAAAGAGTAAAAGAAACGGTTGCAGCGCAACCGGGAAGCAGCGGAAGCCGGGAAGGGCCAAGTCAGGAGGAATTCCCGCAGCCGCCTCCGAATGTTTCACGTGAAACATTCGTTCGTGTTATTGCGGTTCGTTCGCATCGTCCCTCCCCTTCCGAAGAGCCTCGAACCGCTCGTGCAGCTGCGCGCGGTACCCTTCCAGGAGAGACCCCAGCCCGTCGTCGTCGAGCGTCAGGCCGCCGAGCAGCTTCACGATGTCGATGTAGTAGTCCACGCGCACGCGCAGGTCCTCGGCGGTGCAGGCGCGGAACATGGGGCTTGCCCACAGGTTCGCTAACAGCACGATGACCTCGCTGAACTCGCGCGGATGGTCGGTGACGATGCTGCCGTCGCGCACGCCCTGCTCCACGATGGGCAGCACGAAGTCGGGCACCGTCTCCGCGAACACCGACTCGTACTGCATGCCCAGCAGCCGGGAGTTCTTCACCGGGTCGATGTCGGGCGCCACGTTCGCCCACGTGTCCATCTGCGGCCCCTCGATAGAGGCGGCGAACAGCGTCTGAAGCTTCTCCGCCCCGTTCATGCGGCCGTCGTCGCGGATGCGCTTGAGCTCGGCGTACAGGCCGCGGTTGTCGCGGTCGATGGCCGCCGTCAGGATGTCTTCCTTCGACTTGAAGTGGTGGTACACCGCGCCCTTCGTCAATCCGCCCAGGCCGTCGATGATGTCCTGAATGCTCGTGTCGTCGTAGCCCTTCTCGAAGAACAGGGCCAACGCCACGTCGAGGATGCGGTTCACCGTCTCCTCGGGGTGCTTGTTGCGCGCCATGAGCCCTCCTTCGATCCTGCCTGTCATTAACATACCAACGGTATGTATCCTACGATACTCCAATGGAGAACGCAAGGAAAAGTTTGCCGCAGGCTGCGCGCAGCATCATACTGGGGCGCATGCGTCGAAACGGAACCGAGAGAACAGGAGCGCCATTTTCATGAGCACCTGCCTTGTTGCACAATCCGGCGGCCCGACCGCCGTCATCAACGCCAGCCTGGCCGGCGTCATCCGCGCGAACCAGCTGAACCCGCTGTACGACCGCGTGTGGGGCGGCATCCACGGTATCGAAGGCGTGCTGGACGACCGGCTGTACGACCTCACGAACCTGCCCGGCCGCGAGCTTGACCTGCTCAAACAGACGCCCTCTTCCGCCCTCGGCACCTGCCGCTACAAGCTCAAACGCGACGACGAGGCCGATTTCCGTCGCCTTGCAAACGTCATGGACGCGCACGACATCGAAACCATGTTCTACATCGGCGGCAACGACTCCATGGACACCGTGGACGCGCTCGCCGAATGGGCGCGGACGAACGCGCCGGGCAAGCGCTTCGTCGGCATCCCCAAAACCGTCGACAACGACCTGGTGCCGGTGGACCACTGCCCCGGCTTCCCGAGCGCGGCGAAGGTGGCGTGCCAAATCACCCATGCCACGCGCCTCGATTACGACGCGTACACGCGCCCCGAGGTGTTCGTGCTCGAGGTCATGGGCCGCGACGCGGGCTGGCTGGCGGCAAGCTGCTGCCTCACCGGCGACGTCGATTTGCTCGTGCTGCCCGAGGTGGACTTCGACCGCGACGCCTTCCTGGCCGCCGTGCAGCAGAAGTTCGACGAGACGGGCTCGTGCTACATCGTCACGTCCGAGGGCGCGCACTATGCCGACGGCACGTACCTGTCCGCGGGCGATGCGGCCAACGACGGCTTCTCCCACGCGGTGCTGGGCGGCGCGGCGTCAACGCTCAAGCAGATGATCATCGACGCGGGCATCGTGCCGCGCGGCGTGGTGCAGGACCTGTCGCGCGCGGCGCGTTCCAGCAACTTCGCGCAGAGCCTCGTGGATGTGAACGAAGCCTACGACCTGGGGATGAGCGCTCACATGCGCAGCGCCGACCCGGCATTCACCGGGGCCGTGGTGGGCATCCGCCGCTCGGAGGAAGCCGCGGCCGCAGGGCGCTACGAGGCCGAGGTGTTCGCCGGACCGGCCAACGAGTTCGCCAACTACGTCAAGCGCTTCCCCGCCGCGTGGATTCTGCCGAACTACCAGGGCATCGCGCCCGAGGCCGTCGCGTACTTCCAGCCGCTCATCGAAGGCGAGCCGAAGCTCATCATGGAAGGCGGCATCCCCGCCACCATCACGCCCTTCAACCTGCGGTAACGTCGTCGAGCACGTCCTTGCCCCAGGCGCACATGGCGTTCAGGACAGGGGTGAAACGGTGCCCGCGCGGCGTGAGCGAGTATTCCGTTTTCGGCGGCACCTGATGGTACAGCTCGCGATGCACCATGCCATCGGCTTCGAGCTCGCGCAGCTGCTGCGTGAGCATCTTCGGCGTGGCCTGCGCCATGAGGCGTTGCAGCTCGCCGAAGCGCAGCACGCCGTGCTTGCTCAGGTGCCAGAGAATGAGCACTTTGTGCTTGCCGCCCACGATATCGATGGTGGCCTCGACGGGACAATGGTAGGCATCCGGACAAGCTTTCATACGGCCTCCTTCGCCGGCGGGGTCGCCCTTCGCGCGGGCGCTCAATACTTTCCTTTTCGGTAGTATATTCCCGAAAAGTACCTACTTGATTGAAAGATAGCACAACGTAGCATGGAGCCATACCCTTGATCCATCGAGAGAAGGAGCACCCCATGACGTTTCTCGCCACCGCAAAGCGACGCTGCTCGATACGCACCTACCAACCCACCCCGGTTGAGCAGGAGAAAGTCGACGCTATCATCGAGGCGGCCCATGTTGCACCGACCGCCGCGAATCGGCAGCCGGTGCGCATCGTGCAGGTTGAAAGCGCCGCGGGCCTGGCGCGCCTCGGCAAGGCCGCCAACCTCCACGGCGCTCCGCTCGCCTTCATCGTGTGCGCGGATCACGACCGCGCGTGGCGTCGCCGCTTCGACGGCATGACCAGCACGGCAATCGACGCCTCCATCCTCACCGACCACATGATGTTGGAGGCCACCGACCTGGGCCTGGGCAGCGTGTGGATCTGCGCGTTCGACCCCGCCATCGTGCGGACCGAGTTCGAGCTGGCGCCGTCGCTCGAGCCCGTCAACATCCTGGCGGTGGGATACGCCGCTTGCGAACCCACGAGCCCCGAGCGTCACGCCACCGAGCGCATTCCGGTGAGCGAGCTCGTGACCATCGCCTAGCTGCGCGTACGCGCCCAATGGCGCACGTACCAACCACCGATGAGAGCGGGGATGACGGGCGACGCCGCCTGCGCCACGAAGATGCCCACGTAGCCGAAGCCCAGCACCCCGCTCAGCAGAAACGCCAGACCGAAGCGCACGACGAACGCGTCGATGAGCGAGTTCACCAGCACGAGGCGGGGCGAGCCCGCGCCGAGCGCGAACGAGTCGAAGCTGAACATGGCCGCATAGAACAGGCCGTTCACGCTGCAGGTGATGCGCAAGTACAGCACAGCCGTGTCGAGCGTGGAAGGGTCCGTGAGCCCATAGAGGGCCACGAGCATCGGTGCCAGCAGCTGCACGACCACCTGCACGCCCACGATGACGCTCACGTTGAACACGGCGCCGATGCGCGCCACGTCGAGCGCCCGCCCCAGCTTGCTCGCGCCCGCATTCTGCGCCGCGGCCGTCGTAATGGCCTGGCCGATGGCCCAGCACGGCAGCCCCGCGATGGTGCTGATTTGCAGGCCGACGCCTGCCGCGGCGGCCACGTCGGTGCCGTAGCGGTTGAGCAAGCCGGTGACCAGCGCGTACGATAGGTTCACCACTGCCATCTGCACGGCTGACGGCACGCCCACGTGCAGCACCTCGGCTACGCTCGCGCGCAGGCCGCGGCCGCCGAGCGCGCCACGCAGCCGCCCGCCGGGATAGCGCCGCCGCACCACGACGAGCGCCGCGACGGCCGACAGGCTCTGCGCCGTCACCGTTGCCACGGCAGCGCCTGCGACGCCGAGTCCCGCCGGACCCACCAGCACCAGGTCGAGCGCCACGTTCACGAACGCAGACATCGCCACGAGCGCAAGCGGCGTGCGCGCGTCGCCCTGCGCCTTGAGAAACGCGGCCGCGGCGTTCATCAGAAACGGCCCGACGCACCCGCCGCACATGATGACGGTGTACATGACGGCCCCGTCGAGCGCCGCTTCCGGCACCGCGTTCGCCGTGAACGCGGGCCGCGCCAGCAGCACGCCCGCCACGGCAAGGGCGGCCGATGCCGCAAGCGCCACCGCCAGCGTGGCCGCGTACGCGCGCCGTTGACCGGCTAGGTCGTGCGCGCCCACGAACCGCGCGATCACCACGCCGCCCCCAGCCGTGAGGCCGATGACGAACGCGTTCACCAGATAGGCCGCGTTCGTAGCGTTGCTGATGGACACGAGCCCCACCGGGCCCACCACCTGGCCGACCACGACCATGTCCACCGCCTGGTAGAGGTACTGCAACAGGTTCACCGCCATGAGCGGCAGCGCGAAGGCCAGCAGCCGGCGAAACAGCGGCCCTTCGGTAAAGGAAAGAGAAGCTTGAGACACGATAGTCACCTCTGAGAATTCGGAAAGCGGAACCGTCGCGCGCCGGGCTTTTCGCCTCGGCGCATACAAAAGCGCCGCAGATGAATCATCACCTGCGGCGCTTGAACGAATCCGTCATGCCGACATCAAAGGACGGCGTGCCTGCTTCTACGCAGCGCGCTCCCCGATGCCGATGAGTATGTTCTCAGGAGCCCCGTGCGATGCTTCATCGGCGATCATGCGCGGAGCCGCTACTCTGCAAAGCTTCATGCCAGCCTTCTCAAAAAGACGAATACAGCGACGGCCAGCATACCATCGCTAGCCCATGATGTCGAGAAGGGCTCGCAGTTCTCGTTGGACGCTGTGCTCGAGGTTGGTGCCGATGACCTTCGTGGCGATTTGCTTGATGGCCGAGCGAGCGTTGCCCATGGCCACGCTCGTGCCTGCCATGCGCAGGATCTCGTAGTCGTTCATGGAGTCGCCGAATGCCATGACCTCGTCGCGGCGCACATCGTGAGCAGCCATCACCTGCTCGATGCCCGTCGCCTTGTTCACGCCGCGCTGCATGACGTCGATCCACTTGTGACCCGACGGCGCGAACACGAAGTCGTCGTCCAGCTCGCGCGTGAGGGCGTACGCCATGTCCATGACGCCCTCGTCGCAGTACACCGACGCCTTCAAGATGTTCACGTCGGGCGACGGCACGGCGAACACGCGCACGGGGTTCGGCAAGTTCTTGTCCACCTCGCGCTCGAAGCGTGCCTCGTCGTCTAGCAGGTAGCTGCGCGTCTCGTCGAACAGCGCCAGGTGCAGCGTGTCGAACAAATCGCAGGTGCGCGCGAGGCGGCGCAGGGCGGCATGGGAAAACACTTCCCGATCAACAAGCTCGCCCTCGATGATCACCTGTGCGCCGTTCGACGCGACGAAGTCCATGCAATCGGCCACGGGTTCGAACAGCTCGCTCAGCGTGTCGAAGCGACGGCCCGACGATGCGACGAAGCGGATGCCCGCATCGCGCAGACGCAGAATGAGATCGTACGTCCCCTCGGGCACGCACTGATTTCCGTCGAGCAGCGTTCCGTCCATATCGCTTGCGATGAGCTTGATCATGCGAAAAGCCTCCTAAAAGCCTCTTTGTGGTAGCGCATGCGCCCATTGTACGACGCGCCCCGCAACCCCCACGACCCAAGACGGAGACTTTGCACGAACTTGAAACCTGTTTTACAAAACCCCAGGTCGAATACTTCCGCAACCTGAGCGTGCGCGAAAAATTGCGAAACGCGCGCCCAAGTTGGTGGAGCGGGCGGTGCTGCAACGACATCATGGAAGGCACCGAAGCACCGGTGGAGCGAACCGGGCCGCCCCGCAGCCGAGTCGCCGGGTCTTCGGGTATCATGCAAAGCAACGTACGAAGAAGGGACTACCGATGAGCTTCGCCGACAACCTCGTGTATCTGCGCCAGCACTACGCCGTGACGCAGGAAGGGCTCGCCGAGCAGCTGGGCGTTTCGCGCCAAACCGTCAGCAAGTGGGAAGCCGGCACGAACTACCCCGAGATGGACAAGATTCTCGTGCTGTGCGACCTGTTCCACGTCAGCCTCGACGACCTCATGCGCGGCAATGTGAGCGTCGCGAAAGCGGGCGACACCGAGCGCTACGACGCGCACATGAACCGCTTCGACCTCTCCATCGTGATCGGCGTGGCGAGCATCCTCGTGGGCGTGGGCCTGAACGTGCTGCTGGAAGCGTTCGGATGGCCCAGCAACCTGCAAGCCGTCGCGTTGCTGTCCTGCGTTGTCATCGGCGTGGTGATCCTCGTCATGGGCAGCCTCAACCACGGCGAGTTCAAACGCCGCAATCCCACCATCGAGCCGCGGTACTCCGCCGATGTGCTCGACCGATTCGGCCGACGTTACCCGATGCAGATCGCGCTCGGCGTGGGAATCATCCTGCTCGACGTCATCCTGCTCATCGGCCTCACACCCGACGAGGACATCATCGTCGCGGGCACCGTTGCACTCGAAGATATCGCCATCGTCCCCTTCCTGTTCATCCTCGCCCTTGCCGTGGGCATCCTCATTTGGGCGGGCATGCAGAAGTCGAAGTACGACCTGTCCGAGCTCACCTACATCGCGCGGCGCGCCGACCTCGGCGCCGACCTGCCTGCAACCGCCATCGTCAAGACGCCCGAGCAGGTGCGCAACGACCGCATCGTCGGCGTTATCTGCGGCGTCATCATGCTGCTGGCCACCGTCGTGTTCCTCGTGTGGGGCTTCGTGCCGCTGTTCGACGGCGTGGGCAGCTGGGACGGCATCGACAAATTCGCGCTCAAGGACGCCATTCGCGGCGGTCAAGGCGGGTTCGCCGTCAGCTGGATCGCCTTCGTGGTGGGCGGCATCCTATGCGGCATCGTCGGGCTCGTCGGCAGCGTGGTGTCGAAGTCGAACGAGGATTGGATCGCCGAAGCGCGCCAGGAAGACGCCTGGATGAAGTACGCTCAAAGTGACGCGTCCACGAACGACCCGTGGGCCCGCACCAACAC
>NZ_PPTT01000047.1 GCF_003339815.1 Eggerthella sinensis
GAGGGGGCCCTCGGCCTCGCTCGTGAGCTCCGGCGCGAGGAAGGCGACGTCGGATGCCTCGAGATGCTCGGCGCGAACCCCCGGATCCCCGAGCGTTTCGGTTGACTTTACATAACCGCGCTTATCATCGGGGGATACGCGAGAGTGTGACTGGCGAGCGCGGGGTCATCGTGACCCCGCGCTCGCATTGAAAATTTCAGGATCGGATGAGACAGCTTCAATTCTTGGTATTCATTTTGATTATCAGGGCTCGGCATATCTTGCTGAGTGCAGAATAATTGAGTATGGAGAAAAGGAGAATGCCAATAATCGCATTAACGACATTAAACAATGGTAATTGAAGTATGCAAAGTGCACACTGAATAATTATTACTAGGCATGTGACGCACATAATGGAAATACTATAAGAAAGGTAAGAAAACTTTCGTACGTCAATCATCCGGTAGACGCATAAGAAAACGTAACTCACGACAATAGCTGCTGAGGCTGCGCTAAGGCCAAAGACGGGAACTCCAATAATATCGATTCCCAGATTGATAAGGGCGGCAACGATGGTTGTAAGCCCGACGCTCTTTGTTTTCATATACGCAACATAAATTCCGCCAAGGTATGCTGCCATGCTAGAAAAGAGCATACCAAAGATTAGTGCGGGTATTTGAAAATAGGCATCATCATACCCACCCTTGACGAGCAGCGGAAAAAGCGCTGGCGTTGCCGCAATTAGTAGAGCTGTGAACCCGGAGACAAAACGAAAAACGATATCAAACATTTTGGAATAATACTCGCTGCTGTCTTCTTCTTTTACCGCGAGGGACGCATTCTCCTGCCAAGCCATTGTAAACGTGCTTTGGGCGAGTGTCACGATTTGTGGTATTTTTGACGCCACTGCATATGAGGCGTTAGCTGCAACGCCCATGAATAGCGTAATGACGATTCTATTGGACAGATTCATTACCCACATAGACATGCTGTTGGGAACCATCGGCCAAGCATAGGCGAGCATCTTTTTTACTAAAGAAAACCTTAAGACCTTTTGATCGAAGTATGTATATAGTTTTGCGGCGAATACAAGATATACGAATGCAAGAGCCTCAGCAGAGAACAGAAGTATTGAAGCGCCCAGTAATCCGAGTCCCAAGACTAGAACAAGCAGAATAGCGAGTATCATTTGGGCAAGCGCGCTTATGAAAGCACTTGCGGAATATTTTGCGTTCATGCCCAATCCTCGTACGCATTGTCGCGCTTCGTTTGCGAGCACATCTGCAAGAAAATAGAAGCAAATGAATACTTTGACAATGGTATCCATGTCGCCCAGTGCAAAAAACAGGATAATTAGCGTCAAGAAGGAAATCGGGAGGACGAATGCAAATGAATTGGTGATAACTGACCTTTGCCCTCTGATGTCATTTCTTACTTCAATCAAGAACCTGAACGCTGCGGTTTGAATTTGCAGCGTCACTGCGGGAAGCAATAATGAAACCATTGTTATGACGAGATCATAAATGCCATATTCCGTTTTTGTGAGACACCCGGTAAGGATAGGAAGAATTACAAATGATGCGACTTTCGGCAAAAACGTTCCAAGACCCAGAACCACCGTATTCTTCATTAACGCAAGGGCTCTTATGCTCTGAGACCTTTCGTTCGGGGGTTCGTCGCTCATTTTGATTCCGTCCATTCGGATGAGTCTTTTCAGGCTTCCCACAAATCGTACGGGAAGCTCTCTATGAGATTTTTGCGCATTGCGTCAAGATCCGGCAACTTCATCGGCGTTGTTTTCAGCGCCTCTTCGAGACTGTGAGTAATGACGATATCGCTTCGTCCCGTAGACTGGTACCAGTCTTCAAACTTCATGAGTTGATCTTCTATTACTTTTCCAAGACACATAAATACGCAAGGAACGCCATAGGCCTCTGCAAGAATGATTCCGTGCAGTGAAGATGATATGACAAGTTCTGACTCAAGGATTCCGTCAATAAATGCTGCATAGTCTAAAGTTTTGATATTCAACATGTTGCAATTGTCGGGCAAATATAAACTATCCGTTGAGTTTGCATGATGAAGCACTAATGAGACTTTATGTCTTTTTTCTCGCGATTGTCTTGGATAGATAAGGGGCATGAGGACGGCGGGATCACCGTAGCTGAGGGGGCATTCATAGCCAGAAGATAAAAAGACTTCCCTAGTAATAGGACCCCTGACGGTGCGAATATCGCAATTCCGTATTCCGCGTTGTGCTTTTATGTGGCCGATCATTTCGTGTTTATGAACTCCTGATCCCCAAATCGTTGTATCGAAGATGCCTCGACCGGCAACTGAGCCAATTGCCATAAGATGCTTTGTGCCAGTTACTGCCTTACTGGCGTCAATTGATTTACGCTCCAACATCCATGAGACAACAACAGGAGAAAGCGAATCGCCAAGATTTACCGATTTCGAATACTCCAAATTCACGCGATTGATGTTCGATCTGACCCCCTTGAGTCCGCGTCTATTTCCCAATAAAACTCGCTTGGCTTTTAGGGCAACAGGTGAGCTTGATAGTCTTTTATACGTGCGATTTTCGAATATGAAATCCACTTTCTTGACACCTCCCGATTAGGAACAGCAAACAAAAGAACATAGGATCATAAGCCAGCTTTGCCGAGGTTATCCCCACGAGCAACAAGCTATACAATCCGTAAAGAAAGACAATTGATCCCGAATTGCGCGATGCCTGCCTGAATGCGACGATCATTAATGCAATATTGAGGCAAAGTGCAACGAGACCTCCTTCCGTTACTATTTCTAGAAGCTGATTATGCGCATTCAGGAATCCTCCCGTAATAAAGATATAGTCTTCCGAACCCAATAGGCCTTTCCCAAGCACGAAAGAATCAGAAATTGATTGCATTGTCGTATGCCAAAGAGGAGTGCGGCCGCTCAATGAAGTACTTTTTGAGAAGAAACCACTCATTGTTTCCATAATGGGGGAGTTCTGCATGACGACGATTCCTACCACTACGAGTATGTAAATTGTTAAGAATATCCTGTAATCAAGCAATTTGTTTAACGAAGGCGAAAAGAAAAAGCCCTTTATTCCGAGCAGTGCGGTGCATACGATAAAAAAGACGACCCCGCTTAAAGCAGCAGAGCCGTCACTTAATACGGTATCCAAGACCACAAGAGCTGATGCAAAATAGAACAGCGGTTTGATTTGACCGAACTTGCGAAGCTGAATAAAGGAAAGAAAAACAAGCAGTGGGAATACGGTAGACAACCTGTCGGTTTTATACCCTAAAAACCAGTTGGCTGTATAAGAAGCATAAATCGTATCCGTCGAGTACATCCCGTCTGGAAAGGCAAGCATAGTTGCAATGTCGATCATCAATAGAATGCAAAGTGGTACACACCAAAGAGAAAGAACGGAGGGCAGTTCTTCCGACTTCAATGATGACACGAATAGGCATATTGCTACAATTGGGAGCATATCTCGAGCGATGAGCTGTAGAGGTCCATCGTTTGCCATGGTCAGAAGCGATAAGTACGCGGCAATTGAGAACAGGATGATTAGCTCAATGGATATGGGTGTCCTCCGCTTGAAATGCATGCCGATCGATAGCAGCAATGCGAAGCAAAGCGAACCATACTCTATCCATTTTGCAATCGAGAAAGTTCTTTCAATGTATGCTGCTTCCATAACAAATGCGATTGCGAACAACCAAGATATCAACCGCACGCTATGTGACTCGAATAAGTTGGTTTTAAGAATGTCAGCCTGCATCCTTGCCCATCCTAGTTGACGAGTCTTTTTCTTGAAGGGCCGTCTTGATTACTTCGATCACTCTGTCAATAACAACTATCTCGGAAAAGCGACTTTTTGCCCATGGAGAGATGGTGCTTACTCTGTTCACGCAATGATCTGACGATACTGCATCCATAGCCTCGGCTAACGATTCGATATCGTTCCTTTCGAATAGCATCCCCCTTGTTTCGTCGAAGCTGTCTCGAAGAGGATTGTTGCTTGGCCCAATGCAAGGAATGCCGCACATCCATGCTTCCACGAAAGGAACGCCAAACGTCTCGTCGTCGCTCGCGGATACATAGCAATCGGACATCTTCAATAATGATGCAACTTCGTCTGAATTAAGCCAGCCAACGAATGTCACTCTTCTATCGACCCCTAGGGCTCTGGTCTTTCTTTTTAGTCTCTTTCCGTCCGGGCCGTCGCCGACGATGGTCAAGTTTGTTCTTTTGTTGCTGAGGCGCGAAAAGGCATCGAGGACTAAATCGAACTTCTTATCCCGCACGAGGCGTCCGAGCGCAATGAAGGTATAGGCATCGCCTTCTCGTGAGATTTCCTTCTTTGAGTGGATTGGGCAAAAAACTTCACTAGAGACCATATTTGGAATTACGTATATAGGGGCATTGTCGTTTGTAATGCGCCGGATGGAACGCTCGAGGTCAACACTTACGCAGCAAAAAGCATTGGAGTTGGCGACGAGGTGTTTGAGAAAAGACGCTTCTCGTTGAGACAGCTCTGTTTTACGGACTTTAGACCAATGCTCCATGCATACCAACCGAATCCCTCGCGTTGTAAGCTCTTGGACGAATCGAGGGGTAAGTGTCAAGAGCGGGAAGTGCGCGTATACCACATCTGGTTGATGTCCATCTATGGTAACATCGTTGAGCAGGCTAATTAGCTCGTAACTCCGTATCTTCTCGATACTGGGTTTTGGCAATCCGCCGATCGGGAGGCTTTTCCCGTAACAGCGAACTCCTTCTTGAACGAAATTTCGGGAATGTATGGAACGGTTGATTCGTATTGATTGATTATCCACGTAAGCGTAGCAAACACCATCAAGGCGTTGGGACAATAACTTTGCCTGATTGAATTCAAATAGCCCATAAGAGTTCTTCTTATTTGGCATGCATCTTCCCAAAACAAGGACGTTCACTCTTGATTATTCTCCCCTCATGTCAAGCAAATACGCCTTGACTATGTCGAGCACCGTCTGATCTAGGGTAAACGATGGGCTCCACTCGAAATCGTTCATGAAGCATTGGGCGTCGACTTCGCTGTTGATCTTTTTGTTCCGCTCAATTGGTTTAAAATCAATGTTTGGCATCGTTAAATCCATCGAGTTCATGATTCTTTCGATGGAATTTGCTATGTCGGTAAGCGAGTACGACTTTTCGTTGCCAAGATTGTAGGTGCTGCGCCACGTATTGGGGTTTGAAAGGGCAAGCTGAATAAGGCCATTTGATGCGTCTCGAACGTCCATGAAGCCAAACATGCAGCCCGATTCTTCGATGGTTATAGGCTCCTGGTTGACCGCCTTCAGGGCAATTTTGTTCACTACTCTCTGATCGAAGCGAGGCCCTATTAACGAGGCTAGGCGAACGTTTGTGTAGGGTACTTTGTTAAGACAATATGCTTCGGTGAGTAGCTCGCATGCGAATTTCGCTAATGCGTATGGGGATTCAGGGGAAAGGAGAGAGAACTCAGTGGCGGCATGTTCTCTTTCCTTGCTATATACACTTTGAGACGATACGTTGATAACCCCGGAAGCCTTTCCCTTGATAGAGGTTTGGAGGATGTCTGACACGTATCGAATACCTGCTGCCGCATTCCTCCCATCGACTGTGCGAGGGAAGGCGCAGTTTATCACAATGGCGCCTTCGAACAACTCCGACTCCGATAACGCCTCGCGAGGCTTTGCGTACGTGATGCTATGCGATCGATTCTTGTTTTCCGACTTAAGCGATTTTGATCGAAGCGCATCCGCTTGAGACGAGACGGCTGTGACGTGCATGTTGTCCCATCCAAGGGCTCCTATGTCACTCAGAATCTGCTTTCCTAGAAAGCCGCCTGCGCCTGTCAAGAGGATATTCACATTAACTCCATTCGATTCTCAAGTCGGAGTCTTTTGATCGATTCAATTTGATCGAGTCGATCATGACTACATTACGCCGAAAACGCGTTTCGGTTCCATCTTGATGACCATGTCTTCGCCGTCTATATCTCGTACGCTTATGAGTGAGTTCAATCGCTCGATATCGCGCGCCATCTCCTCGCGGTTCTCGCAAGCCATCACGAAGCGTATCATGAGTTGATGAAGGGTGTTTCCGTTTGGAGTGAGGGAGCCTACGGGATAGCGACTTTCGTATGCGAGAACGCTCGGCGTCGAGTTGACGGCTTCTTCCAAGCCCTGAATTGATCCAACAATGCCTCCCTTTGCAACAAAAGAGACTATGCCGCAACATTTTCCATGGAGGCCTGGATTTTCTAATTCTTGAGGGTAGTCGGAAAACCCTAAGAGCGCGTTATCAACTAGAAGGTGCATATAATTGAGTCCATTTATCTCTTCCATGAATCTGCAGGGGCATTCTGCAGCACTTCGAAGACCGGCTTCGAAGATTGCAAAAGAATCGTTTTCTTCATCGTAGAGTCCCTGAATAAATAGAACCGCATTATTAAGGTTAAGGTTTTCGCAAAGCCTGACCATAGATTCGTTTACCTGATCTAGGTACTGTTCGAGAAATAAGCAAGGGAACAAGCGCGCTACAGGAATAGTGGTAACTGGTCCTTGATGTACGGCTACGGGGTATCTGTTGTCGATGCAGGCAAGGCGAGGCTGGCCATTTAAGATTGTGTAATGGGCAGTGAATTCGCTTCCTCTAACGCACTGCTCAATTATTACCTCCCCTGAAAGAGATTTTGAGAGAGAAACGGTCAGGTTCTCCCGCAAGGTGTCTTCATCTTGGCAGATGAAGACACCTTCGGACGAGCTCGCATCAACGGGTTTTACCACCGAAGGATACTTGATTTGTTTCCAATGTATTTCAGACAGATCACTTCCGGTGTAGTAAGTTCGAGGGCACGGTACCTTCGCATCTTGACATAACTTCCGAAAGCGATCCTTCAGCGCAACTTCATCCCATTGTTCCTTCGTGCAGTAAAATGGTAAATTGCATCGTTCGCATAGCTCCATTGCCTTAAGGAGGTTGAATTCGCTAATTCCCGAGATGACGCCATCCACGTTGTGCTCTCGAATGAACTTCTCCAAGCTGTTCACATCTCCGGTGCTGATGAGAATATGGCCATTAGCCAAGCGCTTTGCCGATGAGGACTCAAGCGGTAGATAGTCGGCAACGGTGACATGGGCACCATGGGATTTTGCATACTTTACAATGTCTTCTGCACCTGCGCTTGATCCGAGTACGAGGAGATGCTTGCCTTCGAACTTACGCGTACAATTCATCATCGAGTTCACCTGCTTCGTAAGGAATGCTGACCTGATTTTGCCTGCTTAACTTGTTTACATAACCACTGGCCACTGAATCGATATACTCTTGGGGTACCTCGTCGAGAGTAATGGGTTTGCCCTCGATGCTATATCCCATGAATATTCCACGTTTGACTGATGCTCGAGCGGCGGCGCTGTCGGCATCGAATGCGAATCGTATCAAATTGATCAGCATCAAGCAGTCTGTCTTAAGGCTGACATGCTCAACGTACCAAATATCATTTTCGAATTGATCCTCCCAGGTCCAGACTCCCTTTTCGAGATTTCGAGGAGGGCACTCAAGTCCGGGTCGAACGGAAAGGCGCATCTTATGTCTTTTGCTGAATCGATGGGTGTACTCAGGAACTAATGGGCGTGGGCCGATAATGCTCATATCGCCCTTTAGGATGCTCCAAAAGTTCAATAATTCGTCGAGAGATGTTTTGCGGACGAAGCTTCCGAATCTCGTGACCCTTTGATCTGCAGGCAAGAGTTCACCTCTGACGTCGCGAGTTTCGCGCATATTCCTAAACTTAACGATCGTAAATAGTCTGCCATGCAACCCAACGCGTTCTTGACGAAACAGAATTGGTTTTCCCACATCAAATAGGGTAATTGCCGCGATGGCAAGATTGATGGGAGCTGTAATAACCAATGCAAACAGAGAAATGACAATGTCCAATATGCGTTTTCCGTAACGTGCATAGAAGCTCGAACTTGGGTTGACGGAGCAGCAGGTCATGTTTATGGAAGGCAATCGATCGGCGGCCAGCCGATCAGCAATTTCCCAACGCATGGCTTTAGTTAGGTTCTCCCTTTTCATGACCTCCACCTATGCGACCGTGACAGTAATCGGAGGCTGCGATTTTTTAGTAAAGGCTTCAAGCTCTGCTTTGGTGTCGAATCGAAAGAATGCAGAGCCGATCGCATAGTTGGCAGACTCGAACGCATGCACTTTGTCGCCAGGTTTGATCCAGAGTTGTGTCTCGCGCACACATAGGGGATCAATCATGGGATCGATCTCGATACCAACGAAAGTGCCGTTTTTCCGGCTGTATAACATTTGCTGATACCAGAACCCGTCATACTGAGGCATCGCGACATGTTCTATGCGTATGTCAAGAGCCGCGGAAACGCTTGCGCTGATGAGATCAACTTGAGAGGACATTCGCAGCATCTCTGCAAGGCGGTTTCCACCTCCTCGGGGCGACATTTCCATGATGTAGGGCTCACCGTCGATGCCAATTCTCGTTTCAATATTGTAGATACCGCTCCGTAAACCCAAAAGGCTGGCTAGTCTCTGCAGATCATGAGTGAGTTCAACTTGGGCGCTTTCGGGCATAGTGGATGGCATCGAATACGCCATAGGGGCATAGGGGTTTCCTGAACACTCGTCAAAAAGTTGATCGGTGAATGAGAGGCATTCGAATCTGCCATCTATCGTGAAGCCATCGGAGTCGGAAGAGCAACCAGCCTTTTCGATGTATTCTTCAATGATGCATGTTTTTGATGCTGAAAATGCGAAAGCCGTTTCCGCGGCTCGATGCAGATCTTTAGCTGCATCGACTCTGCTTACGCCTTTGCTGCCTGCCGAGTCCGTTGGCTTTACAATGACGGGATAAGGAAACGCGTCAGCCTTTTTCATGACTGATGAAATGTTGTTGAAGCTAAATGCAAGGGGGCTGTTGAACCCGTTTTCCGACAACATAGCTCTGAACGAATTCTTATTTTGCATGATTTTAACTGCTTCAAGCGAGCCTTGAAACGGCAAGTTAAGCTGCTCGGCAACGTAAGCTGCCGTTACAACTCCCGGATCAGCAGCGAATGACATTATGCCATCTGCTTTGACCTCGCGTGCAACATGTAGAACCTCATCCTTATTGACTATGCTGGCGTATCGGTATTCGTTGGACAGAGAATGTGCGTAATTATCGGGAAGGTAATCACATGTTACGACGCGATGTCCCATCTCTTGGGCAACTTCAATGACAGGAACAACGTATCTTGATCCGCCCAGTATAAGGATTGTTTTGCTCACTATTTTTCCCTTCTTTGGGTATTGCCTTTCGCGTAGGCTGCTTCTTTCACTATTCGGCATATTATGTCGACGTTTTTTACATCCAAATCGGCATACATCGGAAGGGTCAGAACGCGTCGTGCTATTCGTTGAGCTATTGGAGTATGCGATGCCTCGGAATAGTTTTTGTAGCATGCGTAATCGCTGATCAAGGGATAGAAATATTTTCTTGCCCTAATGTTTTTCGATGCAAGCGCGCCGAATGCGTCATCGCGCGTAGCTCCAAAGACCGTTTCGTCGATGACGATAGGAAAGTAGGCATAATTTGGACGAACGCCCACTTGGAGTCTTGGCAAAGTAATGCCTGCGACATCCGAGAGGTTTGTCAAATAGCGCTCGAAGACGATCTTGCGCTTCGCGATCTCCTCGTCGACGTGGCGCAGGTTGCACAACCCCATGGCCGCACAGAACTCATTCATCTTCGCGTTACCGCCCACGTACTCGACCGATTCGGGGCCCGTGATGCCGAAGTTGCGCCACTGCGCGAGCCTGTCGCAGAGGCCGGCGTCCGAATGACACACGGCCCCGCCCTCGATGGAGTTGAACACCTTGGTCGCGTGGAACGAGAACATCGAGGCGTTCCCGAAGTTCCCCGCCCCGACCCCGTCCTTCGTGACCCCGAAGGCATGCGCCGCATCGTAGACGACGGAGAGCCCGTGCCGGTCCGCCACGTCCTGGATGGCCTCGACGTCGCATAGGTTTCCGTACACGTGAACGGGCAGGATCGCACACGTCCTGTCCGTGATCAGCGGTTCCACTTTCGCCGGATCGAGCGTGTAGTCGTCCGGCTTTATATCGCAGAACACCGGCTTCAGGCCCTTGCGGACGATCGCGTGGGTGGTCGAGGCGAACGTGAAAGGCGTCGTGATGACCTCGTCGCGGCCGTCGTGGCCGAGCTCGAGCGTTTCAAGGATGCATTCGAGCGCCGAATGGCCGTTCACGAACAATGAAACGAATGGGACGTTCAAATACCGCTGCAGCTCTTCTTCCAATCGTCGGTGCTTTTCGCCGCGGTTGGTAAGCCAGTGGGTTTCCCAGAGTGGCTCTATCTCGTTGCAGTACTCCTCAAAAGAGGGCATCGACGATCTGGTTACGAGTATCTGGTTATCGCTCATCTTGCTTCATCAACCTAACGATTTCTTCGTGTATGTCCTCGATCGAGCGAAGACGGCCTTGTGGGGCGCACTCGATCCTTTGCCAGTTTCCGCGCTTTGCGCAGTAATCTGCCGCTTCGCGGCAGCGATCAAGGTAAGCTGCGTTGGCTTCGTGGATGTCCTTTCCCGTACCTGTTCGTTTGGATCGCTCGTCGAGAAGGCGCGTATTCGCTTTGGGATCCACGTCCAAATAGACAACGAGGTCGGGTTCGGGGATGCCAAGCAACCGGTATTCGAAATCAAAGAGCCAGTCCAGATACGTATCCCATTCCCTTTCGGGGAGTTTGGAGCATTGGTGGACGGCGTTGGAGGTGGTCCAGCGGTCGGCTAGTACCACGCCGCCCGACTCGTAGAAGGCCTGCCAATCCGATCGGAATGAGGCGTAGCGGTCGACCGCATAGAACGTGGAAGCCGCGTACGCTCCGACGTCGTCGGGATTCGGCCCGAACTGACCGCTCAGGTACATGCGCACAAGGGCGGAAGAGGGGCTGTCGTAACGAGGAAATGATACGGATCTCAGATCGATGCCGCGTTCGATGAGACTGGCTCGGAGAAGGTTCGTCTGGGTCTCCTTGCCGGAGCCGTCGAGCCCCTCGATGACGATGAGCTGGCCTTTTCGCGAATCGCCGCTTCGCTCCAGATTCACATAACCGCGCTTATCAGGCAAAGTGGGGTGGTATGATGAGTGGGGTCACGGTGACCCCGTGATTTTGGGATGTGATTTTATCCAATATGGTAAGTACCAATAAGATTAATTGAAAAACTACTATTCAAAAATATCGTATAATATAGCAATAATATGCAAAAAGGAGATTCCCATGTCCTACACGACCATGACCTTGCCGGTTGACGAAATACAGTCGCATCCGGAGAACGACTTCACCATGGACGAGCGCGAGCTGCAGGAGCTCGTGGACTCCATTCGCTCCGAGGGGCTCGGCCAACTGCCGCTCGTCCGGCAACTGCCGGACGGCGCCTACCAGATGATCGCGGGGCACCGGCGACTCGAGGCGTATCGGCGGCTTGCGCGCGAGGACGCGTCGTTCGCCCGCATACCCGTCACGCTCGTCGACGACCTCGACGATGCTCGCGCTCGCGTGCTGCTCAATGTCACCAACCTCGTGACGCGCCGCCTGTCGCAGGAGGAGCGCGGGGCGCGCTACGCCGCCATCGGCAGGGAGGTGCCGGCGCTGCGCGCCACCGACGCGTCGCTCAAGGGCGTGCGCACGAACGACATCATCGCGCGCATCGTGACGGAGGAGACGGGGCAGGCGGTTTCGCCGGCCACGGTCAAGCGGGCCATCGCGGCGGAGAAGCGCCTGCGCGAGGCGCATGATCAGGCCGAACAGCTGACGGGGGAACTGGACGAAAACTGGCGCGTGGAGGCGCAGGCGGGCGCCCTCGACCCGCTCACCATGCGCGCGATCTCCGAGCTGCCGCCGCAGAAGCAGCGCGATCTGTTCGCCGAATACCAGCGTAAAGAGATGACGCCCGGCCAGCTCAAAGCCCACCTGAAAGCCATGCGTCCGAAAACGTCGGCCGATGCGGCTCGTGCGTTGCAGATGGCCATTCGCAGTGCCGAAGAAGTGCGGGCGATGGATCGCGAAGGGGTGCCGCTGCCGCAAGGACTCATCCGCAAGCTGCAAAGCCTGGTGAGCCAGCTGTGAGAGCGGGGGAGGGTGAAGGGGCTAGAGCGGCGCGTGACCGTCGGCCGGCTCGGGGTAGTCGGCCAGGGTGAGCGTCGAAAGGTCGATGAGCTCTTCGGGATCGGCGCCGAGGGCTCGGCAAAGCTTGACGGCGTCGGGAAAGCTCACAATCACCTTTCCTCGTTCGATGTTGCTGATGCGGGAATGCCACGAGCCGATCATGAGCCCCAATCGTTCCTGCGAGAGCCCTTGTCCCTTGCGAAGACGGCGAAGGTTCGCGCCGAGGTCGGTCGCGTATTGCTGCACGAGGGGGTCCTTGTGCGCCGTCTTTTTGTTGCCGGTTTCTCTCATGGCGAAAGGGTAACCGCTCGGATACTCACCCTTGTATCCGCTCGAGTACGGATTGGCGTTTTTATTGGAAATAAGACGCATTTTTCTCGTGAGGGTGCGGCGAACAGGGCGGGATGCGCCGACGGCGCATCCCGCAATAGCGCGGCGTGTCTCCGCATGCTAGAATTATCCTATGATTTTGGCGATGACGACGCGCGTGGCGTGTTGGCGGCGAGGAGGGAGCGGCGTGCTGAGCGATCTGGTCGTATGCTACTTGTTCCTCGGGGGCACGGGCGCGGGGCTCGTCCTCGTGCTGTCGGTGCTCGGGCTGCTCGTTCCGCGCGATCAAGTGGTTGCGGCGAATCGCAAGCACCTGCATGCGGGCGAACCCTTCCGCAAGCTGCTCGGGTGCGGGTTCGTCGTGGCGCTGGTCATGCTGGGTCTCGGCATCGTGTGCTTGCTGGCGGACCTCGGCAACGCCGAGCGGGTGATGCTGTTGCTCCTGCACCCGAGCGTGTCGTATCTGGCGGTGGGCTCGTGGGCGCTCGCGGCCTGCTTCGTCCTTGCGGCGGCGCTCGGGCTTGCGTGGCTTGCCGTCGGCACCTGGGATTTCGCCGTGGTGCGCGGTGCGGAAGTGGTGGCTGCGCTCGTGGCGCTCGTCGTCATGGTGTACACGGGGCTGCTGCTGCAAAGCCTGGGCGCGGTGCCTCTGTGGGCAACGCCGTGGCTGCCGGCGCTGTTCGTGGCGTCGTCGCTGTCGTGCGGCATGGCAAGCGTGCTCGCGCTCGCGCAGCTCACGGGCGCGGCGCGTGCATTCGGCATCGTGCTCAAACGCCTGGCCGTCACCGACGCCGTGGTCATCCTCGTGGAGGCGGCCATCGTGGCGGTGTTCGTGTTCGCGGCGTCGACGACGGGCGCGGCGGCGTCGAACGGCACGGAGCAGGCGCTCGCGCTGTCGGCGCGCGACCTGGTTGAAGGCGCGAACGCGTGGCTGTTCTGGACCTGCTTCGCAGGTTTGGGGCTCGCGGTACCGCTCGTGCTCGACGGCGTGCTCGCTCGGCGACGTCGCATGGTGCCGGGGGTGGCGCTGTTCACGGCGGCCTGCGTGCTGACCGGCGGTTTCGTCATGCGCTTCTGCGTGGTCGCGGCGGGCGCGCACCCTGTTCTCAGCTCGATGGGAGTGATGTGATTCATGTTTCCGTTTGAAGTGGATACGACAACCGATGTGCCGCTGTGGGTGCAGCTTCGTCAACGGTTGATATACTTAATCAACTCGGGGTATTTCAAGCTGGGCGATCAGCTGCCGACGGTGCGCGGTCTGGCCTCGGAAATATCCATCAACTACAACACGGTGAACAAAGCGTACCTGAGCCTCGTGTCCGACGGGTACCTCGAGTCGACGCGCGGGCGCGGCGTGTTCGTACGCGACCTCGACGCCGAGATGGACGAGGAGTACACGAAGGATGTCGACGGCATCATGAGCGACTGCGTGGCCGCGTGCCGCGATTTGGGTCTATCGCTCGATGACGTGCAGAAATGCATGACGAAGAAAATCAAGCAGCTCAAAAAGGACGAAGGCCTCGAGCCCGAGCGCGCCGACGGCACGGCGCGCATCGTGTCGGTGGACGTGGGGCCTGCGACGAAGAAGGCGCGGACGGGAGCATGATGGGCGTGAAGAGGCGAAACGGTGCCGAAGCGGCTGCTGCGTACGGAAACGCGGCGCCGTCGGGTCGACGCGGGATGCGCGTTGTTCCCGAAGCATCCACCGAGGTGGTGGGCGAGCGCGCGTCGAGCACCGGCGTGCTGCTGTTCTCGACGGTGGTGTTCCTGCTGACGTTCTGCGTCGTCGTGGGCGTCTGGTGGGCGCTTGCGGGCGTGGGCGTGGCGACGCTGGCGTGCGGGCTGGTGTGCGCGCTGCTGGCGACGGCTGCCGTGCACATCGCGCAGCAGTGGGAGAAGGTGGTCGTGCTGCGCTTCGGCACGTTCAACCGCGTGTCGGGGCCCGGTTTGTTCTGGACGTTTCCGGTGATCGAGCAGAACACCATGCGCGTGGATACCCGCGTGCGCGCCACGACGTTCGGTGCCGAGGAGACGCTGACGGCCGACCTCGTGCCGCTTGACGTGAACGCCGTGCTGTTCTGGCACGTATGGGATGCGAAGGCGGCGTGCATCGAGGTGGGCGACTTCACGCGCGCGGTGGAGCTGGCGGCGCAGACGGCGCTGCGCGATGCCATCGGGCGCGCGAGCGTGGCCGAGGTGGCCATCCGTCGCGAGCAGCTCGACCGCGAGCTCAAGCGCGTGCTCGAGGAGAAGGTGGCGCCGTGGGGCATCACCGTGCTGTCGGTGGAAATCCGCGACATCCTGCTGCCGAAGGAGCTGCAGGACGTCATGTCGCTCGAGGCGCAGGCCGAGCAGCGGAAGAAGGCGCGTATCATCCTCATGGAGGCTGAGCAGGACATCTGCGAAATGATGGACGATATGGGCGATACCTACGCGAAAAACGACGCCGCTCTGCGTCTGCGTGCGATGCATCTGCTGTACGAAAGCGTGCGCGAGACCGGCGGCACGGTGGTGGTGCCGAGCAGCTTCAGCGAGGGCTTCGGCGACGTGCTGGGCGACGCGGCGAAAGACGTGCTGAAAGGCGGCCCCGGAGTGCCGGGAGCGTAGGCGCATCGAACAAGGGGAATGGCGAACGGATGTTTCACGTGAAACATCCGTTTTTTTGTTTTGGGGAGGGGAGGG
>NZ_PPTT01000048.1 GCF_003339815.1 Eggerthella sinensis
GTCGTCTGCGACGCGACGCTGCCGTCCTGGTTGTACACGATGGTCCTGACGGGCTTCGGCGCCTCTGCGGCCTGAGGCTCGGCTGCCGCCGGCCGAGGCGCGGGGGCCGCCGCCTGGCGCGTCGGGATGTGCGCGGCGATCGCGGAATAGTCGAGGCCGGCCTCCGCGGGCAGCCCGCAGCGGTTCTTCGCGTCCCAGGCGGCCGCGTGCTCCGTGCGCATGACGCGCTGCGCGCCCTGGGCCTTGCCCTTGCCGTTGTCCTGGACGGTGACGATCGTCTTGTAGCTGGCGAACAGCAGCATGTCGGCCCACTCCTTGACGAGCGGCGCGGTCTGCTTCGAGAGCTTCAGCTCCCAGCGGTCGTAGGCTCCCATCTCGTCGGGCTGCTCGAACTTGCGGATCTGGCTGTGCGCGCACACGACCACGTTGACGCCGCGCTCGACGACGTCCTGGAGCAGGTTCAGCAGCTTGCCGAACTCCTCCTTGACGTAGACGTAGCCCTTGCCGTAATTCAGAGCCTCGATGCCATTGATGCCCTGCTTGGCGCAGACGTGAGCGATGCAGAGCTGCTCGGCCCAGTCGGCCGTGTCGATCACGAGCGTGGCGCAAAGAGACGGGTCGGCCGCTACCTCGCGCACGTAGCCGAGCAGCATCTCCCACGAGGTCGGTGACGGGTCGGCCCGCCTGACGTCGAGGTGCTTGGTGCCGCCCTCCGTGTCGATGAAGAGGGGGTCCGGGAACTCGGCGGCGAAGGTGGTCTTCCCGATGCCCTCCGGGCCGTACACGACGACCTTCTGGGCCGAGGGGACGGTTCCTGTCTTGATGTTCACGGCTATGCTCCTTTCGGGAAGTTGAACGTCGGCGCGGCGGGCTCGACGATCCCGGCGTCCAAGACGGCCTGGTTCTGCGCGTACGGGACGCCGAGGTTCACGAGCTCGCTCTGCGACGCGCCGCCGTAGCCGTCCTCTATCACGATGGAGCACTCGCCGCCGGTGGACACGCGGGTGGCGATCACCTGCAGGCCCTCGGCCTCGGCCCACGCGCCGAACTCTCGCAGGGTCTCGGGGTCCATCTGCTCCAGCTTGTCCACGAGCACGAACCCGCACTCGGGCTTGAGCTTGCGGACGATCGCCGTGGCGACGCGCAGCTGCTCGGAGCCGCTCATGCAGTCCCAGCGCCGCCCCTCGTAGGAGAGCAGCCCGTTGTCGACGGCCAGGCCCGCGAGCGGCAGGTCGGCCCCTTCGAGCAGGCCCATCTTGGCCTCGCGCAGCTCCTCGATGCGCGCGGTCGTCTCCCTGTACTGCTCGTCGAGCTCGTCGGCCTCGCGCTGCGCCTCGGCGCGGCGCTGGTTGTCGCGCACCTTGGCGTTGGTCAGCTCGATCTCGGCCAGGCTCGCCTCGATCTCGGCGGTCGACTCGTCGGCCAGCTCCGCGGCGGTCTTGCGGGCCGCCGCGAGGTCGGTCTCGAGCGCGTCGAGCTTGCGGTCCGCCTCGTTGGCCGCGGCCGTGGCCGCGACGATCTGGCGGTTGAGCTCCTCCACCCTCGCCAACGCGTTGGACTTCTCCTGCTTCGCGTTGTCGCGCGCGGCCTCGATGTCGCGCGCCGCCTGGCGCTTGCGCTGGTTCTCGCCGTTGCGGGCCAGGATCCCCTGCTGCGCCTGGATCAGCTCCATGGCGCTCACAGGCTCGGAGGGCGCGTCGGGGTGCGCCGGCATCTCGTCGGCGGCGCCGCGCTTCTGGTCGCGCATCTGCCCGATGCCGGTGCGCCGGTTGTAGAGCGCCTGCTCCTCCGCCTCGAGCCTCGCCAGCTCGTCGCCGACGCCGATGATGCCGAGCAGGGCCTTCGCCTTGTCCTTGTCGGACATCGCCAGGAACTTGGGCAGGTCGAGCGCGAGCGCCTCCACGAAGGAGTCGAGCAGCTGCTGGCCGCCCTTGCGCCCCTCGGGGTCGGTCACCTTGAGCGAGCCGTTGCGGCCCTTCCGCTCGACCACGACGCCGTTTGAGAGCTCCACCTTGAGGCGGGGGTCGACGGCGCTGCCCTCGCGCTTGGCCTCGCTCGGGCGCTTGCGGTCGCCGCCGAGCGCCCACGCGATCGAGTCGAGCACGCTGGTCTTGCCCTGGCCGTTGCGGCCGCCGATGACGGTGAGCCCGCTCTCGGCCGGCTCGAGCGCCACCGCCTTGACGCGCTTGACGTTCTCGACCTCCAGGCTGTTGATTTTCACGGGCATGCTAGTCCTCCTCCTCGATGGTCTTCCTGCATTTCGATGCGAGCGCAAGCTCGCTCTCCGACGCTTCGTACCCGTCCGCCTCGAGTGCTTCGAAAAGCGCCAGGAACGTCTCGGCCGCCCTCTTGCCGTAGCCCCGATGGTCCCGCTTCCTCTTGCCGTTGACGATCGCCGCGAGCTCGTCCTGCGTCATGCCGTCGAGCTGCTCCCATTTCGTTGCGATGAGCCACTCGCTCGCGCGCATCGGCACCTCGTCGATCCCGGCTTTCTCGCAGAACCTCGAGGTGTCGTACCGGTTGAGCTTCGCAGCCTCGGCGAAGATGGCTCCGGTGCTTCCGAGCCCCGCGATGCCGGTTTCCGCCATGCGGCGCCCGACGAACGCGGCGCGCCGCCTCTTGTCGCTCGCCATGGCGCGCTTCTGGGCGTTGTAGCTCGCGATCTTCTCCGCCTCGTCGTCGGAAACGTCTTCGGGCTTGCCGTACACGATGACGCTGACTCCGCCCCAGCTCTCGGACTTGCAGACGACGACGCAGGTTTCAGGGTCGGCCTCGGCCTCGATCCCGCCCCTGGCGTTCTCCGCCGTGATGTTCCAGACCTCTTTCAGCATCCGCGCGCCGCGCGGGGCCTTGTCGAGCAGGGCGATGCCGAGCTCGGCGCACGACGCGGCCAAAGCGTTTTTCAGCGCCTTGATCTCGCGTTCCCGCTCGATCGTGCGCGCCACGCTGGGCCACTCGTTCTTGCCGCAGGCCGTCAGGCGCTGGACAGCGGCCGCGTCCCCTTCGAACGGGGCGATCGCCTCGGCCCAGTCGAGGGTGAGCTGCTCGCAGACCGTCGGGTCCCCGACGGCGCGGAGCCCGCGGCGGATGCGCGCGACGCGCTTCGGGTCCATGCCGGTGGACGCCGCCACCGCCTCGTCGTCCCACCGCTTCATCGACAGCTGGACGAATCGGCTCTCGTCGGACGGCACGTACTTCATCTTCACGTTCGTCTCGAGCGCGGTCGCGACGGCGTCGTCCATGTCGGCGTCGTCGAGCACAACGGCGTCGAAGGACGCTGTTCCCAGCCTGCGCATCGCCTCCACGCGGGTGTTGCCGCCAACGATGCGGTATATGCCCCCGTCGCGTCCGAGGATCGGCATCTCCCTCGGCGATCCCTTCGGCCCGATGCTGCGCGCCATCTCGGCCAGGTACTCCTCGTTCTCCTTGATACTCCAGTCGCGTGAGAGCGGCGTGTTGCCGTACTCGTCCTCCCACGGGTAGACGTCGTCGATGCAGACGCGTTCAATCGTTTTAGACATTAGCCCTCCTGTCAGGCATTTTGTGAAAAGTAACACTCATTTCGATTTTCTCGGGTTCGTGCCCGTGGCCTCGCGCATGCGCCGGAGCCTGGTCTTGGCGGCGTTGTACGGCAGCAGGGCGCGGCGGTACTCCCACTCCTCCAGCTCGAGCAGGTACGCCGCCCTCGCCTTCTCGCGCTCGTAGCGGCTCACCGGGCAGCTCTCGCGCTTCCTGGGCCGCGGCGGGAAGCTCCGCGTCGCGCGCCTCGATTCGCTCTCGGCGTACACGGCGCGCTGCTCCGGCGTCATCGCCGCCAGGGCCCCGGCGCAGGCCGCCTCGCGGCCCGCCAGCTGCGAGCGCATGCGGCACACGCGGCAGCGCCCGTCCCGGTCGAGGGCCGACCTCCAGCTGGCGCACTCGTCGCACCACACGAGGCGCGTGCGGCAGCAGCGCAGGGACAGCCCGAGCCGGCTAGCGGCCATCTTGACCGCGCCCTTCGACCGCTTGAGCTCTCGGCAGACCTCGCGCACGGGCAGGCGCCCCGCCATGCCGCGCAGCCGTTCGAGCTCGTCGGTGGTCCACGGCCTCTGGGCCGACCCCCTGCGCGTCATCGGGCGACCGCGCCCCTCGCGTGCCGCCAGCTGCGCACGGCCGGCCTGCGGCCCGTGACAGCGGCGAACTGCAGCTGCAGCCACGTCGTGCCGGCCTGGCCGTCGAGGGCGGGCGTGTAGTGCGGGTGGATGCGCGCCGCGAGCTCGGGGCGGTCCATCACGAGCATGCGCGACAGGCACGCCCAGTGCGACGCGGCCATCCCGCGCATCTGCAGCATGATCGGCTCGCACGTTTCGGTCGATTTCGCGGCGTGCAGCGCGTCGAGCAGCAGGCGCTCGTAGTTGGTGATGGAGGGGTCGGGCGCGTAGGGCAGCTTCGCCCACTCCACGGCGCCCTCGGCGGCCCGCATGGCGGGGTTGCGCTCCATGCCTACCACCATCCCTCGGCCACGCCGCGGGCGGCTATGACGATGACCGCGTAGACCGCTACGAAGGCAGCGAACGCGAAGCACAGCTCGGAGCGCGTCTTGTCGTCGATCCTAGGCTTGGACATAGCGCTTCCTCTCCGAGAACAGGCACGTGTTGCGCGACATCCAGTCGTACAGCTCGGGAACGATCACGAACCCGGTGCGCTCCTTGCCCTTGTAGTAGCGGATGGGCAGAGGGTCGTCCCTGCGGGCCGCGTACTCGTAGAGCTTCTCCGTCTTCGTGCCGGTCTGCGCGGCGAGGCGCTTAACGGTCATACAGCAAACGGGCTCCGCAAGATCGGGCCCGCACTGCAGGCGTCCTTGCATCTGTGGTATCCTTTCTTTCGACGGCGGGCGTTCCTGGCAGGGAAATCGTCGCCCGCTTCTTCGGGGCCACGGCTTACGCCGTGGCTTTCTTTTCGACCGCGTGTCCCGGCAGCCGCATGTCCACGGCCGTCAGGCGGGCCGTGCCGGTGAGCGAAACGCTCACGGTCGCCAGTCCCGCGCACGACGTCGCCACGATCGAGATAGATTTGACGATGCCGCAGCTGTCGCCCGTGAGCGTTCGAAGCTCGTCGCCGACGGCCACGGGCACGCCGTACGCGTCCATGAGACCCAGCACGTCGGCCAGCCGCTCGGCATCCGTGTAGACGGACGCGCGTGCGGGCTTCGTGGAGAGCTTGCCCTCGATACGGGCGACCGCCTCTTTGAGATCCTCGAACTCGGCGAGGGTCGGGTACTTCCTCGGTGTCGCCATGATTCACCTCCCTTCTTTCGTTGATCGGCGAACTTCGCCTATCGAATAACCCGGAGGACGGCAGCGTGGTACGATGCGGTTGAATGCGAGAGGGGGTGATTTGAATGGACAAGGATATTCAGGACTTCATCGACGAGCTTGGCAACGGGGAATACGGTGAAGCGAGGTGCAAGCTGATAAACCAGTATCGAGAGAATGCTAAGCTTGCAAAAACACATGAAGCTGCCGCTCTTGTCGGAATCGAGTTTGCCGACCGATTGACGTTCTTGACGCTCGCAAAATACGCTGAGTGGATCAGACAGAACCGAGCAGACGGCTAGCTGTGTCGAGGTTGTCGTGAATCATTCCGCGCAGCGCGTCTTTTCTCGTTTGGTCGAGCATGTCGGCCACCTTCGACATGAACGCAATCTCGTCGGGGGTGGCCATACCCGCGTTCACCCGCTCGGCGAATTTCTCAACTTGCCGAGCCAGCTTGAGTTCGTAAGCTTCGCGCTTCTTCTCCAACTCGAAGTTCATTCTCATATCGGCGGCTCCTTTCGGCTGCCGCCTTCCGGGCTATTCGATTCTCAAAGTTCCTTGGGACGACTAGCCCTCGTCGTTGTCGTCAGAAGGGGCATGGTCGTCGTGCTTCTCGAGCATCTGCTTTACGGCTAGGACGTTCCACAAAACGCAGCAAGCGATCCCGAACAGCACTGCGAACTCAAACACGCTCATAACTCTCAGCTGCCCTGCCGTCATCGGGCGTTTCGACGCAGGAACCCGGCCGGCCCCCGTCGCTATCGCCTCCGTTCAACTCGGAGCGGACGCGCTCGTATAACCTTGACGCGAAGAACGCGACCGTCAGGCTGTTATGCATCAGCTGCTTGAGTGACTCCGCGCTGCCATCCGACGACTCTGCCGCGATCCTGAAAAGATCAGTCCAAAGTCCTACGTACCTAAGGTCGGAGAGCATCGGGGCCTCCTTGTCCATCGGGCCGAAACGATCAGCGGCCTTCCAGCTGGCGAGCGTCTCAGCTGCCGACTCGTCGGCATCGACGAACGTGATCGCCAGCGGATCGAAGATGTCGTTCGGGTGGGTCATGCACGCACCTCCGCGTTCGCTCGCTCATCGAATAATCCTGTGTCAACATTCAGCGTGTGGCAGATGGCGACATACTCCTCTGCCGTCAAGCGACGGACGCCCCTAAGCGAATCTGAGAGAGCTTGTTCAGTCATGCCAGACTTGCGCGCCACCGAAGCCTGGACGAAACCGTTTTCCTGTAAGTAATCGGCAATCCGCTCATAAATCATAAGACCTCCTTCCTATAAGTACTGGATTACTTTACTCACTATAGTACTGATTTTCTTTATTGGCAAGAAAATCTTTACTAATGTACCGAATTTCTGTACACTCCAATCTGGAGGTGAGTTTTATGACGGTTAGAAACAACGTTCTTGACGCGGTCAGGTCACTTGTTGATAAAGAAGGAAGCCGAGTCAAGTTCGCAGATAAGCTCGGTGTATCAAAACAGACAGTAAACAACTGGGTAAACGGAGCGAATGCTCCCGACATCGAGATGATCGCCGAGATAGCCCGAATATTTCATATTCCTCTATCCGCCATATTGAACGGCGAAGTCACGCACGACGAAAACTTATTCGGCGCAAGCAAAAACTCGTTTGTCGAGGTACCCCTCTACGGATCGATAGCAGCCGGAATCCCGATCGAGATGATCGCTGTGGACGACTACCACCCCATCCCGGCTCCTATGCACGACCGATATCCCAACGCTTTCCTGCTCAGGGTTAACGGGGAGTCGATGAACCGGATACTACCCAACGGCTGCTACGCATTAGTGGATCCGCGCGAGGAAGTGGTCAAGGACAACGACCCGTACGCCGTCTGCGTCAATGGCTTTGATGCAACGATCAAACGCGTAAAGAAACTCGCGAACGGGTTCCAGCTCGTGCCCGACTCGACCGACCCGACGTACCCGGTGCAAACGTTCAACTACAACGAGGACGACACGGAGACCGTTACTGTGATTGGCAAAGTGGTTTGGTACGTAATCCCGTTCGATTGGGGGTTCTGATGCTAGATCCAGAAATTAACGGGATAAAAGGAGAGTTTCACTATCACGCACCCGACAACCAATACAGCAAGAAAGGAATCATAAGAAAGATTCGCGAGGCGATCGATCCGGAAGCAGCCGAGATGATCTACTCAAAAAGGGATCGCGCATTCTTCGGAAGCCTTAAGGAGATCGCAGACGATCTTGTATCAATGGGAACGCCGCCGCAATACGCGCTATGCCAGGCTTACGAAATCAAGCGGGGTGCCGACCGCTTAACCAACGTTGCTGCCACCATGAGATACGCCGAAGACTCTTTGGAAGAAGATAAGGAGTATTCACTGCCGAGCGATAGGTTCAACGGTCACTGGCTCCCAGCTGCGGAAAAGGCCACTGAGGATTATATGCGGGAAACGCTAGGAAAGATACTTGCAGGCGAAATGGAACACGAAGGCAGTTTTTCGAATAGAACGATAGCAATAGTTGATGCTATGAGCATGAAAGAAGTCGAGATATTCAAAAAGCTATGCGCCAACGCCCTCGGTACATTTTTGATTGGGAACGAAGTCAACGCTCCTGCATCTTGCTTGGTTATGGACGAAGGAACCACAGACTCATTCAACGGCGGTAGTGTAAGCCTCGGTGAATTGAATACGATAGACTCGATAGGACTCATCGCCTCAGGAAGCCACCGGGTTGTACACATCCCAGTCGGAACTTCCATGATGATGTACGGATCGAGCAGACTCTTGCTCTCCAATACAACGGAGACCGTTATCGATATAGATATGCCGGGGTTTATGTTTACCGATAGTGGGATGGAGTTGTCGACCTTGTTTGAATTCGCATGCGGAGACGAACTCAAAAGCAGTTTAATAGGGCACTTCGAGACATCTGGGATTTCGGTGAAGGACATTTGATCGGGCCTAAAGACCCGCCGTATAACGCTGGTGATGATTTAGTTGCCTCGCTTACGTGACTCATTATCTCGTCGAAAGGACCCCAAATGACCGCAATACTTCAAATCCTGGCAGCCGTCGTCATCGTGATCGGCCTCTTCGCCTTGTTCCTCGGAAACCTGGTCAACGGCGCGATGATATTCGGCATAGGAGCCACCGTGCTGGCGCTGGCATGGATCCTCGACGAGCTGAAGAAAATCGGGAAGAAGCTCTAGACACAATTGCACCCCCGGCTATCTTGGCGGACTGACGGGGGTGCTACCCAACCTGAACGGAAAGGCAAGGTGATTGTACCATGTCGCGCTCGAATTTCGGGCACATCCAGTACCTGAGCCACAACAGATACCGCATATACTGGGACGACCCGCCCAAAGAAGACGGAAGCCGCAACCAGCGCTCCCCCATCGTCCACGGCACTCGGGAGGATGCGGAGATAGAGCTCGCAAGGAGGCTCGTCGGAAAGACCGGCTTCGACGATCGCACCACCTACTCTCAGCTCTGGGCCTCGAAGGTCGTCCCGTCGTTCGAGCGCGACGGCCTGCAGACCCGCACCGTCGAGGGCTACGAGCGCGTATGGCATCGCGAGCTGAAGCCGCGCATAGGGAACACAAAGGTGGCCGGGACCACGAGCGAGCAGGTGGAGCGCGTGCTCGCCGAGATCGCGTCGGCCTGGGTGCAGCGCTCGGCGTACGCGCTGTGGAAGAAGATGTTCAACATCGCGATCCGCGCCGGCCTGCGCGAGCGGAACCCGGTTGACCGCTATGTGCGCATGAAAACGGCGACGGCGGCGCGGCGGCGCCTGCTCGACGCGTCGGAAGTCCCGGAATGGATGGAGTCGATCCGCGGCATCAAGTACGAGGGCCTGCTGCTCGCCGAAGTCGGAGGCGGCCTGCGTCCGGAGGAGGCAAACGCTCTCCTCAAGGAGGACGTGGCTCCCTGGAACCATCGGGGCAGGCTCTACGCCCTCGTCAACGTCGACAAGGCCCTGGTGCCCACGCGCAGCGGCCGCGAGCTCAAATGCACGAAGAACGGCTTCTCCACCCGCGAGGGCGTCATCGGCGAGCCCTTCGCCTCGCGCCTGCTGGAAGTTTGCGAGGGCTCCGGACCGGTCTGCGGGAGCGGCAGGCCGCACGAGGACGGAGAGCCCTGGGGAGCGTACGACTACCCGTCGCCGGCCACCGTCACGCACAACTACCGAATGTGGTGCCAGCGCAACGGCGTGGACTACGTCAACCCCGGAAGCCTGCGCAAGTCGTTCTCGGTCATGCACGGCGAGGCCGGCTCGCCCGACTCGCTGGTGTCGCTTGCCATGGGGCACGCGGACGGCACGACGCGCGGGAGGAACTACCAGCGGGCCACCAGGAGGGGCATGACGATGATCGCCGACCTGCTCGAGGAGCTGATAGCCGACGCCTCGTCGTAGCCGTTCAGCGCAACAGTGCCGTATCGCATGTTGCACGAAGTTGCATATTATCCGCTCCAGATATAACTTTGAACTGCGATAACAACGTGCCCAGATAGATGTAGAACGGCTTTGTAAACTGTGGGTTGCAGGTTCGATTCCTGTCACTGGCTCCACGAAACCCCAGGCCGGGCGCGATAAAGCGTTCGGCCTTCCATATTCTTGCGAGTCGCCAAACCCATTCGATCGCCCACAACAAAAAAGGCGCCATGCCCTGTAGACTGGAAGAGAAGGACGTTGCAGTCCCCGTGGCGCATGCCGTTCTTTCCATGGCGCTGGCGGTTCTCACCTCCCATCGCGCCCACGAGCCCGTCGAGCATATGTGCCAGCGCGTATAATGCACGTGCTGGCACAAAGAGAGGAATCAATATGGACTACCTCGCACTAGCCGCCGTCGTTATCGCCGTTTGCTCGCTTGCAACCTCAGTTGTCTCGTGCGGGATACAGCGAAGGCACAACGTCTTATCCGTTCGACCCTTAGGCTCCATCGATGTGAGCGATTACGAGAACCTCATTCAGGTTCGCGTCCTAAATCAGGGAACGGGTCCCTTAATCGTCAAATCCCTGGTATGCTCTAATGAAGCAGGGAAGACGTCGAGCAGCCTTGTCAAAATGTTCACCGACGTGGATCAGGATTGGAATGACTTCACCGAAGAGGTAAGCAGCCGGGTCATCCCCGCGAATGACGCGATCGTCCTTATTTCAATAACGCCAGAAGATGAACCCACCCGACTCGCACTCAGAGAAACCCTCTCCAAAATTAGCATCACGGTTACGTATGAGGACATTTACAAAAATGAAACGACCGAGAAAAGGGAACTCTCGTATTTCGATCGCAAATAGCGATATTTTGAAACAGCGATGCTCCGCAGGGATCAGCGTCAAACAATACGTCAGCGGTGTTGATGCATGGGATACGAGGGAAATCAAACCATAGAGAAGAGGTTGGGATGAAAAAGGGAATGAAGGCTGCGATTGTCTCCGCAATCGCGGTGGCAGCAGTGGCTGCCACCGCCGGCTGTTGGTATTTTTTGTTCGAGAAGCCGCACAGCGAGGCGACGGCAACGTTCAACGCCGCTGCAGAGGATATCCGATCAAAAAACGCCGACCTATCCTCCGCAATAGACAAGATTCAATCCGTCATTGACGAAAACGAGACGCCGCTCGAGTCAGCCACCCTGTCGGATGCTCAAACCTCCGTCACCACCGCACGCGCTGCAATGAGGGAAATCCCCGAGATGCCATCGGGAACGGACGATATCGTAGAAGCCGCGGCCGAACTGGGCAAACCGCTCGATTATTCGGAACAAATTGCCGACTTGGACGACAAGAAGCAAGCCCTTACGAACAGCGTGAAACAAATGAAGCAGGTTACGAACCCCGCGGAGGCCTTCATCGTCGAACGCTTGCAGGGCATCCCGACGATAACGGGCATGGCGGCCGTCACGGAAGACCACGACCCCAACGGAAATCTGAACAAGGCAGGAGGATACACGACATGCGTGTTCTTCTCCGACTCCCAGGTTGATCGGTCAAAGATATTCGAAGACAGCGGCGACATCATCGAAGTCGGAACCGTTGGCGGAGGAAGTATCGAGGTGTACAGCACGGCCGACGAAGCCGAGAAAAGGCGCGCGTATCTGTCGGGATTCGATGGCACCATCCTCGCAAACGGCTCCCATAGTGTGATAGGAACCGTCCTGGTTCGCACGTCCAACGAGCTGACGGCAACCCAGCAAAACGAACTCGAACAGCAAATCACGAACAACCTGATCGAGCTTCGCTAAACGCAGCCTCGCAGCAGGAAAGACTATTCGGAACTCCACGAAACTTCCCGGCCAGACGCTCCCGCGCCTGGCCTTTTTCGTGCGCGACGTTACAGCGGGATGGAGTTCGGCTCGTCGATTTTGAGGGCGCGGTACAGGCGGTCGGGCACGAGGCTCACCAGGTCGTCGGTCCATCGCACGAGGTCGGTGGGCTGATCGGAGCGGAACCAGTCGTTGAGCACCTCGCATTCCAGCTTCGAGAACACCTCCACGATGAAGCGCATGTTGTCGTTGACCGTGACGTGACGGTGGTTCTCGAGCGTGTCGAGCAGCACGGTCTTGCGATTCTCGGGCATCACCGTCTGCCCGAACGGCGTGTTGATGCTGTACTGAATGGACTTCCGGTAGAAATCGCGCTCCTGCGAGATCAGGCGCATATGATGGTAGTACCCCGTCTTCCATCCGATCGTGCGGCCGATTTCGTTGAGGTAGAACTGCCGGCAGAAGATGGAATGCCACCACGGGATGTCGTACTTGCTCTCGAAGTGACGGTAGAACGTTTGGCGCGAGATGCCCGCGTTCTCGCAGATCTCCGCAATGGTGATGCGGTCGAGCGACTTATCCACGGCATGGAGAATCTTCATCTTCGTACGCAACTCGGGCGAGTCGAACACGTCTTCCCCACGCGCTAAATTCGGCAACATGCGAACCCCTTTCCTTGAGAATCGGCGCCCGCGTGGCACGAACGCCTTCACGCGACCGTTCCATGAAAACATACCGCCCGAACCCATCGCGTTGTACGTGACGTTTTCCGTCGAACGTCACGCAAAAAAGACAGTTTCAATCATATGTCACGTCAAACGGACGGCGACCCCATCCTGTGCAAACCCGATGCGACACCTGCGCCCCTGCGGCGCTTGTTTCCCCAGTTGCCACACAGCAAAATGCGTGTATGGGGAGGTGGGGCTTCCACCTCTAAGTCTTTTGAAAGGAGACTACTGTCATGGCGAAGATAGTCAGCTCTTGGAACGACTGGGATCCGCTGAAGCGCGTCATCGTCGGCCGCTGCGACTACTCGATGATCCCGCCCGAGGAGCCCGCGACCTCCGAGAAGGTGCCCGTCG
>NZ_PPTT01000049.1 GCF_003339815.1 Eggerthella sinensis
GGATAAGGGGAGGGGTGTGCCAGTGCTTTTCTACTCCAGCGCCATCAAGAAGAAGTCCATGAAGGGCGTGCCGACGAGCCACATGGCTACGCGGAGCGCGATGGCGGCTATCACGCCGGCAGCGCAGGCGAGCGCGCCGAGGGCCACGGCGTTCGACGGCTTCTTCCACACCACGGCGCCGCAGACGATCACCACGACGATGCCCGCGAACAGCGCGATCGTCCAGAGATCAACGCCCACGCCGGCCGCGATGCAGAACGCCGCGGCGAGCACGCCGCCCAGCACGCCGCCGGCAACGCTCAGCAGGCCGGCGAGCGACACGGCTTCGTCACCCTGCTTCTGCACGCCTTTGAGCAGCAGGTTGAGGCCCGCGCCCGCAGCGGCGGCCGTGCCCATGTAGGCGAGCGGCAGCGCGATGGTCTCCCACGCCGGGCGCCCTTCCATCATGTAGGACGAGCCGCAGGCGTACGTGAACACCACGCCCAGCAGCATTCCCAGGATGCCCACGACGGTGCGCGCCTTCTCGGACGTGCCCCGCATGAGCATGATGAAGTACACGGCCAGGATGAGGCACAGCACGCCGATCATAGCCGCCTCGATGAAGATGCCGGACGTCGGATGGTTCAGCGCTTCCAGGATGCGGTCGACATGGCTCAAGTGCAGCACCGACATGCAGCCGCCCACGGCCAGCAGCACGAACGCCACGACGGTTTCCATCTTGGACGTCTCAGGTGCCTTCTTCAGCAGATGCCCCAGCATGGAGCATGCGAACAGCCACGCGCCGGCACCGCTGATGACGGTGAACAGGACCAGGGCCCATTGGATTTCCATTAGTCCACGCTCCCTTCAGTCGTCATGTACAGGTTTCCGGCCTGGGTCAGGTCGCCGCCGCGCCACGCGCCGAACTTCGACGAGAAGATGTAGGCGGTTTGCGGATGGTTGCCGGCGTCGGGCAGGTAGTGCACCGCGGAGGGGTCGGCCGCGGCGAGCGCCTTCGACGCGTCGGAGGACGGGTCGTCGAGGTCGCCGTAGAAACGCGCCTGGCCGCAGCAGTTCTTCACGCATGCGGGCTTCTCGCCGGCGGAGGTGAGGTGGTTGCACAGCGTGCACTTCTCCACCACCTTCTGCTGCTTGTTCCACGAGCGCACGCCGTAGGGGCAGGCCATCATGCAGTACTTGCAGCCGATGCACTTTTCCTTGTTCACCAGCACCATGCCGGTGGCCTCGTCGCGGTACGATGCGCCCGTGGGGCACACGTGCGTGCACGGGGAATCCTCGCACTGCTGGCACATCACCGGCAGCCAGTAGGTGGACACGTGGGGGAACTCGCCGTACGGCTCCACCTGCACCACTTTGTTCCAACGTTCGCCCAGGGCGACGTCGTTTTCCATCTTGCACGCCACTTCGCAGGCATAGCACCCGATGCAGCGGTCAAGGTTGATGACGATGCAATTACGCGACATAGACGGCATTACCTCCTCCGGTGTTCTCCGACGGTTCGGGCAGCCACGGGGTGAAGTCCTCGGGGTCCATCCACACGCCCTCGGGCGCGCCGTCTGCCTTCGTGATCTTGATGGTGATGCCGCGCAGCGTGTAGGTTCCGTACACGTCGTTGAAGGGGCACTCATCGTTGTTCTGGGTGAGCAGGTTGATGTTCATCACCTGCCATGCGCGGTTGGGGTCGTCCGAGTCCAGCAGCTCCGGGTTCCAGTAACGCTCCTGGTAGATGACCTTCGGCGCCACGCTCTTCGTCACGCGGGCGCGGCCCTGCGTCTTGCCGCGGCGCGATTCCAGCCACAGCCAATCGCCGGTTTCGACGCCCAGCTCCTTCGCCGTTTCGGGGTTGATCCACGTCTCGGGGTAGGGGTACATCTCGCGCGTGTAGGGCGTGTTGCGCAGCGTGCCGTGGTGGAAGAACGGCAGGCGGCCCTGGGTGAGCACGTAGGGGTACTCGGTGTCGGTGAGGGGCGACTCGTGCGGCTCGAGGTAGTACGGCAGCGGGTTGTAGTTGTCCGAGAGCGGGAACACGTCTTTCGCCGGCTCCATGGAGCCCGAGCCGTCGATGGCGCCCGTGTTGCCAAGCAGGATGTTGCCGTCGAAGTAGGGCTCGCAGCGCTTCGACGTGGTGTTGAAGCCCGCGGGCTTGCCGGGGTTCTCCTCGTCGTCGAGCAGGTGGCTGTCGTAGGACTTGTTGGCGTACTCTTCGATGGTCTGGTACTCGGAGGGCGCCTGCGCCTCGAACGTCTTCCAGTCCCAATCTTCGGTGCCGTAGTAGAAGCTGCCCACGAAGTACCCGACGTAGTCCATGTACTCCTCGTAGGTCTTCCAGTACGTGCCGTAGAACTTGCCGGCCACCTCGGGGTCGAACGAGTCGATGGCGCGCTGATGCCCGCGGTCGGCCAGGGCCTTCGCCAGCCACGACCAGTGCATGCACTCGTCCACGGCCTCGTAGAGCTGCGTGGTGGCGCGACGGATGCCGTAGGTGTTCAGGCGGTCCTGCGCGTAGTTCGTCTCGAGCCACTCGGCGGTGGGCAGCACGTAGTCGGCCAGGCAGACGCTCGTGGTGGTCCAGTGCATGTACATGTGCACGTTCAGATCGGTGGTCATCATGGCGTTGTAGAAGCGCGTCGCGTTGCCGATCATGGCCAGCTTGTTGCCGCTGCGTTCGATCCAGATGCGCGGACGGTACGGCTCGCCGGTTTCGATGGCCTTGAGCACGGTGGGGATGTGCGAGGCCAGCCAGTGGCCGAGGCCCTTGTGCTCGGTGTAGCCGAGGCGCGCGTTGGCCTCTTCCTCGGGCATGCGCAGCGGGTGGTCGGGATGGTGCAGGCCGAACGGCTGCACGACGTAGTTGCACGGCTCGACGTAGCAGGGGCGGTTCTGCACGATGGCGCCCGGGGTGCGGATGCAGCCCATGAGGATGTCGAGGATGGCGTCGCCCTGCGCGGCCTGAGCCGAGTTGCGCGCCTGGTCGGTTGCCACGCCCAGCGAGATGCCGGCGTTCGGGCATCCTTCCACGTAGATGTTGATGGCCTGCTCGATCTCGTCGGCGTCGAGCCAGCAGATGTCCGCGGCCTTCTCCAACGTGTAGTCCTTGCAGCTCTCCCACATGTGGTCGAACGCCGTGCGGGCCTTCGCGCCGTTCGGCAGCTCGAAGAACTTCCCCTCGCCGGCGAACATGGCCGGGTCGAGGCTGTCGTCGAAGGGGTAGGGCATGGCCTTCGCGCTGTTCGTGTTCTGATCCCACACCACGTACTCGTCCTCGCCGCCGAGGTCGAGCTCGCTCGCGCGGTAGGTGAGGCGCGTGTCCTCGTTCACGAGGAAGGGCAGGTTCGTCCATTCGCGCACGAAGTCCTGCGCCCACAGCTTGTTGTCGATGATGTAGCGCATCCAGGCCAGCATGAGCGCCACGTCGGTGCCGGGGCGGATGGCCAGCCACACGTCGGCGCGCGCGGCGTCGGGGGTGAGGCGCGGGTCGATGACCACGGACTTCATGCCGTTGTTGCGCAGCTCGGTGACGGCGCGGCCCGTGGAGCCGGTGCCGTGGTACGACGGCCCGACGCCCCACATGACGTAGGTCTTGGTCTGGCAGTCGGGCAGGTACACCTCGGTCACGGGGCCGTCGGCAAGCGACGTGTCGGCGGTGCCGTTGAGGCAGAACTCCATGTGGTTGCGCGGCAGGTAGCACTGCGCGCAGCCGGGTTCGAAGAAGTTGCCGCCGCCCCACACGCTGAGGAAGCGCGCCGGCGAGAAGAACTGCGGGTTGCCGCCGCCGCCCGTGGAGCACACGAGGCTCTTTGGGCCTTCCTTCTGGTAGTACTCCCACATCACGTCGGCGATCTCGTTGATGGCCTGCTCCCACGAGATGCGCTCCCACTCGTTGGAGCCGCGCTCGCCCTGGCGCTTCATGGGGTACTTGATGCGGTTGGGGTTGTACAGTGCCTGGATGCCGGCGAGGCCCTTCACGCAGGCGGCGCCCTTGTTCATGGGGTCGTCGGGGTCGCCTTCGAGCTTGATCACCTTGCCGTCGCGCACGTGCGCGATCATGCCGCAGTTGTTGAGGCACGCGCGGCAGAGCGTCCTGATCTTCTGCGTTTCGCCCGATTCCGCTGCGACGGCTGGCTCGACGTGCACCAGGTTGGTGCCCACCGAGCCGCTCATGGCGGCAGCGGCAGCAGCAAAGGCGCCGAGCTTCACAAAGCCGCGTCTGCTGATATCTGTAGTAGCCAAAACGTTCCTTCCCTTCTCGTCCGTGTGTGGTGCTGAGTGCATGGTGCGTAGTGCGTAGTGCATGGTGCGTGGTGCTATTCGGAAAGCCTCGGGCGTCCCCGCGGCGTGGCCGATGCGGTTGGCGCTTACGCCGCGATGAGGGCCTTGCCTGCGTCGGTGGTGCGCCAGGCGCCCTGCCATGCGATGCCGCCGGCCGACTCGAGCGCGTCGATGAAGAACTGCGGGTAGACGCGGGTCTGCTGCGTGGTGGGATCGGGCGCAAGCTCGGGCAGCGCGTTGAGCACGGCTTCGAGGTTCGCGCGGCTGCATCCTTCTTCGGCGTTGCATGCCGCGAGGACGGCGGTGAACGCCGCTCGATAGTGCGGCTTGCCGTCGATGAGCGCGCGCAGCGTCGCTTCGGGCGCGTAGGCATCCAGCAGCTCGCGGCCGACGTCTGTGAGGGCGATGCGCGACTCGGCCGCGGCATCTTCGGCGACGGCCTCGTCGAGTTGCAGGTCTTCGAGCGTGCCGTCGTACAGCGCGTCGTCCACGAACACGTGCTGGACGAGCGCGCCGTTGCGCACGAGGATGTCGACGGTTGCGGCGGGGCTTTGCCGGCAGGCGTCGTCCCACTGCGCGAGCGCCTGCTCTTCAAGCGTGCGGCGGTCGGCGTTCGGATGCGCCGCGCTCAGCGCGAGCATGGTGCGCAGCGATGCCTTCAACAGCGGATTGTGTTCGATCAGATCGTTCGTCACGATGAGCCCCCTTGGTTCGGTCGTCCTCCTTGAAACCTCGCCGTGATTGTAGGCGGGGAAACGGGAAGGGCGCATGACCGGAAAAGGAGGTTTCTCGTCGAGGACGAGACGATTCCCAACGGTCACAAAAGGACTAGTCCTCCCATCACGCGACGTCAGGATTATTCTGGTTCAAGGCTAAGAAAGGAACCTCATCCTCCCAGGTCGGGGGCATCACCCCTGAGGTTTGAGGGTGGTGCGGGGGCGTTTCTCGGCGGTTCAAACCTCTGCGGTGATGTGCGGATGGGGCCGGCTGCGTAGGATCGGGGGCACCGAAGCGGGAACTTCGGGGAATCGATCAGCAGCACTATCAAGGAGGGAACCATGTCGAATCTTTCTCGCAGGAACTTCATCACGGGCGGCGCCATCGCCGCGCTCGGCGGCACGCTGGCGCTTGCCGGCTGCGCGCCGAAGGGCGAGGCGGCGGCCGCGTCGGGCGTGACGGGCGAGGGCGCCCAGTCGTGGACGGGCACGTCGAACGGCAAGGGCGGCGAGCTCAGCGTGGAGGTCATCACCGAGGGCGACGCCATCGCCCGCATCAACATCCTCAAGTCGCGCGAGTCGTACGGCGTGGGCACCGCCGGCATCGACATCCTGAGCGACCTCATCGTGGAGCATCAGACGCTCAACGTGGACACCGTGTCGGGCGCAACCGTGTCGAGCATGGCGTTTCTGAGCGCCGTGTCCGACGCCATCGACGCCTCGGGCATGAAGGCGAGCGAGTGGAAGAAGCGGGACAAGGCGGTGCCGCAGGCGCCCGAGGGACTTGAGACCGACGTCGACGTCGTGGTGGTGGGCGCCGGCGGCGCGGGCTACGCGGCGGCGCTCACCGTGGCCGAAGCCGGCAAGAAGGTGGTGCTGCTGGAGAAGCTGGGCATCACGGGCGGCGACACCATCCTGTCGGGCGGCGCCATGGCCGTGCCGGGCAACTGGTTCCAGGTCAAGGAAGGCATCGACGACAGCGTGGAGAAGATGGCCGAGGACATGATCGTCGGCGGCGACAACGTGGGCGACCCCGAGCTGGTGAACGTCATCTGCCAGGGCGCGTACAACGCCATGGAGTGGCTCATCTTCGAGGGCGGCGTGGCATGGCAGCCCTACCAGCGCTTCTTCGGCGGGCACTCGGTGTCGCGCTCGCTCATCCCCGAGGGCAACGAAGGCAGCGGCATCATCTGCAAGCTGGACAAGCGCGCCGAGGCGCTGAAAACCCTCACGGTGTGTCGCAACACGAAGGCCGACGAGCTCGTGACCGATGCGTCGGGTGCCGTCGTGGGCCTCAAGGCCACGAACACCGCCACGGGCGAAACCTACGACTTCACGAGCAAGGCCGTGATTCTGGCCGCCGGCGGCTTCGGCTCGAACGTCGAGATGCGCATGAAGTACAACCCCGAGATGGACGAGAAGATCCTGTCCACCGACTCGGTGGGCGCCACGGGCGACGGCCACCTCATGGCCGAGAAGATCGGCGCGAACCTCATCGACATGCAGTACATCCAGACGTACCCCACGTGCGACACGCAGACGGGCGCCCTGCTGTACGTGGGCAACATGCGCCTGGAGAACCGCGCCATCTGCATCAACAAGGAAGGCGATCGCTTCGTCGAGGAGATGGAGCGCCGCGACGTCATCTCGAACGCCATCAAGGAGCAGACGGACGGCATCGGCTACATGATCTTCAACCAGGAAGGCCTCGACGCCACCGACATCGCCACGGTGAACGCGGCCGAGATGGACGGCCTGTTCGGGCGCAATCAGCTGGTGAAGGGCGAGACCATCGCCGAAGCCTGCGAGCCCTTCGGCATCGACGCCGCCGAGCTCGAGAAAACCGTCGAGACGTGGAACGGCTACTGCAAGGACGGCGCCGACCCCGACTTCAACTACCGCGCGACGCTCAACCCCATCGAGGGCGGCCCGTACTACATCCTGGCCTACAAGCCGTCGGTGCACTACACCATGGGCGGCCTGCACATCAACCCCGATGCGCAGGTGCTCGACAACGACGGCGCGCCCATCCCCGGCCTGTTCGCGGCCGGCGAGCAGGCGGGCCACAAGATGGGCACGAACCGCCTGGGCTCCTGCTCCATCACCGACGTGTTCGTGTTCGGCCGCGTAGCCGGCGCGAACGCGGCGGCGCTCGCCTAACCCACCCTCCTCCCTCCCCTCAGCGCGGGCCCCGTTCTTTCGAGCGGGGCCCGCGCGCGGTTGGCAGAAGGAGCGCATTCCTCTATGATGCGGGTCATGCGATTCAACGCGTCTACAACGGAAGAACCCTGCAGCCCTGCTTCGAACGCGGGCGCGGCGTCGGCTATCCGCATGATCGATCGCACGGCGCTGCTCGATAGCCTGGGCCTGGCCTGCTACATCGCGTGGAGCTTCGTGTTCTGGAACGGTGCGCTGCTGTTCGGCGACGTGTTCGAGGCGGCTCCCATGGGCAACCTGTTCGCCGTGCAGGGCGTGTTCACCGCGCTCACGGCGCTGCTGCTGGTGCTGTCGGTGCGCAAGGCCGCGCCCCTGCGCACGCGCAAGGTGCTGCTGGGCGCGTTCGCCCTCATCTCCAGCTTGGCCGTGGTGGTGGCCGCGCTCGTGGGCTACCAGGAAGCGCCCATGGGATGGCTGTGGGTGGGCTTCGCGCTGAGCGGCTTGGGCAGCACGCTGCGCCTGGGGTGGGAAGAGCGCCTGAGCGTGCAAGGCGTGGGGCGCACGGCGCTGTGCGCGGGGCTCGCGTACCTCGCGGGGTTCGTGCTGTTCGCCGTCATCTCGCTGCTGCCAGCCCTTGTGGCGCTCGTGGTGTCGGCGCTGCTGCCGTTCGGGGCGTACGCGCTGCTGCTGCGCGCGGTGCACCAGGTGCCCGCAGCGCGCGAGGCCTCGAAGGCGCGCCTCAAAGAGCTGCTGCCCAGCATTCCGTGGAAGCTCATCGTGGCTATCGCGCTGGCCTACTTCAGCTACGGCGCCACGCGCATGGGCGGCGTCATGGGCGGGCTGGCCGCCTCGGGCGCGGGGCATGTGGCCGTGGCCGGCATTCCGGCGCTCGGCTGCCTCATCGCCATCGCGCTGGCGTTCTGCTTCTACCGCAAGAACGCTTTGCTGGCGTTCTACCTGGCGTTTCCTCTCATGGGCATCGCTGCGCTCGTGCCGGCGTCGGTGGACCCGCTCGGCGGCACGTCCACGTTCTGCATCGCGCTCGTGGGTGCCGAGCTGGTGAAGTACCTCGTGTGGTTCCTGCTCATCGACTCCATCATCAAGGATGGGCTGTCGGCGCTGCTGTGCCTGGCGCTCATGCGGTTCGCGCAGTGGGGCGGCAGCGTGCTCGGGCAGTTCGCGGCCGATGCGCTGCCCACGCAGGAGACGGTGACCATCGCCATCCTCATCTCGCTCATGGTGGCGCTGCTCGTCATCATCGGCGCGCCGGTGGCCGGCAAGGCGGGCGCGGGCTTCGCGCGACCGACGGGGGAGCGCGACCTCGAGGCGCGCGTGTGCCTGGCCGCGGCGCGCTACAAGCTGTCGCCGCGCGAGCAGGAGGTGCTGGCCATCTGGGCGACGGGCCACACGGGCGCCTACATCGAGAAGCAGTTGTTCATCTCGAAGAACACCGTGAAGACGCACCTGAACCACATTTACGCGAAGACGAAAACCGCCAACCGCGAAGAGCTGCTCGAGCTGCTGGAAGCCCTCGACGAGCAAAGCTAGCTCGCCGGGTACGTCCCGTCCCGCGCCACGCGGCGCCGCGCCGTCCCGCGCCGCGCCGCGCTAGCCAGGCCTACCCCCCCCTCACCGCTTTCCCGTTCCAGCAGGTCGATGAGCTCCTGCTGCGAGTGCACCTCGGTTTTGCGGTAGATGCTCTTGACGTGGCTCTTCACCGTTTCGTCGCCGATGACCAGCTCCTCGCGGATGTAGGCGCGGTTGCGCCCCTTCGCCAGCAAGAAGAACACCTCGATCTCGCGCGGCGACAGGCGGCAGCGCCGGGCCAGCCGCGTGCCGGCCTTCTCGAGGTCGGACGTGGCGTCGGCTTCCTCCATGGGCTTCACGAAGCCCCACCCCGTGTTCGCCGATCCGTTGCCGATGGCGAACAGCGCGATGATGAGGATGACGAAGATGATGCCGGCCGACAGCATGGCCATCCCCAGGTCGCTGCCCACCACGGTGAGCGCGATGGAGGCCGCAAGGGAGCCCACGAACTGCCCGAGCTGAATGGACAGCAGCCCCCAGCCCACGATCCAGCCGGTGGGCACGCGCCCGCGCGAGGCCAGCACGGGCCACAGCGCCCACAGCACGATGTAGAAGTATTGGTAGCCGAACTGGTGCACGGCCGTCCCGATGACGTTCCACGGCTCGTGCAGCGGCAGGAACAGGAAGCCCGCCGCCATGAGCGGCAGGGCAATCTGGTAGGTGAGGTGGTCGAAGTCCATCTTGTACACGCTCGTGGTGACGAACACGGCCAGCGCGCCGCCCACGATGGCGATGATGTTCAGCTGGTCGCGCACGCCGATCCAGTCGTCGCCGACGGGCGCGATGAGCCCTTTCATGGCGCCGAACGACACGCCGAAGAACACGGCGATCACCATCATGCGCACGGGCGGTTTCTCCTGCACGCGCAGGTTGCGCATCGCCCGGGGCGGGCGCGGCACGCTGCGTTTGAAATGGATGAAGCATCCCATGCTGACGAGCGGCAGCAGCGCCACGATCATCTGCGCCACGTCGATGGGAAGCAGGCGTATGAGCAGGTAGGCAACCGCGGCCAGCAGCACCGCTATCACGCTGTAGTTCACCGTGCGCTGCGACCCGAGCGAGGCCAGCAGCTCGCCCCACAGCATGACCACGATGCCGCTTCCCACGCCGGTGAGCAGCGAACCCGTCAGGTACACAATGGCGGCCGCGTCGCCCGTCGCCATGAGCGACGGATGCGACAGCGCGGCGGTGCCGAGCGCCGTGAGCACGCCGGCCGTCTGCGGCAGGCCGCGCACGTCCGACAACGGATTCCGCACATAGGAAAGCAGCAGCAGAAAGGCGATGGTCACCACGTTCGCCATGAGCGACGTCACCCACAGCGGCTCGAGCGCGATGGGCGAGCCGAGCGACGTGCCTTCGGCGTAGAACAGCGCGCTCCAGAACACGCACCAGATCCAGGTCCAATGCGCCGCGAACCCCAGCAAGTCGGGCGTACGCCACAATTCTTTGCGCAACGACGGTGTCATGCATCCTCCCCTGCGTGACGCGGAACTCCCCGGTGCGCACCTGACGCGCACGGCGAAATCCGGCTCTCATCCCCGCAGGAGATTATACGCGAGCGCCTCACCTTTTGCCGCGCCGCGCGCCTACCTGGCATCCCCCAGGTAGGGGGAAATCACGGGGGGAGGCCAAAGTTCCCCCTGTCGACGGGATGATGACCTGCGAGGTTCGATCTATGGTCGGGGCAGCGCGGAGGAAGAGCCGTGCGCAGGGCGGTTGCGGCCGCCGCTCGCCGTCGGGCGAGGGCGGAGGGGCGTCGCGTCCTGCACCTAAGGGAATGGAGGGAATCATGAAGGAAGAACAGCAAGGTCTGTCGCGTCGAGCGTTCCTGGGCCTCGGCGGCACCGCCATCGCGGGTGCGGCCGTGGCGGGCTTGGCGGGGTGCGCCCCGCAGGGGTCCGCGGATGCGGGCAAGGCGGCAAGCGGCTCCGACGGCGCTGCTGCCGTTGAGGGCATGCCCGTTGCCGAGAGCGGCGCGTCGGCCGGCCCCGACGTTGCCGGCATGCACTCGTGGGAGATCGCGCCCGAAGCCATCGCCAGCGACAAGATCAAGAACACCGAAGACTGCGACGTGCTGGTGATCGGCGCCGGCCTTGGCGGGTGCTGCGCGAGCATCGCGGCGCTTGAAGAGGGCGCCAAGAAGGTTATCACCATCGACAAGAACCCCGAGACGGTGGTCGCGCGCGGCGTGCACATCGCCGGCTTCCACACGAAGGTGCAGCAGGGGCTCACGGAGCAGGGCCTGCTCGAAGAGCCCGACTACAACAATGTCGTGCGCCGTTGGATCAACTGGGCGCAGGGCCGCGTCAAGGAGCCGCTGCTGTGGGAGTTCGCGCACAAGAGCGGCGCGTGCTTCGACTGGCTCTACGATCTGGCCACGAAGAAGAACCTCGAAGCGCTGCTGTGGGACGGCTACTACAAGGGCCCCGACTACACCGAGTACCCGGTCACGCACATCTTCTATCAGGCCGACAAGTACGAGGAAACCATCAACTTCACGTTCTACCAGGGCTCGGGCGTGGGCGACGTGTACGGCAACGCGGTGCTCGTGCCGGCGCTGTACGAGACCATCGCCGAGATGGGCGGCGAGATTCGCTGGAACACGAAGAGCGAGCGCTTGGTGCGCGAGGGCGACGGCCCGGTGACCGGCGCCATCGTTGCCACCGGCAAGGACGAGTACACGCAGATCAACGCGAAGTCGGTCGTCATCGCCTCGGGCGACTACGCCGCCGACGACGAGATGTTCCAGTACTATTCGCCCATGACCGCCTACGCCATGGACGGCCGCTTCTACAACCCGCCCGATTGCGACACGGGCGACATGCACAAGCAGGCCATCTGGGCCGGCGCGGCCATGCAGAAGTCCGAGCCGCACGCGGCCGTCATGCACCTCGACTTCGGCGCGGCAAGCTACGGCTTCCTCCACGTGAACTGGCAGGGCAAGCGCTTCAAGAACGAGGACGTGAACACCCAGTCGAAGAGCGTGACGAAGGCGCTGCAGACGCAGAAGGACGCGTGGACCATCTACGACGCGCACGGCCTTGAGCAGGTGAAGGCGCAGATGGACGCCGGTTTGGGCGGCGGCTTGCAGTGGGGTCAGCTCACGCAGCCCGTGGGCGGCGAGTACAACCTCGAGGCGCAGCAGATCGTGCTCGAAGGCGAGGTGGAGAAGGGCCAGACGCTGAAGGCCGACTCGCTTGAAGAGCTCGCGCAGAAAATGGGCGTTCCGGCCGAGAACCTCAAGGCTACGGTCGACCGCTACAACGAGCTGTGCGATTTGGGCAAGGATCTCGACTTCGGCAAACGCCCCGAGGTGATGGGCAAGGTGCTCGAGCCGCCGTTCTACGCCGGCAAGCTGGTGGCCAGCCTGCTCACCATGTGCGGCGGTCTGCGTCAGAACGTCGACTGCCAGGTGCTCGACGCCGAGGACCAGCCGATCGAGGGCCTGTACGTGTGCGGCTCGGCCGCTGGCGAGTTCTTCGGCGCGGGCGACTATCCCACGTACGTGCCGGGCATCGGCCACGGTCGCTGCGTGACGTTCGGCCGCATCGCCGGCATCAACGCCGCCGGCGGCGACGCGGAAAGCACCATCCCGAGCCTCGACATCTAAGCATCCCCCTCGCGGGCGTCGCCCCACGCGACGCCCGCACCCCCTCCCCAAGCC
>NZ_PPTT01000005.1 GCF_003339815.1 Eggerthella sinensis
TCCCCCCTCCTCCCTTCCCCACTCCCTCACTCCGGGAAAAACACCTCCACCCTGCTTCCGCGCGCATGCTTGCCCGCAAGCGAGCCCACCACCATGCACACGCCCGCCACGGCGATGCCGATGACGATTTGATGCAGGTCGGCCACCTTGAAGCCGAGGGCCATCGTCACGCAGTACGCCAACGTGCCGCCCGCCATCGACCACAGCGCGCCCGTGCGGTTCGCCCGCTTCCAGAACAGGCCGCACACGAGCACCCAGAAAAACGCCGTCTCCAAGCCGCCGAACGCGAACATGTTGATCTTCCAGATGACGTCGGGCGGCACGATGGCCAGCACGAACACGACGGCGCCCAGGCCGAGCGTGACGGCCTGGCTCGACACCGACAGCGTGCGCTCCCCCACGCGCTTCCCGCGCGCTTCGGCGTAATGCACCCCGATGTCCTTCACGAGGGCCGAGGACGACGAGATGAGCAGCGACGACACGGTGGAGATGGACGCGGCCACCGGCCCGATGATGGCCACGCCCGCCAGCGCGGGAGGCAGCGTCTGCACGATGGCCAGCGGGATGATGTTGTCCACGCTGCCGCCGTACGTCGCCAGGTCCTCGGTGAGCACGCCCGCCGCCAGCACGCCGAGGGCCGTGACGCCGATCATCATGGCGCCGATGATGACGGTGCCCACGATCATGGCGCGATGGAGCGATTTCACGTCCTTGTACCCCATCGTGCGCACCACCGACTGCGGCAGCACGAACGTGAAGACGCCCACGAGCAGCCACTGCGTGAAGTACAGCGACGGCGGCATGCTGCCGCCCGCCAGGGGTTCGAGCATCTCGGGATGGTTCTGTGCGATCGAGCCCATGATGGCCTCGTAGCCGCCGCCCGCATCCAGGATGCCCACGGCCAGCACCGCGATGCCCACGAGCATGGCGATGCCGCACAGCGCGTCGGTCAGCGCCACGCCGCGAAACCCGCCGATGGTGGTGAACAGGACGACGGCCACGCCGAACAGCGCGAGGCCGAACACGTAGGAGTACCCGGTCACGGCCTCGAACAGCTTCGCCCCGCCCACGAACTGCGCGATCATGGTGGCGCCGAAGAACACGACGATGATGAGGGCCGACACGTTCGCCAGCAGATCCGACCCGTAACGGGCGCGGATGACGTCGATCACCGTGATGGCGTCGAGCTTGCGCGCGATGAGCGCCATCTTCTTGCCCACGATGCCGTACAGCAGCACGAGCGCCGTCACCTGCACCACGGCCATGTACACCCAGCCGAAGCCGACGCTCCACGCCTGGCCGGGCCCGCCCACGAACGAGCTCACCGAGCCGTACGTGGCGATGGTGGTCATGGCCAGCACGAAGCCGCCCAGACCGCGGTTGCCGATGAAGTACTCCTTCATGAACCCGCCGCCGGTGGATGCCTTCGCCGCGCGACGGCGCACGACCATGCTCATGCCCACGGCGAACACGAGAAACGCCGCAACGGGAACGAGCGCCACGACGTCACCCATCGATGCCCTCCTCGTCGTCGAGGCTGAAGTCGGCGAACACGAAGCGCGTCAGCACCACCGCGGCCACGATGGCCGCCGCCCACGTGCCCACGCAGCCTACGACGATCCACAGCGGCGTGCCGAGCACCTGCACGTCCACGCCCGCCAGCCCGAACCCGCCGACGAGCCACACCGCCACGATGCCCCCGAGCGCCACCACCGTGGCCCGCGCCTCCCGGTTCGTCTGCGCCATCTTCTCCCGATACGTCGCAAGCGCCTTGCGCGCCATCACAGCCCCCTTCGCCCCTCATCCCGTTTTCGATGAGCGTATGGTACACCAGAACAGGCTACGAATCCGACGAAACCTTGTCCAGCAGGTCTTGCTTGCCGGTTACGCCCATCTTGGCGTAGAGGTGGCGCACGTGGCTTTTGACGGTGTTGAGGGACACCACGAGGCTGTCGGCGGCCTGCGCGAAAGTGCAGCCCTCCATGAGCAGGCTCAGCACGTCCTCCTCGCGGCGCGTGAGATCGTAGGCGCGGGCGATGCGGGCGCAGTGCGCTTCGAGGTCGAGAGTCGGCGGCGCGGCAGGCGCGGGCGCAGGGACGGGCGCGGGAACGGGACGGTGCAGCTGCAGGTACGTCACGGCGGCGGCCATCTCGCGGTTGCGCCACCAACGGCCGAGCGCGGTGCACAGCGCGAACGACGCCGCGCACATGATGGCCTCGAACGCGACGGCGATGTCGAGGCCGAACGCGTCGGACACCATGAGCGTACCGACGATGGCGGCCGCGAAGCACCCGCCCCACGTGGCCGCCAGCCGATATGCCACGCGGTCGGCGCAGCGTCGCAGGAACGCCCGCACGGCCGCCGCGCAGAACGCCCCGTACATGAGGCATGCCAGCAGCAGCGCCGCCACCGTCGACCATGAAACCATCGCTGTCCTTTCCCGCACCCGTCCGTTTTCACCAGCATAGCGGATCGCTCCGGCGCGCGTGGTGGGAACAGGTGATGAAAAACTTCATCATTGCCGCCCGCCGACGCCTCGTGGTAGGTTGAACGCGGAAGCCCCGGCAAAGGAGACGCCATGAGCACGACCCGCACCGCCATCGCACGAACCCTCATCGGCATCGCCTGCATCGCGGTCGCCACCTGCGCGCTTGTCTGGTTCGCTTTCCACTTTACGCCCGGAACGCCGCGCTCGGCCGATTCGAGCGACGATCGCTACGGCGCGAGCATCGCGGGCGCGGGCAACGGCCGCTACGTTGCGGAGACCGTCGTGGACGTCCCCTTCGGCCAGACGTTCACCGCACAGGGCGTGACGCGCGGAAAATGGTTCTCGTGGAGCGAAGAGGAACGCGCGTCGTGGAGCGAGGAGGAGCGGGAGCGCTTCTTGACCGAATACCAGTACATCCTCGAGATCGACGGCATTGAGATCACGCCCACGGACATGAAGGCCGTGACCCTGGACGCCTTCGCCGAATGGTATCCGCACTACGCTCAGACGACCGGCTATACGCAGGCGCACGGACACGAATGCAAGGTGCTGCTGGTCGACGTCACCATGACGAACACCGCCGATTACGCTCAGCGCATGCCGCCGCTCGCACTCTGGAGCGAGGAGCTCAACGGGGCGGGCGATGTGCTCGATCAGGGCGTCGGAAGCGACGGCGGTTACCTGTTGTCGGAGCTGTACGGCGTCGATTCCGGCAAAGGGCTCGTGCAGTACACCCTGCCCGACGATTGGGACGTGCTCGAACCCGGCGAGACGCACACCTGGACGCTGCCCCGCCTCGTGTACCGGAGCATGTTCGAAGACCCGGAAGCATACGACGACATCGACCCGTCGAAGTTCTGCCTCGCCCTCGCCGACTACGACCCGCCCACGATCTACCGCCTATGGCTGGGGTGAGTGCACCGATTTTCATGACGAAATGGCACGTTTTTTCGCGATTGCGGCTTCAACGATGCTTTTAGGGCGCTGGAAAACCCACCGTGAACCTCCGCCGCCACAAAACACCTGGTCGCGTTGAGTCAAACGACGCTCTTGCGCGAACGAAGCACGCAATCGCGCAATTTCTTGCCAATAACGGCAACCCCGCGCATAAAAAACGGCCCCGGGCATCCCCGGGGCCGTTTCAAAGCCATGCCGCCGCAGCGCAGCGCTACAGCGCCGCCTCGCGCAGCTTCTCCACGAGCTGCTCGACCGGCCACGCGCCGAGGTCGCCCTCGTGACGCTCGCGCACGCTCACGGTGCCGTTCTCGATTTCCTTATCGCCCAGCACCACCATGTACGGGATCTTCTGGCTCTGCGCCTTCGCGATCTTCACGCGCATGGGCTCGTTCTGATCGTACACCTCGATGCGCCCGCCTGCGGCCTTGAGCTGCTTCGCCAGCGCCGCAGCCGCCTCGTTGTGACGATCGGCAAGCGGCAACACGGCCACCTGCACGGGAGCCAACCACAGCGGCAACGCGCCGGCGTAGTGCTCGATGAGGATGCCCAGGAAGCGCTCGATGGAACCGAAGATGGCACGATGGAGCATCCAGGGACGCTCTTCGGTGTTGTCCTCGGTGCGGTAGGTCAGCTCGAAACGCTCGGGGAAGTTGAAATCAACCTGCACGGTGGAGCACTGCCAGGTGCGGCCGATGGCGTCCTTCACCTTGATGTCGATCTTCGGGCCGTAGAACGCACCGTCTCCCTCGTTGATCTCGTATTCCAGCTCATGACGCGCGCATGCCTCCTTGAGGGCGTTCGTCGCGTGCTCCCACATGTCATCGGAGCCGATGCTCTTCGCCGGACGCGTGGATATCTCGGCGGTGTACTCGAAGCCGAAGGTGGACATGATGTGGTCCACGAGGTCGAGGATGGCCACCACTTCGTCAACTACCTGGTCGCGCGTGCAGAACACGTGCGCATCGTCCTGGGTGAAGCCGCGGGCGCGCAGTAGGCCGTGCACGACGCCGCTCATCTCGTGACGGTACACGGTGCCGAACTCGAAGTAGCGCAGCGGCAGGTCGCGATAGGAATGCAGCTCGCTCTTGTACAGCATCACGTGGCCCGGGCAGTTCATGGGCTTCACGGCGTACTCGGTCAGGCGCGGGTTCTCGTCGTCGCCTTCGTTGATGTTGAAGAAGTACATGTTCTCATGGTAGAAGTCGTAGTGCCCCGACATCTTCCACACGTCGGCGTTGTAGACGTGCGGGGTGATGACCTCTTCGTAGCCGCGCTCGTACAGGTCGCGGCGCAGCCATTCCTGCATGGTGCGGATGACGCGCGCGCCCTTGGGAAGGTAGAGCGGCAGACCGACGCCGGCCAGCGGGTCCATCGTGTAGATGCCCAGTTCGCGGCCCAGCTTGCGGTGGTCGCGCTTCTCGGCTTCCTCCATGTTGTGCAGGTATTCGTCAAGCTCCTTCTGCTTGAAGAACGCCGTGCCGTAGATGCGGGTGAGCATCTCGCGCTCGGCGTCGCCGCGCCAGTAGGCGCCGGCCAGCTTCGTCAGCTTGAAAGCGCCGATCTTACCGGTGGAGGGCAGGTGCGGCCCGCGGCACAGGTCGGTGAACTTGCCGATGGTGTAGGTGGTGATGACGGCGTCCTCGGGAAGCTCGGCGACGAGTTCCAGCTTGAACGGCTGATCCGCGAAGATCTCCTCGGCCTCGGCGCGGGTGACCACGCGGCGCTCGAAGGGTTCGTCGGCTTTCACGATCTCGGCCATACGGGCCTCGATGGCGGCGAAGTCGTCCGGCGAAAGCGCGCGATCCAGCTTGACATCGTAATAGAAGCCGTCCTCGATGGCGGGGCCCACGCCGAACTGCACGTCGCCGTAGAGGTCGACGAGCGCGGCGGCCATGACGTGCGCAGTGGAGTGACGCAAAAGCTCGAGGCCCTCGTCGCTCTTGGCCGTGATGATGGCCACGGCGTCGCCCGCGTTCACGGGTGCGGAGAGGTCGACCGGCTGGTCGTTCACGATGCCGGCCAGCGCGGCCTTCGCCAGGCCCGCGCCGATGGCGGCTGCCACGTCGGCAACGGTGGCGCCTTCGGCCACGTCTTTGGTCGAGCCGTCGGGAAGTACGATGTTCATATCAGTTCCTTTCCTGTGCCGGGCGCGCACAAAGCGCCTGCACGATCGGTTCGCAGCGAGCGCACTGCGCGCCCGCCGATGCGACAAAACAACGAAGCCGCCCCATGGTTCACGAGGCGGCTTCGATGAAATGCGAAGTGGTTACTGGGCGCGCTCGGATTGAGCGGGGCGCGCCTGCCTCGACTGCTGCTGGGGTGCCGCCTGCTGCGGCTGCTGCGTTCGCGCACCGCGCTGCTGTTGCTGCGGGGCACGACGGGTGCGGGGACCGCCCGACACCGGCGTGGCGCAGTACGGGCACACCGTCCAGGTGGGGTCGAGGGCGTGGTTGCAGGTTCCGCAGAGGTTCTTGAGACGCTGATGGCAGTTCGGGCACAGCACGAAGTCGGCCTCCACCGGATAGCCGCAGTTCGCGCACTCGCCGTACTTCATGAGTTCGCGTTGCTTGAGCGCGATTTCCAGCTCCTGCTCGTCGCGATCGATCTGCAGCAGCGGCGGACGCAGCAAGCAGTACGCGATGATGCCGAGCAACGGAATAAGCGCAACGATGGCCCACACGTACCAATACGAGCCGCGCAGATACGCGTCGCGGACCACCCAGATGATAGACAGCACGTACAGGATAACCAGCAGCACCACCACGACGGTGAACGCTGCTTGCAGTTCGGGAGTCCACAGCTGGGACAGCAGTTCGCTCATTTCAACCTCGTTTTCTTGTTATCGAACCCGCTGTATGCAGGCACCGAAAACGCGCGATACGTGCACACGATCAGTCATTATAGCAAAGATGCCCCTTGACGCGCGCCCGTTCAGGTAATTTCCGCAAGCTGTTGAGTTACAGGTTGATGGAGCGGTGCTGCGAGATGCTCGCATCAATGGTGCACGGTTCGAATATCCTGCTTGGAGTACACCGTCACATCGGGAGGAACATCGTGCGACACGATCGTCCCCGCACCCACGATGGCGTTGTCCCCAATCGTCACCCCCTTCAACACGACGACGTTCGCACCCAGCCAAACGTTGTTGCCGATGACCACCGGCTTCGTTTCCATTCCCTGTTTCTTGTACGCGATATCGGAGCGGTCGTGGCCGTGATCGAAATCGAACACCTGCACGTTCGGTCCGAAAAGACAGTCGCTCCCGATCTCGATACGTTCATGAGCGATGATCTTGCAACCGTAATTGAAGAACGCGCCCCTTCCAAGACGCATGCACCCCTGTGGACCGAGCCGGCAGAAAAACGGCTTCCGAAAACTGATCGCCCCTCCTCCGACGTCGAGTCTCGAACCGTAACGGCTTCGAAGAAACGCCATCTTCATCAACCGGTACAGCTTGCATACGAGCCTTTCCGCGAACTCCATCATGCGCCGCCCCTGTTCTTGAACACGCAGACATCGATGCATCTCGAACACCCGATACACGCTGCGGCATCGACAACCGGGTAGTCGAAGCCCTCTTCATCGGGCTCCAGAGCGATGGCGTCCTGCGGGCAGGCGAAGGCGCAGGCGCTGCAGCCGCAGCATTCGCTGCGTCGCGCGTACAGCTCCGGCAACCTGTCACGACGCTTCGCATCCACCGTTTCGAGGTTTCTAAACCGTGTGGACCGATGAGGGTGATAGCCGGAAGACGTATCGAGCCTCGTTCCGTCGCGGTATGCGTATTGGTCGTTGTCCGGCAGGTACCACGATGCCTGAGGGCTGACGCGCTTTGTTGAAAACAATCCCATGTGCACTCCGATTTCCTAAAGACGATGCAAGAACCGCTTGAAGCGGGCTCCCGCGAACCGAACCCGCTTCGGCAGGAAGCGAAACCGTTTCATCATGCCGTCGTATCCGTCCGAGCAAAGGGCCTCCCACACGGGTTCCCTCGGTTGGGTGCACGATGTAGGACGCGACAGCATCGGATTGCCGGGAAGCGACTCTTCCAAGGAAGACCTGCGCGCGTCGATGTCGCAACGCTTCGCGGCGTCAAGGCCCTTCGGCGTGTTGGCAAGAACAAGCGAGACCCCCAAATCGTCTGAGAATGCCGCAATCCTCGTACGTTCGATGCCCCAGAAGTCGGCGATGGTCACATCGGAAGAACGATTCGAGGTCGTATAAGGGCATGCGTAACAGGAAGGGCGAAGCATTCTGTTTCCATAAAACAGCCTTTTCCAAGACTCGACCATGCGACTCCCCTGATGAACGCTTCCGTCGTCGCACGCCACGGCCTCGCAATGCCCCCATCCGCGATTCTTGGGCCGGTGGTTGTATGCAACCACCTTGCAACCCAACCGCCGCTCGAGAAACCGGAGATGCGCGGCGAACAGGCCGGGGGAAGGCACGCCATGGCAGATAAGGTCAGCAGTCAACAGCCACCCCCCCCCCATCTCGCCGCACGCGTGGCGCACAGCGTCAACCTGGCAAGGCGTGCCCGTGAAAAGAACCGGTCGACCAGAGGAAAGATCGGCGCTCACCATGGCTATCGTCGAACCCATATCGCTCTGGGAATACTTCGACCCCATGCAGCGTTCGCACTCCTCCAGCGTCTCGCACCGAATATGACGAGCTTCGAGGCCGTCGTCGAACGCGCAGCCGTACACAACGCCCCCTTGGCCTATCATGTAATCGGCAAGCGCATAGAACATACCTCCCGACGAGCTTTTTTCCCGCACTTCGTCTGAACGATGCTTTGCCGCGAACACCAGTGGAAACTCCTCTTCCTGCACACGATCGAGATCGATGCTCGCATCCATTCCGACGCTCTCCCTTCTATCACGTTCCACCCCTTTGCCGCCGGTATGAAAAACAAGGTGCGCAGCATCCTTGAGCGATCGTCTCGCCCCAAGCGCGCCAACGTTCTTGCAGGCTGCGCCGAACCCATCCCTCACCAGCGATTCCCAAAACCCGTCGTGCAGGCGGGATGCCCGAGGCGGGTGAAGGAGCATAGGCTGTTCCGGATTCGCGCAGAGGGAAGGAGCGCTGGCCACGAGATTGAGCGAATGCGCAGCTCCCTTCAGGAAACGAAGACCATGCGCGGTATTTGCGAAAAGGCACGACACCCCCGTATCGTCGGCAATACCCGGATGAGCCCGTTCGATTCCCCAGTAATCGCCCATCGACAGGTCGCCGGGGCGAATGATTGAGTGGTACGAGCATGCCAAACAACTCGGACGCAGCATCATCTTGTTCCAGACGCGCTTCCAAGCCCGCGTTCGCACGGTCGCTTCCTCGAACGTTCCGTCGTCGTACACGGCCCGCTCCTCGTATAAACCCCACGGGGTGTGCCCGCGATGCCGGTATCCGACAACGTGCTTCCCCGTGCATGCTTCGAGCCAGTCCACATAGGAACGAAAGCCCTTCGGCGACGGAACGCCTAAACAAACCAGATCGCAGGTGATCAAACCGTTCACCTTATCGCTCATAGCATCTTCCTCAGTCTCGTCATCAAGCTTCTGAATTGCTCCCGCTCCGCGAGCCAGCAGCACGAGACGCAAACCAGCAACCCCCACGCCAGCATGGCCGCAGCCACTATCAGCCAATCGGTCCAACTGCTGCCCGAATACCCAACCGCTATGAACGGCGCTGCTATCAACGCGCATTCCACGACGCTCACGAGCATGCGCTTCGCCGTATCGCGTATGGGGGTTTTCGTCAACACGTTCGGTATGAACACCAGCAAGTCGAGGTCGCGATACAGGTTCGACAGGCAGCATCCGATCAGTATTCCCGGCATTCCGGCAACCAAACCGCCGACGATCGAGCCGGCCAGCAATATGAGCGTCTGAAAAGTCGTCTGTATACGCGTCTCTCGATACATCCCCGCTGCGATGACGAGCAATCCTTGAGGGGTCTTAAGATGGTAGAGAAACACGTTCAGCACCGCGAGAAACCCGACCGCGGGATAGACGTAGTTCAACTCCGTGATTCCCGAGGTGTAGAGTCCAACAAAAGAGTTGATCAGCGCGAGAGCAATCCCGCACATGAGGGCGTTACTCGTATACGATATGGTTTGCAGCTCCTTGAATGCGCACTGCAGCGTCTCCGCCTGCCCCCGAGCGATCACATCGCCGAACGAGGCCTGCGTACCGCCGATGAACGACGTACACACGCTTTGAATCCCATTCGCCACCAGAAGATAGATCGAAAACACACTGACGAGGGCGAGGTCTTGCAGCACGAAAGTCGCAATGATAACCGGAGCCCCGCTTTGAACCGCACCGAGCACTTGCAGGTAAAACGCATTCCATCTTTGATCAAGCCGATATCCCTTGTCGTCGGCAGAGAAGTCCACTTGCTTGAATTTCGATTTGGCGTACAGGGACAGGATCACCGAGCGAATAATCACCGGAGCGATGGCCGCGATGTATACGATTTCCACCGAGAAGCCAAGAAAAGCAAGCGCCGCTATCACGCACGCATACAGCACCTTGTACAGAATGGTGGCTATCTGAATGACCCAGTTACGCTGCGACGCGGTGAGCAGCACGCGATACTTCGCCAAGGTGAAGAAATCGAGCACCCCCATCGAGCCCAACGAAACCACCAGCAGGACAACTTGCACGCTGCCCATGGAGCCGCAGTCGACGAAAACGGGATACACGAAAGCGAGCACCGCGATAAGGGCCACGAATATCCAGCCCGATCGATAGTAGAACCGCTTCGCCGCCGAGACGACCACGCTCACGGCTCCGTAATCCTTGGATGCGAGCGGCTTGTACAGCGCGAACACGGCAGCACCCGATATGCCCGCCTCCACCAGGCTTATATACGATACGAACTGCGTCAACGAGGTGACCAGACCGTTTACGTCCGAACCGTAGTAAGAAATCACCACGCGGGGCACGATAAAGGCGACGAGGATGTTCACCATCTGCAAGGCAAACGACCAAAAGGCATTGCCGAAGAACGATTTCGAGCGGCTCAGCACGACTCGCTCCGTCCCGCATGCTCCGAGCGCCGCCTGCGGTACACCCACAACGACATGCTGCACGCCACCAGATAGGGAATGTACACCTGCATATCGTAGAGGGGGTTGCCGGTCAGGCAGTACATGATGAAGAACGCCTGTATGGCCAACGACCCCGCCAACGCCCCTTCTATGGACGCGTCGGAAGCATGGTCGCGAAACGCCTCTCTGTCTTTCGCAAGTTTCATGCTCGCGGCAAACAGCCCCACCGCAGCCGCCACCAGCAGACCGAGGCCGACGACACCCTCTTCGGCAAGCACCTGCAGATACACGTTGTGCGCATTCATCGTCTCGAATCCGCGCGCCAAAAACGACCAGCTCAGCAAGCTCGCGTTGAATGCCTGGGTGTAAGAGCCCCATCCGTTGCCCAAAAGCAGATCATCACCCCACATGGTCATGCAGAGCTCGTAAAACGGGGTTCGCCCGTTCATGGTGTCATCTTCCATCGCGTCGGAAAACCGATCGAACACGAACAGCACATCGGGCGCGATAAAGGAAGCGGCGAACAAGGCGAGAACGCCGACGGCGCCCACCACGGCAAGCTTCCCGATTCCTCCCGTGCCGCGCATCGCCACGAAGGAAACCGCTATCGAAGCGATACCGAACGCCAAATGCGCGCGCTTCGCCGTGAGCAGCAGCGCGAACAGAATCAAGACGAGCAGGGCAAGGTAGGGCGCTTTTTTCTTGTGCTCCATTGCGAGGGCATACGAAGCCAACGCCCCGAGGGCAAGATAGATTCCGTTCGTCGAGTAGTGAGCCGTGAACCCCGATCGATAGCCGCGGCCGGTGATGGTCAGCCTATCGCTGAAAAACTGCGGGTAGATAAACCGATCGTACAGGTCCGGAACCATCCAGGTCGCAATCGTGACAAGTGCATGGAATGCCGAAAACACCGCTATCAGAACGAGTGCCGTGCGAATCCATCCGGCGTGCGGCAGCGAGACCAAGAGCACGACCGCCACGAGGGACATGCCGAACAAAGCGAACCAGGCCAACCCGTTTCCCGCGACGATATCCACGTTCTTGTTCAGCACCGCCAGAGCGAAGAACCCGATGAAGGCAATGAGGGGCTTCGGAATCGAGAGCCTGCATCTCCCCCGCGCAACCCGGAAGGTCAAGCACGCAACGGCAAGACAGATCGACAGACACTGCACGGCCGTCGACTTCAGCAAGGTCTGGCAGAAAAACGGCGGGGCCAGCAGCAGAACCAACGCCAGGGTAACCGGCGCGTCACGTTGGGTTTCGGTTGTCACGAGCGAAGCATCCTTCTCAAGAAATCGAGAGATGCGCGCCGATATTCCTCAAGACGGCCCCTCACACGTTCGTAGTCGATGGGACCCGCAAGCGCATCCCCTGAAGACACTCGGCGGCTGCGCAGGTCGAACGCATCAAGAAGATCCTCCAACCTGCTTTCCCTCGTTTTCAGCGCATCGCTGCATTGCGCGCTTTGAAACCAGCAGAATTGTTTCTCCATCAGAATGGAGAAACAGCTTCCGTGAAACGAGTTCGTGACCACCAAGCTTGCCTGCTTGATCCAGCCGAGAAATTCTTCGGGACCCGCATCCCGCACGTTCGTGACGCCGCTCAGCGCGAACGCGCCGTTATGAAGCACGACCACGTCGACGCCCATCTGATCGGCAATCCGCCGAGCCCACTGCAGACAATCCGCATCCACTCGCCCCAGGCCGAATACCAAAAGGTACGGCCGAGCCTGTCGCGGATCAACCGCCATGCGTTCCCACGCTTCTTTCGACAACAACATGACTGGATCGCACACAACGCACGGATCCACGCCCGCTGCGGTTCGAAGGTAGGCGGCCGCACCTTGCTCCCGAACGCCCACCAAGGAGAAATCCCGGACAAGACGCGTTCCGACGGGCTGAAACGACTCGGACCAGCTTCTGACCCCCAAGCTGGCGGCATAGGACGCTTTTCGTCTCGAGTCGTCGATAAAGTCGAGGAAGTACGAGGTGTCGTCCTCGGTGATCGCAGGATTCCAAACCTGATCGCTCCCCACGATAACCAAGCGAAACCGATCGCAATACGCGCGAAGTTCATCCTTGCGAACAGGCTCCGTCAGAATAAGATGATTCTCTCTGAACTCTGCGAACTTCGCATGTTTGACGGTGCGGAATCGAGATCGTGCAAGCCAGCCGATTTTCGCCTTGACTCCCCTGCCCGCAGCATAGTGGGATGCGCGTATCGCCTCGCACGAATAGTTCAACAACTCCGTATCGAAACCCTCGTTCAGCACGGCTTGTTGCAACGCGTACGACTGCAGCACGGCACCGTAGTTAATCGCCTCATGAAACGTGAGGGTTGCCACGACACCCTGACGATTCCGCTCCGTTTGCCGGCCTTTCGGACGCTCCTCCATAGTGATCCCTACCTCACCCTCGACTTACCGCTCAAAAGAAGACTTGTCCGGAAACAATCCATCGAACGCAGACGCAAGCGCCCTCCGTTCCGCAGGAAAGGTTTCGGCCGTCGCAACGTCGTTTATGCACACGATGGAGTATTGGCCGCCGAAAACCTGCGCAAGCATATCGGCGTCAACGGCCTGCTTGAAATAGCGTCTGCCGCGTAAATCGCTCGGCGCAAACGAGCCCGTGACCAGCTGCCAGTCGCGGACAAGCCAGGGCGTCACGTTTTCGTACGCGCGGAATTTCGTCAGGCACGTCGCATCGAGCTCGTCGTATTCCTCTTCCCACAACGTCTCGAACGTGCTCTTGAGGAACGTCTGAACCGTATGCTGCTCGATAAAGCCGGTGAACCTCGGCCACGGCAGAAGACAGAGCGTCCTCAGCATCTTTGCACCGTATTTCGGATTGAACCATTTGAAGAAGTGATCTCGCAGCACCTTGTTTTTCCGGAAATGGCGGTTGATCACGGCAACGTTGTTCACCTCCATCAGCAACTTGTTGTACCGATCGCGAGAAGGGGCGTTCAAGGCGGCGAAGTCGCACGGAAGACCTCGTTTGAACAGGTCGCTCTTCGCAAGAGGACGCAACGCGTACACATCGTCGTTAAAGTACACGAAGTGCTCGGCAAGCTCCGGAATGCGATGGAAATTGAGTTCTATCGTATGGGAGTTGAACGTGGGGAGATACCGACTCGGGATAAAGTCCTCATGCCGTACGATACGCAGGTGCGGATTGCGTTCGTTCAGCCATGACGGAACATGCCCGTACGTGACGAAATGCACGTACCGTACCCAGGGCATGTTCTGCTCGATCCCCCTGAACCAGTAGCGCAGCGTATTCCAATCGCGAAACCGAATAGCTCCCTTCGCCCAATCGTCGGCAATCGACGAATCGTTCCGCTCGTAGCGAGCGCGCTCCGCCGCCCAGCCCTCATCCGATCCGTCAACCCAGGTAACGACGACGTCAACGGGAAAGTCTTCGACAGGACTCACTTCTTGTCCCCCTTTGACATGTCCGTTTTGATCTGCGTCGTGGATATCTCGGGCGTCCTCGGCAGGTACACTACGTCCACGCCTTCCTCTTTCAGGAAGTCGAACTGCCCCGTCCAATCGTCCCCCATGGCGAACACATCGACGTCGTAGGCATGCATATCGCGACGCTTCTGGTCCCAGCTCGACTCCGGCACCACCTCGTCGACGTAGCCGACCGCTTCAACCATGGTTTTGCGCTGTTCGTAACTGAAATAGCAGCGTTTCTTCTTCTCGTTCCAGTTGAATTCATCGGTCGATATCGCCACGATCAAGCGATCGCCCAGCGCGCGAGCACGACGCAACAAGTTGATGTGACCGTAATGCAGAAGATCGAACGTTCCGTACGTCATCACCGTTCTCTGCTTGCGTCCGTACGCCTCACAGGTAAGCTTGCGCGTCATGAGCGCTCCAACCACGCTCTGAGGACGCGCGCATCCGCTGACGACCGCTTGCACAGCATCGACGATCGGCATGTCCACACCGTAGCGCACGGACAGCTGCACGGCGGCAGGAAGGGCGTTCAAGCCCTCAACGACCATGCCCACCTCGGCAACCGCTTCCTCGACGGACATGCCGCCGGCAATGAGAAAGCCGGCCCGATAATTCCTGCTATGCACGCTCGAAGCGGTAACCACCAGGTCCCCCACCCCGGCCAAGCCGCTAAAGGTCTCCGCGAGGCACCCCGCTGCGACGCCGAGGCGGGTCATCTCGGCGATGCCGCGCGCAATGAGCGCAGCACGCGAGTTATCCCCGTACCCCAAACCCGCAGCCATACCGGATGCCAGCGCAACCACGTTCTTGAGCGCTCCGCAAAGCTCGACTCCTTTGACATCCGAACCGGTATAGACGCGAAAAACCTCGTTGGAAAACGCCTTTTGCACGCGAAGTGCAGCTGCGCGATGGGCGCTCGCTGCGACGATGGCCGACGGCATGTCGCGCGCAACCTCCTCAGCGTGCGTAGGGCCGGAGAAGGCGACAAGCGCATTGCACGGAGAGCCCGTCTTCGTCAATTCATCCTCGATCACTGCGGTCATAGAGAAGAGGGTGTCCGCCTCTATTCCCTTCGTCGCGCAGACGATGATCTGAGAAGGGTCCGCCACGCGGGCAATCGTCTTCGCGATGCCGCGAACGAATTGAGACGCCGTCGCGCACACGATGATCGTCGCTTCTTTGCAGGCACGCTCGAGATCGTCCGTGAGTCGCACGCTCTCGGGTATACGCACACCGGAAAGCTGAGGCAGCGACCGTTCAAGGTCCAACCGCATCGATTTCTTCGTGCTTTCAGACCACACCTCAACCTGATGCCCCTGCAGAGCCATCAGCCGAGCAAGCGCGATACCCCAGGTTCCGCTCCCTATCATGCATATACGCTCCACGCATCCCGTTTCATGCGCCATGTTAGCCGACAACACTCGCTCCATCCTCTTCGTCACCGTTGCCATCGAACATCGGATGCTTGACCACGTGCACGCTATGGACGGCCCGATGCCCTTCCGAAGGGGGAACCATGTAGTCACCGTACGTTGCAGAAAGCACCGAATCGTAGTCGCGCGGCCCCTTGAGCACCGCTGATTCGAATTCGTATTCGACAAGATCTTCGAGAGAAGCTCGAGGCCACGTTTGACGTTCTCCGGAGTACGTTCCCACGCCGCAGAAGCACGCTTCGCCCTCAGTGCATCGGTAGCGCCTGAGAGCAGCGTCGTATTTCTTCAAGCGCTCGCCAACATCCATCCAACTGCCGAAATGGGTGATCGAGCAGAATTCGATGATGGCCTGCTGCCACCACGCGCGTCCGGGCCTTGATCGGTTGACCGTCTCCTCGAAAGAAGCGAAGGCGCACATCGCCTTGTGCCACAGGATGCGGAGGTACTGAATGCCACGACCGAAACGTCCGTCGGGAATGCCGTCGAGGACGAAGATGTCCAGCCAGATGGCAAGATCGTTCCGCTCGCCATACGAATCGAGTCGCATGAGGGTGCGGTTGTCCACGATTCGCGTCACGTAGCGTCGCGTATTCCCCAACGAAAAGTGCTGAACCTCGTAATAATCGGGCAATTCGTCAGGGGCGATTCGAAGGAAGCGATCGAGGTCATCGCGAAACATGAGCACATCGATATCGTCGTCCCACGGTATGAACCCTTTGTGCCGCACCGCCCCGATCAGCGATCCGAAAGCGAGGCTGTAGCGCAGATCGTGCTTGCGGCATATCCCGTCAAGGCAGGTGGCCATTTCCAACACCGTTCCCTGCACGATGGCCAAAGCGCCGCCCTCGCACGCCCGCTCGAACGCGGGCGAATTTCGTTCCTCAGACAAGGCTACCTTCCCGTCTTCTCAGTAATCGATTTGAAGGTGCCGATGAAGATGCTCGCATCCAGCTTCAAGCTCGCATTTCGCACGTAGTACAGCTCCGCTTCCTGACGACTGCCATCGTCCCAAACGGCATCATTTCGATCCGTTATCTGCCACCATCCCGTGATTCCCTGCGGACACGACAACGCGAGCGTCTTGTCTTCCCCGTACCAAGCAATCTCTTCCATCGAGACAGGACGGGGTCCGATGATGCTCATATGGCCCAGCAGCACGTTGATGAATTGAGGGATCTCGTCAAGGCTGGTCTTGCGCAGGAACGCTCCCACCTTCGTGATGCGGGGATCGTTCTCGACCTTGCGCTCTTTGCGCCATTGCTCCAACTGATGGTCGTCGAGGTATTTTTCGACATCGTCGCTATCGCCCACCATGGTGCGAAGCTTCAATATGTTGAGCACCCGGCCGTACCGTCCGACGCGCTTCTGCACGTACAGCGGATTTGCATGGGCGGAAACCGCTGCCGCAGCCAGAACCATCAGGGTAAGAGGCCAAAGCAACACGAGGAAGGCCACGACCACCAGGCTCACCACGACGTCAACCAAGCGCTTGACGCATCGATATCCCACCGTTCGCGCGTCCTTTTCACGACACGCCTGTTCGAATTCGGCGCTGCCCACCTCGAACTCATGCTTGTTGACGTACGCTACGTGCTGTTCCGCACCGGAAAGAGCGGCTCCATCTGCAGCGAATCCTACTTCATCCGGGTCAAGTGAGCATTCATCCGAAAGCGTAGCGCCATCCATGGCGAAAGCCATGCGGTCAGCACCCCCCCCCCCGTCGGGCGAAACGGCCTCATGCGGACTTCCTGACGATCTCGAGGCCGACGCTGGCGGGGACGGTGCGCCCGAACAGGCTCACGTCGATGTAGGCGCGCCGCTTGTGGCGGTCGATCTTGCGGATGTCGCCTTCGAAGCCCATGAGCGGGCCCCGCGTGACCTTGATCGTGTCGCCGGCGATGTAGCCCTCGCTCATGCGCACGGTGTGGCTGCCGTCCATGAACGACAGGAACCAATCGCGCTCCTTGCCCGTCAGCGGGAAAAACGAGTTCTCCTCGTTGCCGAGCAAGCGGATGGGCATGGGCACCTTCGACAGCTCGCGATGGAGCGCTTCGGGGTCGTCGGCGACGAAGAACAGGTAGCCGGGGAACAGCAGCCGCTTCACGAGGCGCCATTCGCCGCGAATCTTCCACATCACCTCGTATTCGGGCATGAAGCAATCTTCCATGACGGAAGAAGGTACCAAGCGGCGGCACATTTCGAGCGTCGAGGACTCACGACCCGCTTGCACTTGCGCGACGTACCACATTGTCTGCTCCTTTCCCCTCGCATGCGCGTATTCGCTCCGTCAAAAGAAAAGAGGACGAATAGCTGCGCCCCGCCGTCGCCGATAGGCAACGGCCGCTCATACGAGCCGAACGCATCTATTCATCCTCTTGTCGATCGACGGAACGCGCTTCGCGACGATTTCGTCTTCTCAAGATATGTAGCGAGCCGTACGGCTCGATGTAATGTTGCATACATACAACATTCACGCCGAAAGAAAAAGGCGACGAGCGCCTGTCCTTCCCTCAACGTTTCTGCAATGTTGTATATAGTCCGTTGTTATATACACAACACCCACGGTACTCTGCGACGATGCGAAACACTCTACAAACAAAAGTCGGTCTGCGTATCAAGGACCTACGTGCCGTCCACGACGTCAGTCAGGAGCGGTTTGCCAACAAAATCGGCATGGACCGCACCTACCTTGCCTCCATCGAGGTCGGGCAACGCAACGTCACCTTGCAGAACCTCGCGAAAATCGCGAACGGGTTCGACATGACGCTGTCCGAGTTCTTCGAGGGAATCCCCCGCATCGACCCGAGCGCCTGACCCTTCTGTCCTACGGTTTGCCTGCCGCGCACTTGATTATACCTATATGTTGTATAAAAGCAACAATGCTGTAACGAATGCCATGAAATTCGAAACGAACGGGATGAGGGACACCAACGTCGTGAGGGGCGGGCCACGGCAAACGGCTTCGCGGCGTGCTCCCCGACGACCCGTCCCCCGTCGCGCCCCATCGTAGCAAAGCGGTTGAACTATGTTCAGTCGTGAATTATGAGTTTTTTCCTGAGAAAATAAAAAGTTTGAGCCGTTTCCCCTGATGGGAAGCGCGCGAATGCACTCTCTGAGTTGTATTCACACGATTACAAGCAGATGGGCCTTCTACCGGACGGCCAACCTGCGGCCGAGGGATTTGGCTTGGTACATGGCCTCGTCGGCGCGGTCGAGGAGCGTCCGGACGGTGTCGTCAGAACGTACGAAGCAGGCGCCGCAGCTCGCCGTGAGCGAGAAGGAACCGGCTTCGGTGTCGAACACGTGCTCTTCGATGGCGTCGATCTCGCCGAACAGTCCTTCCATATCGCTGTCGGACAGGCCGTCGGGCACGCACAGCACGAACTCGTCGCCGCCGAAGCGGCCCACCCAAGCACCCCTCTCGCGCGCGAGGTTGCGCAGCCGGTTGGCGAAGTACACAAGCGTGTCGTCGCCGGCCACATGCCCGTACGTGTCGTTGATTAGCTTGAAGTCGTCGATATCGAGCACCACCACCGCGGCATCGGAGCCCTCGGGATGCTCCTTTGCGACCTGGATGAGGCTCTCGAGCTCATTGTTGATGTAGGTCTTGTTGAATAGCTTCGTGAAACCGTCGCGCACGGCGAGGTCGTTGAACTTCGTGATCATGTGGGTGATCTCGATGTTGTCGCGCACCTCGACGTCGGCCACGAGCAGGCTCTCGGTCACGTCCTTGATGAGCTCGAGCGCGAGCGGCTGTCCCTCCACCTCCGTCGGCAGGCTTGCGATGAGCAGCACGCGCCCGTCGAGGTACTCGATCTTGAACATGGGCGCCTGCTGCGCCAGACACGAGCGCGAGGTGCAGTTGAGGCACGGTGCGCCCTGCTTCCAGATGTGGTAGCAGGGCTCGTCCGTCACCTGCAGCGCCTCGACGTCGCGATGGTACGCGAACACCCGATGATCCCGCGCATCGACCAGCCGGTAGAAGTCGAATTGCAGCATGTCGAACGCAGCGTTCGCCACGTCCGGATGGATGTTCGCGTACGGGAACACGGCTACCCCAGTTCCGCCAGCTGCGCTTCCACGCGGGCCAGCTTGTCGGCGATTTCGGCGTGCTTGGCGCGGTCCTTCTCGACGATCTCGGGAGCAGCCTTCGCCAAGAAGCCCGGGTTCGACAGCTTCTTGTCCAGCTTAGCCGCATCGGCAGCCAATTTGACCTGCTCTTTCTGCAAACGGTCGCGCTCGGCGTCGAAATCCACGAGGCCCGACAGCACGATGTACACCTCGAGACCCGGAGCCAGCGACACGCTCGACTCGGCTGGCTTCTCCGCGTCGGCGGCAATCACGAGCGAGCTCGTGTTGCCCATGCCCTCGATGAGCCCGCGCTGCGCCTCGATGAGCGTCACGTCGGCCTCCCCCGCCTTGACCGCCACCGCAAGCTCCGTCTTCGGCGAGATGCCGTAGCGGGCGCGCGTCGAGCGGATGGCCGACACCGTCTCGGTCACCATGTCGATGGCGCGCTCGGCGTCCGCGTCCACGTAGCGCGCGAGCGAGGCGGCATCGGGCCACGCGGCCACGATGAGATACGGCGCGTCCGTGCGGTCGATGGGCAGCTGCTGGTAGATCTCCTCGGTCACGAACGGCATGATGGGATGCAGCAGGCGCAGCGCCTGGTCGAGCACGAACACGAGGTTGCGCTGGCACGCGGCGCGATCCTCCGGCGAGCCGTTCAGGCGCGCCTTCGAGAACTCGATGTACCAGTCGCAGAACTCGTTCCAGAAGAACGCGTACAGCTCGCGGGTGACCTCGCCGAACTCGAAGTTGTCGAGAGCCGCGTCCACGCGCGCCACCAACCCGGCCAGACGCGAGAAGATCCAACGGTCCACCGGCGTGACGGGCTCGGGCGCGCCCGGCTCGTAGTCGTCGAGGTTCATCAAAACGAAGCGCGCGGCGTTGCGGATCTTGTTCGCGAAGTTGCGCGAGCTTTCCAGCTTCGCCTCGTTGAACTTGAGATCCTGCGCACCCGTCACCTGCATGAGCAGGCCGAAGCGCATGCCGTCGGCGCCGTAGTCCTCCATGAGGCGCAGCGGGTCCACGCCGTTGCCGCGGCTCTTCGACATGGGCTTGCCGTCGGCCGCCATCACCGTGGGATGGATGATGACGTGCTCGAACGGGATGGTATCGGTGCAGTACATGGACGCCATCACCATGCGCGCCACCCAGAGTCCCATGATGTCGCGAGCCGTGGACAGCACCTGCGTGGGATACGCCTGCTTCATCTGCGGCGCGTCCATGCCCTCCTCGGTCCAGCCCATCGTGGCGAACGGCCACAGCTGCGACGAGAACCACGTGTCGAGCACGTCCTCGTCCTGGCGCACGGGCTTTCCGCACACGGGACAGACTTCGATATCCTCCACCGATGCGTCTTCCCAGCCGCATTCGTCGCAGTAGAACATGGGGATGCGATGGCCCCACCACAGCTGGCGCGAGATGCACCAGTCCTTGAGGTTCGCCAGCCAGTCGAGATAGACCTGCTTCCAGCGCTCGGGATGGAACTGGATGGAACCGTCCTCCACCACGCGCGACGCATCCTGCTTGAGGCCGTCCACGGCCACGAACCACTGCTCGGACTCCCAGGGCTCGAGCTTCGTGTGGCAGCGGTAGCAGGTCATCACGCTGTGGTCGTGGTCTTCCACCTTGTCGAGCAGTCCCAGCTCGTCGAACGCGGCCACCACGGCCTCGCGCGCCTCGTCGCGGTCCATGCCGCTGAACGCGCCGTAGCCGTCCACCACGTGCGCCGTCTCGTCGAAGATGTTGATGCGCTCCAGGCCGTTGCGCTCGCCCATGGCCCAGTCGTTCGGATCGTGCGCCGGCGTCGTCTTCACGCATCCGGTGCCGAACTCCATGTCCACGTGCCAGTCGGCGAAGATGGGGATCTCCCGGTCCACGAGCGGCAGCTTCACCGTCTTGCCCACGAGGTGCTTGAAGCGCTCGTCCTTGGGGTTCACCGCAACGCCCGTGTCGCCGAGCATCGTCTCGGGGCGCGTCGTCGCCACCACGAGGTACTCGAGCCCGTCTTCGGGCTCGGCGAGCGGGTAGCGCAGGTACCACAGGTGGCCCTTCTCGTCCACGTACTCGGCCTCGTCGTCGGAGATGGACGTGGTGCAGTGCGGGCACCAGTTCACGATGCGCTTGCCCTTGTAGATGAGGTCGTCGTGGTACCAGTCCACGAACAGCTTGCGCACGGCCTTCACGTACGCCGGCTCGAGCGTGAAGTGCTCGTCGGCGTAATCGCACGTGCAGCCCATGCCCTTGATCTGGTTCACGATGGTGGTGCCGTATTCCTTGTACCAGTCGTAGCACGCTTCGATGAACGCCTCGCGTCCGATTTCCAAACGACTGATGCCCTGGTCGGCCAGCTTCTTGTCCACCTTCGTCTGCGTGGAGATGCCGGCGTGGTCGGTGCCGAGAATCCAGCGCGTGGGACGGCCCTGCATGCGGGCGCGGCGGATGCACGTGTCCTGGATGGTGTCGTTGAGGGCATGGCCCATGTGCAGCACGCCCGTGATGTTCGGCGGCGGGATGACGATGGTGTACGGCTGCCCCTTGCCCGCGCCCAGTTCGGGCGTGCGCTGGAAGTAGCCCGCGTCCATCCACGCCTGGAAAAGCGGGCGCTCGTGGGCGGCGAAGTCGTAATCGATCTTCTTGCCGCCGCTCTTTTCATTCGTGTTATCGGCCATGATCTGCTCTTTCGTCGTCTCAGTCTCTCAAACCGAAAAGCGGGCGCGCCGCTCGTCGCGATCCGCCCGCTCGTATACCCGTATCCTACCTCAAAGCTATGCGCTCTGCAGGCTCGCCTCGTCGCCTTCCGGCAGGGCCTCGGTCCCGCACGTCGGCTCGATGTCCGGCTTCGTCTCCCCCGTGATGTCGCTCGCGCGGATGGTCACCGCGGACGGCCCCTTCTGCTCGGGCAGATCGTACATCACGTCTTGCAGCACGCGCTCGCAGATGGAGCGCAGGCCGCGGGCCCCCGTGCCGTGCTCGACGGCCTCGTGCGCGATGGCGCGCAGGGCCTCGGGCTCGAACGTGAGCTCGGAATCCTCGAACTCGAACATCTTGGTGTACTGCTTCACGAGCGCGTTCTTCGGCTCGGTGAGGATGCGCACCAAATCTTCCTCGGACAGCTCGTTGAGCGACGTCACCACGGGGATGCGGCCCACGAACTCGGGGATCATGCCGTACTTGTTGAGGTCCTCCGGCAACACCTGGGCCAACAGCTCGGCCTCGGCGTGCTTCTTGCTCTCGGGCAGCTCGGAGTTGAAGCCCAGGCCGCTCTTGCCCACGCGCTGCGCGATGATGTCGGACAGCCCCACGAACGCACCGCCCAGGATGAACAGGATGTTCGTGGTGTCGATGTGGATGAGCTCCTGCTGCGGATGCTTGCGCCCGCCCTGCGGCGGCACGCTCGCCTCCGTGCCCTCGACAATTTTCAACAGCGCCTGCTGCACGCCTTCGCCCGACACGTCGCGCGTGATGGACAGGTTCTCGGCCTTGCGGGCCACCTTGTCGATCTCGTCGATGTAGATGATGCCGATCTCGGCGCGCGGGATGTCGAAGTCGGCCGACGTCATGAGCTTGAGCAGGATGTTCTCCACGTCCTCGCCCACGTACCCGGCCTCGGTCAGCGTCGTGGCGTCCGCGATGGCGAACGGCACGCGCAGCGTGCGGGCCAGCGTCTGAGCCAGCAGCGTCTTGCCCGAGCCCGTGGGGCCCAGCAGCATGATGTTGCTCTTCGCCAGCTCCACGTCGCCGTCTTCGGCGTCCGCACCCAGGCTGATGCGCTTGTAGTGGTTGTACACGGCCACCGACAACGCGCGCTTCGCCTGCTCCTGGCCCACCACGTGCTCGGAAAGCTCCGCGTACAGCTCGTGAGGGGTGGGCAGATCGGCCAGCACGTCGTCCGGCGACGGGTCGGCGACCTGCGCCATCACGGCACCGTCGCCCACCCGCGCATGGCGGCCTTCTTCCGCATGGGAGAAGCCCTCGCTCGACGCGTCCGCGTCGTGGCCGGGAACGTTCAATCCCAGGTCGTGCATCATGGCGTCGGCGCATACGGAGATGCACTCGTCGCAGATGTAGATGCCGTTCGGCCCTGAGATCATAGCCGCCACCTGATGCGGCTGCTTGCCGCAGAAGGCGCAAGCGATGTCGGAGGGGTTCCGGCCTTCGAATTCGTCGTCGCGTCTGTCGTTCATGTATCCTTTTCGCTCTTCTACTCGTCGGTGCTCGGCGCAACCGCGCGCGAGGTGGTGATGCGGTCGACCAGGCCGTAGGCAACAGCCTCTTCGGCGGTCATGTAGTTGTCGCGCTCCGTGTCGTTCTGGATGGTCTCAAGCGTCTGGCCCGTGTTGTCCGCCAGGATCTTGTTCAGGCGGTTGCGGGTCTTCAGCATGAAGTCGGCAACGATGGCGATCTCGGTCTGCTGGCCCTGCGCGCCGCCGGACGGCTGGTGGATGAGCACCATGGAGTTCGGCAGGCACAGGCGCTTGCCCTTGGCACCGTTGGAAAGCAGCACGGCGGCCATGGAAGCGCATTCGCCCAGGCAGATGGTGGACACGTCGCACTTGATGAAGTCCATCGTGTCGAGGATGGCCAGACCGGCGGTCACGGAGCCGCCCGGGGAGTTGATGTAGAGGGAGATGTCTTTGTCGGGGTCGGCGCTCTCGAGGTGGAGCAGCTGCGCCACGACGGAGTTCGCCACGTTGTCGTCGATCTGCTCACCGAGGAAGATGACGCGATCGTTGAGCAGGCGGGAGTAGATGTCGTAGCTGCGCTCGCCACGGGGAGACTGCTCGATAACGTAGGGGATCAATGCGGATTTCGGATCAAAACTCATAGGTATGCCTCGCTTGTCTCTTGCGGCCGCTTGGCGGCTCTGCTTGCGTGTATGCCATAGTGCGGTGTATCGCTGCGCTGTGCAAGGCCCGGGTACCGTTTCGTTACCTCGAGCCGCCCAACCGCGCACAATCGTGCGCAGCCGGGCGGCTCGAGTTGGTGCGCGGTGCTATTCGGCGTCGTCGGCCTTGGCCGGCTCTTCCTCGTCCTTCTTCGCAGCCTTCTTCGGAGCGGCTTTCTTGGCCGGCTTCTTCGCCGGCTCGTCGCCCTCGGCTTCTTCCTTCTTCGCGGACTTCTTGGCAGCCTTCTTGGCCGGCTTCTCCTCGTCCTTCTTGGACGGGTCGATCTCGGTCACGACGGCCTTCTCCATGATGTCCTGCACGGCCTTCGTGCGCAGCACGCCCTGGCGCACCATGTGCAGCTGGCCGTTCGCACGCCACTCGGCCTGCAGGGCCTTGGGGTCCTCCACGCCGCTCTTCACGAACTCGTCGGCGACGTCCTCGTCGGTGGCCTCCATGCCGAAGTGGCGGGCCCACGCGTCGAGCGCGAGGTCCTGCTTCGACATGTCGAGCGCCTGCTGCTTGACGTCTTCCTTGAACTGGTCAGGCGTGATGCCCTGCTGCGCAAGGTACACGTCGAACGTCATGCCCTGGCTCTGAAGCTGCTGGAAGAAGTCCTGGATCAGGCTGGCTTCCGCATCCTCGCGCAGGGCCTCGGGCACCTCGGCCTCCACACGCTCGGCGAGCGCGTACAGGCAGGCGTTCTCCTTGAGGCGCGGCATGATGTCGGCCTTCTGGCTGGCGATGGACTCGGCGATGCGCGTGCGCAGGTCCTCGACGCTCTCGAAGCCCATCTGCTCCTTGGCCCACTCGTCGGTGACCTCGGGGACGATCTTCTTCTTGACGACCTTGACCTCCACCTCGAAGGTGATCTTGTCGGTCTTGCCGGCCAGCGAGGACAGCATGATCGGCGGGTCGGCCGGCATGTCGAGGGTGAAGGTGGCCGTCTGGCCCTTCTTCAGGCCCACGAGCTGCTCGTCGAACTCGGCCGGGAACAGGTTGGCGCCCAGGCCGTAGGGACGGTTCTCCGTCGTGAGGGACGGGATTTCCTCGCCCTTGTCGTCGGTTGCCTTCATGGCCAGGTCGATGTAGCTGTCGGCCTTCACCTTCGTGGCGGCGGAAGCGTCCTCGAAGGAGTAGTAGTGCTCGCGCAGGGCATCGATCTGCTCGTCGACCTCGGCGTCGCTCGCACCGTCGGCGGGCAGCTCGATCTCGACGGGCTCGTAGTTGGCGATCTCGATCTCCGGCTTCACCGTGACGGTGAAGGAGAAGGTGTAGGGCTTGCCGGCCTCGACGAGGTCGGTTTCGTCGAACTCGGGCTTGGCGATGGGGAACAAGCCGCAGTCGTCGACGGCGAGAGGATAGGTGGCGTTGACGACATCGTCGGTCACCGTAGCGCGAACGGCTTCGGCGCCCAGGGCGTTGTCGATGATCGGGCGCGGGGCCTTGCCCTTGCGGAACCCGGGGAAGTTGTACTTGTTGGCGAAGTCCTTGTAGGTCTTCTTGATGCGGGCATCGATGTCCGTGGCATCGACGGTAACGGTCACCTTCGTGCGGTTATCTTCCAATGCCTCAACTTTTGTTTCCACTTACTATCCTCCATCATTCATATGTCGCCTTGCGGCATCGTGCGGTGCGACTGCCTTGGCTTTCATGCGGTGATGCGCGTAGAACCGGCTGAGAGCCAAGCACACCGAGACGGAATTATCGCACATATGGAGCCTTTGAGGAAGCAAAGATGACGGAGGTTCACGAAGAACCGACGAAACGTGCCCACCGGGGCGCTCGCAGCGCCCGAACAAGACTTATCGGAACGTAACAGATCGATTTCTTCCCCCTCCCGACCGCCGGGTCACGGTATCATGGTTCCATTCCATTTTGACCGTGCACGACGCGAGAGGCCCTATGCCCACCATCGATCTCAACATACTGCAGGAACGCGAACTCGCACGCCTGTTGGACTACGAACGCGCCACGTGCACCGTGGACGGCGACCTCGTGTACCACTGCGCGTTCCCCTACCGCCCCGAAGACGATTTGCAGATGGAGCTCATCGCGCACGGCGCGCTCATGCAGAAGATCGACGACCGGCGCGGCACCGTGGTCACCATCACCTCCGACGGCTACTCCTACTTCCCCATGCTCAAGCAGGAAGAGGAGGAGCGCCGCCGCCGCGAACGCCGCGAAACCCGTCTCGTGGGAACCGCCGCCGTGTTCGCCCTCATCGCCGTCGTCATCGGCTTTTTGCTGGGCAAGTTCTTCGCGTAAGCCCGATGGCGGACGAGCGCGCGCGGATTCTGCTGACCGAAGGCTCGAGCCTCACCTCCCGAGAGACGCTCACCGCGCTGCGCTCCTGCGGCCTGGACGTGGACGTTCTGTCCTGCGCTTCGCTGCCCCTCGCCCGCTTCAGCCGATGGCGCGGCCGTCTGCTGCGCGTGCCGAACGCGAACGCCGACCCCCTCGCCTACCTCGAACAACTCGTGAGCCTCGTCGACGAAGGAGGCTACATCGCCGTGCTGCCCACCCACGAGCAGGCGTGGCTTCTAGCGGAAGGGCGCCGAGCGGGCCTCGTGCCCGATCGCGTGCCCCTCGCCCTCGCCTCGGCGGAGGCGTTCGCACGCGTGCAGGGCAAGATCGCCTTCGCCGAGCTGCTCGACGAGCTGGACGTGCCGCAGCCCACGTGGCGTCCTATCGCGACGGGCGATGCGACGCTGCCCGACCTGCCGCTGCCGTTCTGGGTGAAGGCAGATTTCGGCACCGCGGGGCGCTCGACCCGGCGGGTGCATGACGCGGAAACGTTTCGCCGCACCGTGGCGGCGTTGTCCGCGAGCGGGACGCGCCTCATGGCGCAGGCCGAGGCGCCGGGAACCTACGGCCAGGTTGCGGGCTTGTTCGACCAAGGCCGCCTCGTCGCGTCCCACACCACCGTGCAGACGGGCGTCGGTGCGGGGAACTCCGCCGCAGCCCGCCTGAGCGTGGACTTCCCCCTCGCCCGGAAGCACCTTGCGCTCGTCGGCGAGCGCATCGGCTGGCACGGACCCCTCACGCTCGACTTCATGCACGTGGACGGGCGCCCCCGCTACCTCGAATGCAATCCGCGCATGATCGAGCCGGGCAACGCCGAGCGCGCGGGCGTCAACTTCCCCGCGCTGCTCATGGAGCTGTCGCGCGGCGTGTCGTTCGACGGGCCCCCGCTCGTGGGAGCGCCCGGCGTGCGCACGCGCAGCCGGCAGGCGCTGCTCTTGGGCGCGGCCGAGCGGTGCGGCACGCGGCGCGCCGTGTTCGAGGCCCTCGTGCGCCCCGCGCCGGGCATCGAGGTGCTCACGCCCGTGCGCGCCGACCCGCCGAGCATCGTGCCCCTTGCCGCAGTGGCTGCGCGCCTGCTGGCGAACCCGCGCAGCGTGGCCGCCATCGCCGCCGACGCCGTGAGCGCCTACAGCGTGGAACCCGCGGCCATCGAGCGCATCCGATCGGAAGGCGCGCACGCGCGATCGGCGTAAACGACCGCCGTCTGCAGGTCGTCGGTTCCATTCGGCCGCTTTTTTGCTATCATGGGCGCTGCGCGGTTTCGAAACGCGCCTAAAACGTGCGGGCGTGGCGGAATTGGCAGACGCGCCAGATTTAGGTTCTGGTGGGGAAACTCGTGAAGGTTCAAGTCCTTTCGCCCGCACCAGCTGGGGGGAGGGTGCCATCGGCATCCTCCCCCCAGCTGTTTTCGCCCCGGGAAAGGAAGAGGAAAGCTTATGGGTATCAAGAAGGTTGCGCAGGCGTGGAACGCGGTGAGCCTCGTGAAGCGCATCGTCATCGGGCTCGTGATCGGCGGCGTGCTGGGCGTCGTCGTGCCGAACGTCGAGATCATCACGCTGTTGGGCACGCTGTTCGTGTCGGCGTTGAAGGGCGTGGCGCCCATTCTCGTATTCTTCCTGGTCATCAGCGCGCTGGCGAACGCGAAGGCCGCCGGCTCCATGAAAACCGTCGTGCTGCTGTACGTGGTGAGCACGTTCATCGCGGCGCTCGTGGCCGTGGTGGCCAGCTTCCTGTTCCCCATCGAACTCACGCTGTCGGCGCCGGCCATCGAGCAAAGCTCGCCGTCGGGCATCGGCGAGGTGCTGGGCACGCTCGTGATGAACGTGGTGTCGAACCCCCTCGACGCGCTGATGAACGCGAACTACATCGGTATCCTCGCCTGGGCCGTCGTGCTGGGCATTGCGCTGCGCGCCGCATCGCAGAACACGAAGGACGTGTTCACGAGCGTGTCCGACGCCGTGTCGCAGGTGGTGCGCTGGGTGATCGCGCTCGCTCCCTTCGGCATCCTGGGGCTTGTGTACTCCACGGTGAGCAAGAACGGGCTGGAAATCTTCACCGAGTACGGCCAGCTGCTGCTCGTGCTCGTGGGCTGCATGCTGTTCATCGCCTTCGTCACGAACCCGCTGCTCGTGTTCTGGGGCATCCGCAAGAACCCCTACCCCCTCGTGCTACGCTGCCTGAAGGACAGCGGCATCACGGCGTTCTTCACGCGCAGCTCGGCGGCGAACATCCCCGTGAACATGGAGCTGTGCCGCAAGCTGGGCCTCGACAAGGACAACTACTCGGTGTCCATCCCGCTCGGCGCCACCATCAACATGGCCGGCGCGGCCGTCACCATCTCGGTCATGGCCATGGCGGCGGCGCACACGATGGGCGTGGCCATCGACCTGCCCACCGCGGTCATCCTGAGCGCGCTCGCGGCCGTGTCCGCATGCGGCGCGTCGGGCGTGGCGGGCGGGTCGCTCCTGCTCATCCCGCTGGCGTGCTCGCTGTTCGGCATCGGCAACGACGTGGCCATGCAGGTGGTGGGCATCGGCTTCATCATCGGCGTCATCCAGGACTCGTGCGAGACGGCGCTCAACTCGTCCTCCGACGTGCTGTTCACGGCCACCTCGGAGTACCGCGAATGGCGGCGCGAGGGCCGCGAGATCACCTTCGGCAAAGACGCGTTCAGCGAAGACGAACTGGCGTAGGCGACGTGCCGCAAGCGAAATGCGCAAGACCAGACGGAGCCCCGCATCTGCGGGGCTCCGTTCGTTTTGGGGCTTGAAGGGGACGTGCGGCGCGCGACCTACTGGTCCACCACCGCCACCGTGTAGGCGTTGTCGCCCACCGTGAAGGGCTTGAGCAGGTTCTCGACGAGGGTGTGCGCCTGGGTTTTGGCCTGCTCGAGCATGTTCGCCTGGTTCACCTTGCCCTCGGCGTCGGTTTGCGCCACCTTGAGTGCCTCGGCCGTGTCCTGCTTGTTCTCCCAGTTGAACAGCGCGAACGACGAGTCGTAGAACTCGATGGAGTTCGGGTCGATCTCGATGCCCAGCAGCTTCGGCGCGGGCAGGCTCACCGTGATGGCGTTGCCGCTCACCTCGACGCTCGCCTGCGCCAAATCGACGCCCGCGCGCACCTCGGCGTCGTAGACCATGGTGAACGCCTTCTTCGTGATGAAGTCGATGTCGCCGTTCTCGTAGCGCACGAGGCCGCGGTAGTCGAGCTTGGCCGTGGCCAGCTCGCTGCAGTCGGACAACTGCTCCTGGATGGATGTGGACGAAAGCGAGACGCTAGGCTCGAGCGTGCGCTGCACGGCGAGCGTCCCGAACACGCCGGCCGCGACGAGCGCGACGGCGACGACGAGCATGACGATCTTCTTCAAGGCGGGCCTCCCGGGTTGACGGCGCGCCGAGGACGGCGCGCGCGGCGTTTCTCGCCGCCCAGCATACCATGAGCGGGCCGCCCTTCGAACATCCCGGAGAGCCTCAACCGGCAGTTGTCAACCGCTCGTTGAGGAAAACGCACACCGCCCCGCCGCGGGAGCGGACGGGGCGGTGCGGTGCGGGCGCGTACGGAGGCTACGAGGCGGAGACGACGCGGGGCTCGCCGTCGCGCTGTTCGACGACCACGCCGTCGAGGTCGGCGACGTAGGACTTGAACTGCGAGTAGCCCAGATCGCGCAGCTTGAACGTGCGGAACTTCGCGCGCACCCGCTTGCCGAGCAGCGCGAGCGCGACGCCCTCGGGGCCGGCTTCGGCCGCAAGCTGGCGGACGAGGGCCTCGGGCGTGGAGGCGTCGGCAGGCTGGGAGGCCGGCTTGGCGGGCTTGGGGGCACTGGCGGGCTGAGGGGCGCTAGCGGGCTTGGGTGCGGGCTTCGCCGCGGGTTTCGCTCGCTTGGCAGCCGGCTTGGGCGCGGGCTGCTCCTTCGCGCTCGCGCGCGATGCCGTGGCCTTCCTGCGCGCGCGGCCAGGGCGGTTGTCGGCCGCAGGGGCGGGCTCGGGCTCGCCTGCGGGCGCCGGTTCGGCTGCGGGTTCGGACGCCGGCTCGACGACCGTCTCGGGCGCCGCCGCAGGCTCGGAGGCCGTCTCGACGACCTGCGCCGGCTGCGGCTTCTTTGCGTTCTTCGCCGACGAGACGCGCGTGGAGCGGCGCGGCTTCTTCTCGGACGCCGTCGCGGCCTCCGTCGACTCCGCCGGCTCGGGCGCGGCGGCGGGCACCTCGGCGTCGGCGCTCGGCGCGGCAGCCTCGCCCGCGTCCTCGCGCGCCGGCGCGGTCGGCGCCTCGGCGGCGCGGCCCTTGCCTCCCGAGCCCTTCCGGCGGCGCGGCTTCTCGCGCGCCGGCTCTTCCTCAACGGCGACGGCCTCTTCAACCGTGGGCTCCTCCGCCTGCTCGCCCGCGTGCTCGGCAACCGGTTCGCGCCCGGCGTCCTTGTCTTCGGCAAGCTCGACGGTCACCGAGCTGCCGTCCTTCGTGATGCGGATGCCGGCGAACTCGTCGAGCAGCTTCTTGAGCTGGTTCGTTCCGTAGCTGCGCACGTCGAAGTCGGGGTAGCGCTTCAGAAGGCGGCTGCCCACCTCGCCGAGCCCCGTCGACTTGCCGTTGTTGAGGTTGTCGGTGATGATGTTCACCACGGCCTGCTCGAGCTCTTCCTTGCTCATCGCCGAGGCCACGGCGTTCTGATTGCCCGCCGAAGCGCCCTGCTCGTGGCGGTTCTTGCTGCGGTTGCTCTGCTTGCTGGGCTGATCGCCCAGCAGCAGCTCGAGCGTGGTGAAGATGTCGCACGCCTTGCGGAAGGGCACGGGCGTCTTCTTCTCCCCCATGCCGATGACCGTGAGGCCGCTCTCGCGGATGCGGCTGGCGAGGCGCGTGAAGTCGCTGTCGCTCGACACGATGCAGAAGCCCTCCACCGAGCGCGTGTACAAAATGTCCATCGCGTCGATGATCATGGCCGAGTCGGTGGCGTTCTTGCCCTGCGTGTAGCCGAACTGCTGGATGGGCGTGATGGAGTTCTCGAGCAGCGCGTCCTTCCATTTGGCATGGAGCGTGAGCGTCCAGTCGCCGTAGATGCGCTTGTAGGTGACGGTGCCGTACTTCGACAGCTCGTCGGTGATGGGTTTTATGTACTTCGCCGACACGTTGTCGGCATCGATCAAAAGTGCGAACCGCTTTTCAGACGATTGCTTGCTATCCAATGTGGTGCTCCTCATTCCGATTGTGGGCGAGCCGAATGCTCGAACCCTCGGACGCCGCCTTCCGACCAAGCCCTCTGGACCGGCCGTTTCGGCGTCTTATCTGATTCTATACTACCTGAAACTGAGTAAATGGCAGGCAATTGCAAATTGCCTGACACATTTTGTTCATTTTCCTCTTGCGCTCGGGCTCGATAATCCGTATACTTCCACCTTGCGCCTTGGTGGGTGTAGTTCAGTCGGCTAGAACGCCAGATTGTGGCTCTGGAGGTCGTGGGTTCAAGTCCCATCATCCACCCCAGCGCGCTTAGTAAAAGTTTTGAAAAAGTGCTTGCAATTGCTGGAACCGTGCTTTAAAATAATCCAGCGCTTTGCGCACTTCGAGTTCTGAACTTTGACATAGGCGTTACTTTTTCGGACTGTTAGCTTAGTTGGTAGAGCAGGGGACTCTTAATCCCAAGGTCCGGGGTTCGAGTCCCCGACAGTCCACCAGAACTTAACCAGCCCGGAGGCATCAGCCTCCGGGCTGTTTTCTTTTTCAGGCAGGAACAATGCCCCAATTGCGCAAAAATATGTGCAACATCGCGCTCCTTCAACCGTGTTGGTTACGGAAAGGAGATGGGTTATGACTACAGGTTGCGAAGCTCTCGATGCACCGGGATCTCCGGGAGCTCGGCCGAATGCTGCAGCGATCGGCCGAAGACCCGGCAGGACAGGAGGACGCGCCATCGGACGCATTGCCGACACCGTCGCGCTCGAGGGCGCCGTGGAACGCTGGGGCGATACCGTGCTGCGCCTCGCCGTCAGCCGCATGGGCAACGCCGCCGACGCCGAGGACGTATTCCAAACGGTGTTCATGCGGCTGCTGCAAGCGGGCGAGGCGTTCGAAGACGACGACCACCTGAAGGCGTGGCTGCTGCGCGTCACCATCAACTGCTGCAACGACGTGCATCGCAGCCCCTGGCGAAAGCGCCGCGCCGAGCTCAGCGACGCCACGGCGGCCACGCTGCGCGCCTCGGCCCTCGACGAGCCCGGGCGCGAGCCCGACGACGCGTTCGCCGCGCGCAACCTCGACCGCGACGATCTGGCCGCGGCCCTCGCCCGCCTCACCGACCAGCAGCGCACGGTGGTGCACCTGTTCTACTTCGAAGGATACGCGACCGACGAGATAGCGCAGATCACCGGCGAACGCCCGAGCACCGTGCGATCCCACCTCCACCGCGCACGCAAGGCCCTCAAGATCAACCTAGGAGCGCACTCATGAACGAACACGATTTCCGCAGGGAGTACGAATCCCTCCAGCATCAGGTGCACGCGTCGTCCGACCTCAAGCAGCGCACGCTCGCCGCTGCGCGCGCCTCCGCCCGTCCTGCGGCCGCGCAGCCGCATCGGCGCACCGACCGCCGCGGCCCTCAGGCCGGCGGCGGCGCGGCCGTCGTCCGGCGATGGGGCCTGCCCGTGGCGGCGTGCCTCGTCACCGTCGCCCTCGTGGCGGGCGGCGCGCCTGCCATCGTGGCCGCCTTCAACGGGGCGTCCGAGCCGGGCACGACCCTCAACGAGGCCGCGCTGGCAAGCGGCTTCTCGGTGCGCGCCTGGGCCGCCGACGGCTCGTCCATCCTCGAGCTGGGCAACGACGGGACGATCATCTTCGATCGCGACACGAGCTCGGGCCTGCCCGCAGGCGACGAGTACGCGAGCGAAGGCTACTTCACCGGCTGCCTGTTCCGCGTGCAGGGCGACGGCATCGCCCGCGTGCAGATGAACGTCTCGAAGGGCGAGCTATACCGCTTCACCTCCGAGCGCTTCACGCGCAGCGAGGGCGGCGACAAATGGAACGAAGCGCTCAACTGGAAGCCGTCGAAGCGCGGCACGGGCTCCTACTTCAGCGGATACGACGCCGTCCAGCCCATCAGCGAGGACGACGGCCTGCCGAAGGACTCCCCCGACAAGCGCGTGGGCGTCAACCTGTCGAAGAAGCTTGGCAGCACCATCGACGTGTCCGCGGCCGACGACCCCGGCATCGCCACGGGAGAGACGAGCTTCGGCCTGTGGACGAACGACCCCTACGACGACGCCACGCGCAACTCGTTCAACGCCGTCATCGACCTGTTCGAGGGGCAGACGCTCACCGTCACCGTCACGTTCGACGACGGCCACACCTCCACGCAGGTCATCGAGCTGCACGCGGCCAGCATCAAGGTCGAGCACGAGAACGGCACGTCGAAGCTCGTCGGCGAGATCGTCGACGAGGAAGACGCCCTCCACTCCCTCTACGGCACCGTAGTAGAAGCCAACAAGGACCCGTTCCCGCTGTCGCTCGACAACGCCAACAGCCTTGCCGGCGCAGTGCTGCCCGCGACGACGTTCGAGCGCGCGAGCGAGCTCCAGGCAACCGACCAGACCGCTGCCGACGACGACCTCGTGACGGAGGGTGGAAGCATCGAAATCGCGCACCTCGACCCCTCCGGGAAAACCGCCGCGTCCCTCGTCATCGGGTATCCGACGCTTGCCGCCTCCACCCTGCCGCCCAACGGCAAGACCCCTGCCGAGTTCATCGGGGTGACGCAGGACCTGCGCGGCGACCTTGATTACATGAACAAGCTCTCGAACGAGGTGTTCGGCTACGGCTTCAACGACGACGGCAGCCTGACGAGCGACGAGCACCGCTACGTCACCGCCACGTTCGACGTGACGAACCCCGGCGATGCCGAGACCACGTTCTACCCCTCGGCGATCATGCAGTTCGACCTGCGCGACGAGGGCGGCGCCCTTTCCGTCGCGAACACGAGCTACGCCTTGGACTACCAGGTGGACGGCGCAGACAACGGAGGCACCGGAAGCACCGTCGCCCTCGCCCCCGGCGCCACGGTGCAGGTGACCATCCTGCGCGTGCTGCCGAACCGCCTCATCGACGACGAGAACCTCGTGCTCGCTCCCTTCGTCTACCTCAATGCGATCCCAACCGAGCCCATCGCCACCCAGGCGTTCTCCATCGCCGACCAGCTCTAGCCGTCACGCGCCTGCCGCACGCACGCGCCCCGCGGGTTGAACCTGCGGGGCGCTTCGCGGTTCGGCGCTCACTCCCGAGCGAGCTTGCGGGCTCCCAGATACGTCACGGCGAAGTACACGCCGTACACCGCCAGGAAGCACGCGGCGCAGGTGAGGGCCATCGAGCCGATGTCGAGATGGCCGAACACCGCCACGACGTCGGTGACCACCACGAGCGCGCACGCCGAGTGCGCCACCGCCAGCAGCAGCGGGAACAGGAAGTACACGAGCACCTGCGCGAACAGCGCGCCGTTGATCATGCCTTCGGGGGCGCCCAGCTTGCGCAGCAGACCGTAGCGGCGCGCGTTGTCGGACGCGTCGGACAGCTGCTGGATGGCCAGGATGGCCGCGCAGGCGATGACCAGCACGAAGCCCAGGTAGATGGCCAGGTACGCCACCACCGTGGACAAGCCGATGCTCTGGTCGTACACGTCGGTGCGCGTGATGGACAGCGTGATGGGCCAGGTGTCGGGATTGTCGGTGTCGGAGATCTTGTCCATGAGCGCGCCGAAGGCCACCTCGTCCGCATCGCTTCCGCACGACACGTTCAGCGTGGACTGCAGGACGACCGCGCGGGCCGGCACGACGTCGTCGGGCACGACGAGGGTGCCCGTGTTCATCGGGAACGGCGTGGTTTGCAGCGCGTCGCCGCAAAACGACGTCACGGTGAGCTCGTGCCCGCTCACGTCCAGCTTCGTCTTCGCATCCACCACGCGCTGGTAGAAGGCGCTCGTGATGTCGGAGTCGCTGAACACGGCGCACTCCCCCGCTCCCAGCTCCACCGTGGGCTTGCCCGCCAGTTCGAGCGCGGCGTTCACCTGCGACAACTTCGCCACGTACACGGGGTACACGCCGTAGCCGCTGGTGATGGACGATCCCGCGAAGTCGGACAGCGTAAGGCCGCTCGCCTGCTCGACGTCGTCCATCACCAGGCCGTCCTCGGGGTCCACGAGCAGGTCGACCTGCGCCGAGCGGTCCACGAGCGCGTCGAAGTCGCTCGCGCCGAGCGTCTCCGCGCTCGCGCGCAGCCCCGCCGCCATGTCGTAGCCCTGCGCCTCGGCGAACTCCCCGAACGCGCCGAGCGGCGCCGCCTCGAAGCCCGCCTCGGCCGTGTACGAGCCGAACGACGTGGACACGCTCGCGCTGTACGGCGTGCCCTTCTCGAGCGAGCCCTCCATGGCGTTGCGGATGCCGATGCCGCCGCACACGCTGGTGATGGCGAGGAACAGCACGAGGCACACGATGGACAGCGACGCGAACGTCGTGTTCACCTTCGCGTTCAGCTGCCGCAGCGTGAACATGTTGAGGCCGCGCAGGTACACGGGCTTGACCAGCTGCACGAGCTTGAGCAGAAAGCCCGACAGCGCGTAGAAGAACAGCACCGTGCCCACGCACACGAGCACCGTGGCGGCAGCGAACTGGGGCGACGGCTCCATGAGCCCGTTGTCGATGAGCAGCTTGTACGACACGCCGATGATCACGAGCGAAACCGCGAACAGCACGATCGACAGCGGCAGGCTCGTGAGCTTCATCTCCTCGTTCTTGCTCCCCGCATGCAGAAGCTCGATGAGCTTCGCCTTCGCCACCGTTCGCGCGTTCAGCAGGGCGGCTGCCACGAAGATGGCGGCGAACACGGCGATGGTCTTCACGAAGGCGTCGGCCGAGAACACGAACGCGAACCCGCTCGCGTCGGCCACGTCGGCCTGGAACAGCGCCGACGTCAGCATGAGCAGCAGCTGCGAGAGCCCCAGACCCGCCAGCAGGCCCACCGCGAGCGACGCGGCGCCCACGATGAGCGACTCGAGCGCGACGATCTTCACCACGTCGGCCGTGCTCATGCCCAGCGTGAGATACAACCCGAACTCGCGCTTGCGCCGACGGATGAGGAAGCTGTTCGCGTACACCACGAGGAACACGAGCACGAAGGCGATGAACACCGACACGCCGCCGATGACCATGCCCAACAGGTCGAACATCCTGTCCTGCGTCTGCGAGAAGGCCAGCACGCCCTGCTGCGCCGTCATGGAGTTGAACGCGTAGAACACCGCCACGCCCAGCATGACCGTGAGAAAGTAGATGCCGAAGTCCGCGAGGGACTTGCGCACGTTGCCGAGCGCGAGCCTAGCCAGCATGGCGCGCCCCCTCGCCCGCGACGGCAGCCTCCTGGGCCTCGTCGCCCGCGCCGCCCATGCTGGACACGATGTCGACGATCTTGCGGTAGAACACGCCGCGGTCGGCGCCCGAGCGCCGCAGCTCGCCGTAGAGCGCGCCGTCCTTGATGAACACGATGCGGTTGCAGTAGCTGGCCGAGAACGAGTCGTGCGTGACCATGAGGATGGTCGATCCCGTCTCGTTGAGGTACTCGAGCGATTCCAGCAGCTGGCGCGCCGACTTCGAATCGAGCGCGCCCGTGGGCTCGTCGGCCAGCACGAGGCGCGGACGCGTCACCGTGGCGCGCGCGGCCGCCACGCGCTGCTTCTGGCCGCCCGACATCTGGTAGGGGTACTTCTGCAGCACGTCCACGATGCCCAGCTGGCGCGCCGCCTCCTGCACGCGCCCGTCGATCTCGCGGGTCGGCGTCTTCTGGATGGTCAGCGCCAGCGCGATGTTCTCGTAGGCGGTGAGGGTGTCGAGCAGGTTGGAATCCTGGAAGATGAACCCGAGGTCCTCGCGGCGGAACTTCGCCAGCTCCTTGCCGGCCAGCTGCGTCACGTCGCGCCCGCCGATGACGATCTGCCCGCTCGACGGCGCGTCGATGGTGGCCAGGCAGTTGAGCAGCGTCGACTTGCCCGAGCCGCTCGGTCCCATGATGCCGGTGAACTCGCCGGCGCACACCGCGAAGCTCACGCGGTCGAGCGCCTGCGTCACGCTCGCATCGTGCTTGCGCCCCTCGATGCCGTAGCGCTTGCTCACGGCACGCACTTCCACCACTGTCGATCCGTTTCGATCCCGTGCGTCCATCGTCTGCTCCTTCTCTCGCATTCCGGTACGCCTCCAGTGTAGGAACCCCTCCTTACGCCGCCCTGCAGCCCACCTTGCACCTGCCTTACGATGCGCCGAACCAGGCGCGCGGGCCGGGCCGCGTGTGCCATACTGGAATCCGACGAGAAAGGAGCGCGGGCAATGGCAGGAGCATTCGGCACGGTTGAGGAGCATCTGCGCACCAAGCGCATACTGCTCGTGGACGACGAGCGGGAATTGGCCGACATGGTGGCCACCATCCTGCACGGCGCGGGGTTCGCGTCGGTGGACATCATCAACGCGAGCACCGAGGCGCTCGCCGCCATCATGGCGCGCTCGGCGTCGCCCGAGCGCGCCTACGAGCTGTTCGTGCTCGACGTGATGATGCCCGACATGGACGGCTTCGACCTGCTGGCCCGCATCCGGCAGCTGCCGGCGCACGCCGCCACCCCCGCCCTGTTCCTCACGGCGAAGGACGAGCCCTTCGACCGGGTGTCGGGACTCACGCTGGGCGCCGACGACTACATCGCGAAGCCGTTCCTGCCGCAGGAGCTCGTGCTGCGCATCGCCGCCGTGCTGAGGCGCTGCTACGTCGCCGAGAACCCCGTGCTCGAGCTGGCCGCGAGCCGCGTGAACTTCGCCACGGCCGAAGTGGAGCGCACCGACGGCGAAACGGTGCTGCTCACCGCCAAGGAACATGAGATACTGAGCGTGCTCGCGCGCAACGCCGGCCGCATCGTCACCATCGACGCGCTGTGCGAGGCGTGCTGGGGCACCTCGTTCGGCTACGAGAACTCGCTCATGGCGCACATCCGCCGCCTGCGCGAGAAGATCGAGGCGAACCCGTCGGCGCCCGTATCGCTCGTCACGATGAAGGGCCTCGGCTACAAACTGGTGAAACGCGGCTAGGACACGGAAGGACACCCCATGGCACGGCGCGAACAGCGCGCGCAGGCCGGGCGGCGCTCATCGAAGCCCGCGAACCTCGCGCACTTTTTCTCGAAGCAGCTGCTGCTGTTCGTGGCGCTCGCGTTCCTCATCGTGGTGGTGGACTTCTTCCTGTACGCGGTGCTGGCCTACCGCGAGTCGGAGGCGAACTTCAACGACGGCACGCCCATCTCGGTGACGCGCACGGTGGACGAGGCGCTCGTGCGCGGCGAGGACGGCGCGTACACGTTCACCGAGGCGGGCGTCGACGAGCTGGCGCGCCACGACGCCTGGGCGCTGCTCGTGGACGCGACGGGCGCGGTGGTCTGGGAGCAGAACGTGCCCGCCGACGTGCCGCGGTCGTTCACGCCGAACGACATCGCCATGGCGGCCCACTACGCCGCCGTGTCCGACTACGCTGCCTTCTTCTGGGATCGCGACGACGCGCTGCTCGTCATCGGGTTCCCGGGCGACGTCTTCTGGACGACGATGCTCACCTACCCCACGTCGACCGTGCGCAACCTGCCGCTGTACGTGCTGCTCATCTTCGCCGTCGACCTGGGCATTCTGTTCAGCATCTACGCGGTGTCGCGCCGTCGGACGCAAAACGCGGTGGCTCCCATCACGGGCGCCCTCGACGCGCTGTCGGAGGGGCGCGCGGCCGAGCTGCACCTCAAGGGCGACCTGCGCGACATCGGCGACCAGATCACCGAGACGAGCGCCATCATCGAGCAGAAGGACGCAGCCCGCGCAAGCTGGATTCGCGGCATCTCGCACGACATCCGCACGCCGCTGTCGATGATCCTCGGCTATGCCGACGCGCTCGCGCAGGACCCTGCAGCTCCCGACGAAGCGCGCGAGAGCGCGCGGGTCATCCGCACGCAGGGGCTCAAGATCAAGGACCTCGTCACCGACCTCAACACCGCCTCGCAGCTCGACTACGACATGCAGCCGCTGCACCTCGAGCGCGTGCTGCTGCCGCGCCTGCTGCGCACCGTGGTGGCGGCGCATGCGAACAGCGGCCTCGACGAGCTGCACCCCATGGAGCTCGACATCGCCGAGGACGCGGTGGACACGGTGGTGTTGGGAGACGAGCGGCTGCTCACGCGCGCCGTGGAGAACGCCATCGCGAACGCGCGGCTGCACAACGAACAGGGCTGCACGATTCGCGTGACGCTGCGCGCCGAGCAACGGCCGGAGGGCCGCTACGGCACCGTCTGCGTGAGCGACGACGGCGAGGGCATCTCCCCCGTCGACCTCGCGGCGCTCGAGGCGCGGCTCGCGCGGGCGCGCACGGCGAAGAGCGCAGCGGGCTCGTTCGACAAGGAGCACGGCCTGGGGCTCGTGCTCATCGACCGCATCGCCCGCGCTCACGGCGGCTCGACGTCGCTGTACGGGTCGCCGAGCAGCGGCTTCGCCGTGGAGATCGCGCTGCCGCTGGCCTGAGAAAGGACAGAAAGGGGACGGTTCTTTTTTGTCTTCACCGCGTAAATCCGGATCGCGTGCATCACGCGAGACAAAAAAGAACCGTCCCCTTTCTGTCCTGCTTGCGCCTTACGCGCCGCACACCCCGATGCCGATGAGGCCGGGGCCGGTGTGCACCACGAGCACGGGGCTGATCTGCCCCTCGTACCAGGCATCGGCGTTCTGCACGCGCTCGCCCAGCTCGGCGCGCACCTCGGCCGCCTCCTCGGCGGCGTCGCCATTCACCACGGCCATCGTGCAGCGCGAAAACGACGCGGCGAACTTCTCGGCGACGGACATCGCCTTCTTGAGCGACTGGCGGCGCCCCTTCGCCTTCGCCACCGTGTAGTACACGCCCTTCTCGTTGCAGCTGATGACGGGCCGCATGTCCAGCAGGCTGCCCACGGCGTACGTCACGTTGCCGATGCGCCCGCCCTTGTGCAGGTACTCGAGCGTGTCCACGCAGAAATACACCCGCGTGCTCTCCACGATGCGGTCGCTCTCGCGGCGCAGGTCGTCGAGCGTCGCCCCGCCTTCGAGCCGACGCGCCACCGCGAGGGCCACGAGGCCCGCGCCCATGCCGATGTTCTTGGTGTCCACGATGCAGCAGTCCAGCTCGGGCATGCCCACCACCAAAGAGCGCATGAGCTCGCACGTGGCCGACAGCCCGCTCGAGATGGTGACGACGACCGCCTGCTCGTAGCCGTCGTCCACGACGCGCTGCAGCACCTCGCGCGCGACGGCCGGCGTGGGCGTGGACGTGGTGGGCACCTCGTCGGCAAAGCGGTCGTACACCTGCTGCGGCGTGATGGTCACCTTGTCGAGGAAGCTCTCGTCGCGGTAATTCACCTGCAGCGGCACGACGTACATGCCGTAGCGCTCGATATCGGCGGGCGGCACGTCGGTGCACGAGTCGACGATGAGGGCGATGCGGTTGGGTTCCATACTCCCTGCTTTCTATCTAGTTTCAATAACTAGATTATTGGTTCATATACACTATGTCAAGGAGTGGAGAAGATTGACGCGAAACGTCCTTCTTGCTATCCTCGAATGCGCTCCACCCGCACCTCCCGAAGAAAGGCCCTCCATGAACGTCGCATCCGTCAGCGCATCCTCGTACGCCGAACGACTCGTTGCCCTCCATCTGCCCCGCTACGACGAGATCCCGTCCATCGACCTGTACATGGACCAGCTCGTCGGCTACCTCGAGGAGATGCTCGCCCCCCTCTACCGCCCGGACGAGAAGATCATCACGCGCTCGATGGTGAACAACTACGTGAAGCAGGGCGTGCTCGCCTCGGCGGCGGGCAAGAAGTACACGCGCTCCCACATCGCCTACCTCATCGTCATCTGCACGCTCAAGCAGACCTTTTCCATCGCCGAGATCGACCGCCTCATCCGCATGCAGATTGCCAGCTTCGACACGCACGTGGCCTACGACTACTACTGCGAGGCGTTCGAGGCCGCGCTGCGAGCCCTGTTCTCCCTCGGCCCCACCAGCCCGCAAGGCCTCAAAAGCGGCGCGAGCGAAGGCGATTTCGAACGCGATCTCGTGTTGGCGTCCACCGCCGCCGTGGCCTACACCCTGTACATCAAAGCGAGCATCGCGGTGTCGGATGCGGAGGCACGTTAACGCCTTCGCAAATTTCGTGCATCCGATCAAGGAAGCACGACACGCTCGGTTACAATAAAGGGGTTGTCCCATCCTCAACCGACAGGAGGAGCCCTTAGGTGGAAGCGCTCATGCTCGCATTGCTGTTGCTTGCCGCCGTCCTCGCCTCGTCGGTCATCGACCAGCTCGTGCCGAAGATATCCTCGCCGCTCATCCAGATCCTGCTCGGCTTGGGAATAGCGCTGCTCGCCTCCACCCAGATCAAGATCGAGCTCGACGACAAGCTGTTCCTCGTGCTGTTCATCGCCCCGCTGCTCTACGACGAAGCCAAGAACATCGACAAGGGATCGCTGTGGCGCAACCGACGCCCCGTCGTGTCGCTGGCCATCGGCCTCGTGGTTGCCACGGCGCTCATCGTGGGCTTCGCAGTCAACTGGCTCGTGCCGTCCATCTCGCTGTTCGCGGCGTTCGCCTTGGGAGCAGCGCTCGGCCCCACCGACGCCGTGGCCGTGGCATCGCTGTCGAAGGAGACCAGCATCTCCGCACGTTCCAAGAGCATCCTCGAGGGCGAATCGCTCATCAACGACGCGTCGGGCATCGTGTCCTTCCAGTTCGCCATCGCGGCGGCCGTCACCGGCACGTTCTCGCTCATCGACGCCACGGCCGATTTCCTGTTCAGCTTCTTCGGCGGCATCCTCATGGGCGTGGTGCTGGGCTACCTGGGCAACTTCCTCGTGCGCAAGGTGCGCTCGTGGGGGTTGGAGAACACGACATTCCACGTGCTGTTCGAGGTGTTCACCCCGTTCATCGTCTATCTCGTGGCGAACGCGCTGCACACGAGCGGCATCCTGGCCGTGGTGGCAGCGGGCCTTGTGAACGTCATCTCGCCGCGCATCATCGGGCCGTCCATCTCGCGCATGAACATCGTCTCCACCAGCGTGTGGCGCGTGCTCACGTTCACGCTCAACGGCGTGGTGTTCGTGCTGCTGGGCACGCAGCTGCCGCTCGCCTTCCAAGGCACGTGGGAGAGCACGGCCGTCAACAACGACGTGCTGATCGGCTACGTGCTGGGCCTCGCCTTCCTCATCATCGCGGTGCGCTTCCTCTGGATCCTCGGCGTGGAATGGGTGCACCATCGGCGCGACCCCGAATCGAAGCGGTTCGGGCTGGAGAACCTGCGCTCGTCGGCCATCATGACCTTGGGCGGCCCGAAGGGCACCATCACCCTGGCCGTGGCGTTCACCATTCCCTACACGGTGCCGCAGCGCGACCTCATGATATTCATGGCCTGCGGCGTCATCGTGGTCACGCTGCTTTTGGCAACGTTCGTGGTGCCGCTGCTGGCACCGAAGAAGGCGCCCACCGACGAGGATCTGCGCTGCGACGAGACCGAGGTGAACATCGAGATCCTGCGCACCGTCATCGAAGACCTGGCCGCGCGCCAGACCACCGAGAACCGCGCCGCCACGCAGATGGTGATCCACTCGTACAACGACCGCATCGCACGCATCAAGAGCCGCAACGACATCGAGGACAAGCCGAACACCGCGCTGCGCCTCCAGGCCATCCATTGGGAGCAGGAGCTGGTCATCGAGCTCATCGACAGCGAGGACATCTACCCCATCGTGGGCTACCAGTACCTCAGCCGCCTTGCGCGCATCGAGAACATGCTGCAGCACCATCGCGGGCGTTGGTCGGTGCAGAACCTCGTGCTGCGCGTGCGCGCCATCCTGCGCTCGGGCTGGCACCGCATCCTGGCCGGCCTGCCCGGCGTAAGCGTCACCGAGCGCGTGCAGGCCGTCCGCGACCTGCAGATGCAGTGCGCCGAACACGTGGTGGAGCGCCTGCAGGAGAAACTGGCGTCGCCCGACTCGGCAGAGCCCGCCGAGGACGTGAGCACGCTCCTGCTGGAATACCAGCGCTCCATCACGGCCATGCGCAGCGCGAACCCGTCCATCACCGCCCTCACGAACACGGTGAACAAGGCCGCCGACATCGAGCGCCACGGCCTGCGCCTCGAGCTCGAGCAAATCCAATCCCGCTACGAAGACGGCGACCTCTGCCGAGCATCGTACAAGCGCCTGAGGGAGAACGTGTACCTCATGCAGGTGGATTTAGAGGACAACGTGTAGGAAGAGCTAGGCGCATCGCTCCCTTGCGCCCGCGGAAGGTGGGGGGGCCAGCACGTCCCCCGGCGGGCGCAACAAGCGGGACCCCCCATGGCGCCCACGGAAGGCCGGGGGGCCAGCACGTCCCCCGGCGGGCGCACTAGAATGAGAGGCGCCTCCTCCCTTTGCGCCCGCGGATTGACTGGTGGACCTGTGGGTCTCCCGGCGGGCGCACTAGAAAAGGAAGAGCAGGTGGACCACTAGACGCAAAAAAGGGGCCGCCCATCGGCGGCCCCTTTGCGCTTGCTTCTTCCCTACATCTTTGCGGGGGCGGTGACTCCCAGCAGGTCGAGCGTCTTCGCCAGCACGATGCGGGTGGCGTCGACGAGGGCCAGGCGGGCGTTCGTCACGTTCTCTTCCTCGCCGATGACGTGGCAGTTCGTGTAGAACGAGTGGAACAGGGCCGCGAGGTCCTGCGCGTAGTGCGTCAAGCGGAACGCCGCGCGGTCGCGGGCGGCCTGCGCCACGAGCGGGCCGAAGTCGTCCATCTTGCGCATGAGCGCCAGCTCCGACTCGTGCGTGAGCGGCGACAGGTCGACGTTCGCCGGGATGACCTTCTCGGCCAGCTCGTCCATCGAGATCTCGCCGTTCGCAGCGGCCTCGGCAAGCTGCGCGTCGGCGGCCTTGCGCAGGATGGAGCAGATGCGCGCGTGCGCGTACTGCACGTAGTACACCGGGTTCGAGGCGTCCTTCTTCTTCGCCACCTCGATGTCGAAGTCGATGGGCTGGTCGGAGGACTTCGCCAGCATGAGGTAACGGGTCGCGTCGACGCCCACCTCGTCGATGAGCTCCTCGAACGTGATCATCTCGCCCGTACGCTTCGACATGCGCACGGCTTCGCCGTCGCGGAACAGGTTCACCAGCTGGCCGAGCATGATTTCCAGCGCGCCGGGCCAACCCCAGGCGGCCAGCATGGCCTCGCAGCGGGCGATGTAGCCGTGGTGGTCGGCGCCCCAGATGTTGATGAGGTGGTCGAAGCCACGCTCCATCTTGTTATAGTGGTAGGCCACGTCGCTCATGAAGTACGTCATCTCGCCGTTGGCCTTGATGAGCACGCGGTCCTTCTCGTCGTCGAACGCGCTCGACTTGAACCAGGTGGCGCCGTCCTCGACGTAGATATAGCCCTTCTCGTCCATGGCCTTGAGGCTGCGGTCGACCGCGCTCTCGCCCGTCTCGTCGGGCACGTACAGCGAGCGCTCGGAGAACCAGCACTCGAAGGTCGTGCCGAAGCGCTCGGTCACGCGATGCTGTTCGGCCAGCTCGTAGGCGTAGGCGCGCTCGCGGAAGTTCTCCATGCGCTCCTTCTGGTCGGCGTCGAGCCACTTGTCGCCGTCCTCGTCGATGATGGCCTGGGCGATGTCCTTCACGTAGGAACCGGCGTAGCACGCCTCCGGCATCTCCACGTCGCGGCCGAGCAGCTGCTGGTAGCGCACCGCAACCGACTCGCCGAAGTTGTCCATCTGCGTACCGGCATCGTTGATGTAGAACTCCTCGAACACGTCGTAGCCGGCATGGCGCATGACGCGCGCCGTGGCATCGCCGAGCGCGGCCCAACGGCCGTGACCCACGTGCAGCGGACCGGTCGGGTTCGCCGAGATGTACTCGAGGTTGATCTTGCGCTCGCCTTCGGGAATCTCGCCCTTGCCGAAGTCTTCCTTCTCGGCGCGCGCCTCGGCGACGACGCCCTGCAGGACGGCGTTGGCCAAGCGGATGTTGATGAAGCCGGGGCCGGCGATCTCGACGGAGGCGATCATGTCGTTCTCCGGCAGATGATCGACGATGACCTGCGCGATCTCGCGGGGGTTCTTCTTGGCAAGCTTTGCCGAACGCATGGCGACGGTGGAAGCCCAATCGCCGTTGCTCTCGTCGCGCGGGCGCTCGAGTGCCGCCTCGGGAGCCTGCTCAAGCGTGAGCGTTCCGTCCTCGCACGCGGCCGCGACGGCCGCGTCGATCAGCTGTTCAAGTTCTTCGCGAATTTGCATGGTACGCATCTTTCCTTAGCGGATGGGTCCTTCTTTTTATACATCCGTCGATTCTACCATGTTTCCACCACAAATAAAGCATACGCGAGCACTGCTTTGCACCTCGCGGCTCTTATGCAGAAAACATCCACACGACCTCGCAAAAGCCTGATTTCATTGCGCACGTATGGTAAGGTGGTCGACGACCGAAGAGAGAAAGAAGGCTCGCATGGAATTGCGATTCGAGCAGGGCAACTTCGCGGACGCGCGCATCGTGCGCACGCGCGTGTTCATGGAGGAGCAGGGTTTTCAGGACGAATTCGACGCCACGGACGACGACCCGCGCACCATCCACGTGACGCTGTACGAGGACGATGCGCTCGTGGGTTGCGCCCGTATCTTCCCCGATCCCGACCACACCGACGAGCCGGGCCGTTGGGTGTTCGGCCGCCTGGCCGTGCTGCCCGAGGCACGTCACGGCGGCTACGGCAGCAAGCTGCTGGCCGAGTCCGAGCGCCTTGCGCGCGAAGCCGGGGCGACGGAGGTGCACCTGCACGCGCAGTGCTACGTCACGCCGTTTTACGAGCGCACGGGGTATGAGCGTTACGGCGCCGTCGAGCTCGACGAGCACGTCGAGCACATCTGGATGAAGAAGACGCTGTAGAAAGCAGAAGGGGCCCGCGCGGGCCCCTTCTCCGTGTTTACGCGCGCGTACGTCGCCGGCGCACGCCGCTCGCCGCGGCAATGCCGGCCGCCGCGAACACCACGCCCCCAACGAGCAGCGCGAGCGACGGGTCGCCCGTCTTCGCCAGGAAGCCGAAGGGCCTCGTTGCGGCAGGCGTCTTCGCAGGCGGCGCCGCCTCGAGCTCGTCAACCATGTCCACCTGCTGCACGAACCCCTCCCGCGGCCCGAGCTTCGGATTCTCCACGGTGAACGACACGTCGTCGGCGCGCACGTAGCCCGCAGGCGCCTCGAGCTCCACGAGGCGGTAGGTCGCACCCGCCACGAGCACGCCTTCCACCTGCGTGCCCTTCCCCTCCTCGGACGTCCACGGCTCCACCACCACGGCGCCCCGCTCGTCCACCACCTCGAGCAGCGCGCCGGCAAGCGCGTCGCCCTCGGGGGTCTTCTTGTTGAAGGCAACCATCACCTGCGGCTCCTTCCACACGATGACGCCGTTCTCGTCCACCTCGGCCGTGCCGGAGCCATCGTCGAACGTAGCAAGCCGCGGCGCGCCGTCGCTTCCCACGGCGAACGTCATGGCGATGGGATGCTTCGACACGAGGCTGCCGTCGGGCGCTTCCAGCTCCTGGACGACGTATTCCCGATCCATGAGGACGCCCTTGAACGTGAGCATGCCGTGCTCGTCGGTGGTGGCCTTCGCGATGAGCTGCAAGGACTCCGCCCCGCGCGCAAGCGGCGAGACCACGCGCTTGTACAGGCCGTACACCGAGTTCGGCAGCACCTTCGACGCGTCGTTCTCCGACACCTTCCTCATGCTGATGTCGGCGCGGAACACGTCGTTCACCACCGTGTCAACCGCCGCGTCCGGCGCGTCCTGCTGCACGAACCCGCTCAGCGTGCCGTCGGCCGCGAACGCAGCCACGTACACGACGTCGCTCGGCACGTGTCCGGCAGGCGTCGTCGTCTCGCGCACCCAGTACGTGGCGGCCGGAAGCTTCTTGAACGTCACCCGACCGGCCTCGTCGCTGGTCGCCGTGGCCACCGCATGCGTGCACGCCGCGTCGTCGTACGCCGTGAACACGGCACCGGCCAGCGGCAGCGTCGCATCGGGCGCTTCGCCTCCCAGCACGGGATCGGAGCACTGCTCGGCGTAGAGCCCTGTCTTGACGAACGAGAGCTCCGTCTGCCGGTTGGCAATCGTGCCCAGATCGCACGAGGGCGCCTTCGTCGCGTTGTCGTTGTCGATGGTGAACGGGTACGCGGTATCGGGCACCTGATACCCCTCCGCCGCCGTCTCGCGCAGGGAGTACGACCCCAAGTCGAGGCCTTCGATGCTCAGCCGACCCGCCGCTGCGTCGGTTGCGGACCAATCGGCGGCCGCGTAGGCACGGCCCGTCTCAAGCCCGTCCCGCACGAGGGCGCCCGTACCGTCGTACAACGCGAACACGGCGCCGTCGAGCGGCATGCCCGCATCGGCGTCCATCTTCGAAAGCGTCACCATGCCACGCACCTTGACGTTGCGCACGGACAGCTGCGCGCCGTCGGCGGACAGACGCGCCGCCTGCGAACCGTCGCCGTAGACGGGAACCGATTCGAGCACGATTTGGCCCGCACCGTTGAGCGCGAATGCGATGGCGCCCGGCAAGGCCAGGTAGCCGGGCAGGCGCTCGGTTTCCTCAAGCGTGTACGTCTCACCCACGACGAGCTGTCCGGTGAGCACTTCTGCGGCGTCCGCACTCGACTCCCACGCCTTCTCGGTCGTGCGATCAGCGAAGACGCCCTTCAGCTTGAGGTGCGCGCCGTCGAGGCGCTGCGGCGTTGCGGCATCGTCCACCTTCTCGATGGCAATGCTCGTCCGCTCGTTCGCAATGATTCCGTGATCCCAGGTCAGCTTCACGTCGGTGCCGGTGTTCGGCCCCACCTCGAACGCGATCGGCACCGCGTTGCCGCCCGGCTCGTAGCCCGGCGCCGCCTTCGTCTCGGAGATGCGGTACGCACCCCATGCGAGGTCGGACACGGCGAGGGTGCCGTCGGCGCCCGTCGCGTACGTGCCCACCGTGCTCCACGCGCCCGCTTCGCTGCGCTCAAGCAGGAACAGCACGCCGGCGAGGGGCTCGTCCTGCTCGCCCACCTTCGTCAGCGCGAGCGATCCGAGCTTGCGCGCGTTCGTCACGCCGGACGCGTCCCACGTGCCGGCCGTCTTCGTCACCGCAACGGCCTGTGCCGCGTCGTCACGCACGTTCACCGTTGCGCCGTTGTCGGCATCGGTCAGGGAGAACGTGGCCTCGAACGGCTGCTCGTAACCGTTCGGCACGATGGTTTCCTCAAGGGTGTACGTGCCCTTCTTGAGGTCGCCCACCCGGTACGCGCCCGCGTCGCCCGCCGCCGGCACGACGATGACCTGCGACGTATCGCCGCCTTCCGGCACGTACGTGAGCGCGAACGCCGCGCCCGCAAGCGCCGCACCGCTCGTTGCGTCGCGTTTCGCCAGCTCGAGCGATGCGCCGAACGCGCGATTCTCAAGCGACACCGCCACCGCCGCCTTCGCGGCAGCATAGTGGTCGGCGTCGGCGATCTCGAAGTTACGAGGCGTCGCATCGAGCTCGGTGTCGGGCGCGGCCTTCGTCTCGACAAGGAAGTACGACCCCGCCGCAAGCCCCTCGGACAGCGGACGCCCCGTGTCGGGATTCGTCGCCCCCTCGTCGAGCGAGCGCCAGACCCCCGCCGCATCCGTCGTACAGGCGGACGCGATGGCCAAGTCGTCGCCGTCGGACGCGGCACCGCGCTTGAACAGGTCGAACTGCACGCCTGCAACGGTGCCGTTGCCGCCTGACACCGTTTTCGTCACCTCAACCTGCCCGCGCACGGGATCGTTCGCCACCACCAGGGCGTTCCCCTGCACGGCGCTCCATGCCGACGCGCCCACGGCGCGCTCGAACAGGACGCCATGGGCGTCCATCATCGCCTCGCGCGGCTCGGACGTGCGCACGTAATGCAGGGGAGCCGAACGCTCGACGAGCCGGTACACGTTCGACGCCACGAGCTTGCCCGCGATCGTTTCGGCATCCGTGCCCGACGTCCACACGAGCGGATCGCTCGAGCCGTCGGCGAACGTGCCCTCGAGCGCGAACACCGCGCCCGCAAGCGAAGCGCCCGCTTCGTCCACCTTCGACACGGTGAGGCTGTTCAGCTCGTTGACCACGGGCGCATCGACGTTCAGATCGTACGTGAGCCCCGCTGTCTCCTGCCCCACCGTCACCTTCAGCACGGCGGCGCTCAACCGGTAGCCTGCGGGCGGCTTCGTCTCGCGCACCTCGTAGGAGCCGGTGGGAACGCGCTCGAACGACGCGAGGCCGTCGGCGCCCGTCTCGGCCTCGAACGACACCGCGCCGCCGTCGGCATCGGTGCCGGTCAGCGCGAAGACGGCCCCGCCGAGCGGCGCACCGCCCTCGTCGGCCTTGTGCACGAGCACCAACGCGGCGAGCGGCGTGTTCTCAACCGCCGCGAGCCCGATGACGTGCTGACCCGACGGCGCGCCCGCCGCTTGCGTGTAGCGGTTCGATCCGTCGGCTTCCACCGTGAAACGCTCGGACATCGCCGGCTGCGTCGCATCGAAGCGGTAGCCGGCCGGCGCGCCCGTCTCCTTGAAGTAGTAGGTGCCGGGCGCGAGACCCTCGGCCATCTTCCGGCCCGTGTCGACGTTCGCAAGCGACGAGCCCACCGTGCTCACGCGGCCCTGGGCGTCCGAGATGAACGAGCCCGCGCCGTGCACCTTGACGTCGGCCGGCGTCTCGACCCGGTACAGGTCGAACGTCGCGCCCGCAAGCGGCGTGCCCGCCGCGTCCTCCGCCACCTTGACGAACGACGCATGGCCGAGGATGCGCTCGTCGCGCAGGGTGAAAGTGCCGTTGCTCCAAACGTTTCCGTATGCAGCCGACGTGCCCACCGCATTTCCGAGCTTGACGCGCTCCACGACGCCGTACGCGTTGACGGTGAACTCAACCGGCTGCGCCATAAGGTAGCCGTCGGGCACGAGCGTCTCGACGATGCGATACGTCGTAGCGCGCTGAAGCTTGTCGAACGTCAGCGTCCTGCCCGCCGTCGCCGCCGGGGCACCTTCGTCCACCCACGCGCTTCCGTCCCAACGCTGCAGCAGCACGCCTGCGCCGCTCACCGCATGGCCGTATTGATCGAGCTTGTCCAGTTTCACCGCGCTGCACGACACGTTGTCGACCGTGATTGTCGTGCCCGACGCCTTCACGTGCGCGACGCTCTTGTCGAGCTTGAGCGCGCCGTCGGCCGCGATGGTGAAGGGCACGTCCTGCACCTGCGAGATCGTCGCGTCGTCGGCCGCGGTCGTCTCGCGCAGCGTGTACGTGCCCGCAGGCAGCCCGACGATCTCCCAGGGGTTGCCGTCGGGCGTCCACGTGTACGCACCCTTCGTGAACGGGCTCTCGACCGCCGTCGTTCCCACCGAGCCGTTCGTGCGCTCGAATAGCGAGAAGGAGACGCCCGGCACGGCCTGCTCGATTCCGTTCAAAAGCTTGTGCAGCGTGATATGCGTCTTGCTGTTCGTCAGCTCGGCACCTGCGGCGTCGCCGAAGGTCACGCTGCCGTCCTGCGCCACGGTGAACGTCTTCGCAGCGCCCTGCAGCGCGTAGCCGGCCGTCGTGCCGGTTTCGCGCAGCTCGTAGGAACCCCACGGCAAATCGCTCAGCGCAAGCGTGGCGCTCTCGGCGCCCGCCGCCGCGTCGACCACGAGCTCGGTGGCCGCATCAACCGAGCCCGCCGTGCCGGCGTAGGCGTACGTCCCGGCCGAGCCCGTCATCGACACGCCCACCGCCTTGCCGCTGCCCGCGCCGAGCGGGCGCAGCACGAGCTTGAAGCGCGCCTGCTTGTCGATGTCGCTGCCCGCCGTCGTCTCGAACAGCTTCGTCACCGTCACCGGAGCAGATGCCCGCACGCGATCGTTCGTCACCGTGATCGCGCCCGGCTGCACGCCGCTCACGCCCGCCGGCACCGCCAACTCGTGCGCGGTCGTATCGAGCACGTAGCCCGCAGGCGCCTTCGTCTCCTTGTACCAGTACGTGGTTCCCGGCGTCAGACCGTAGAACCCGAACGCGCCATGCTCGTTCGCGGTCACGAGCTTGATCTGCTGCGCGCACGCCTCGTCGGCGAACAGGCCGAACGTCACGCCCGCCCCGAGCGGCTGCGCCGAGCCGCCCAACGCGTCCATCTTCACGAACTTGTACGAGGCCGTACGCTCGAGGTAGCCCCACGAGTCGTCGCCGAGCTCTTGGGTGTGCGAGCCGTCGCCCTTCTCGGTGTCGTCGTTCAGAAGCGATGCGCGGTTCTGCACGTAGCCCGAGGCGACGGCCTCGGTGATGTTCGTCTCGTACACGAGCGTGTACGCTTTCGCGCCGTCGGGCAGCGCTGCTTTCAGGATGCTCGACCCATCGTCGCCCGGCTCAACGGTGAAGGCGTCGTCCTTCACCTCCGTCCACCCGGCCGTTGCCGGATCATCGTCGGCGATCGACCCGTTCGCGGCATGCCTGCTCTCGTAGAGCCTGACCGACGAGAAGTCGAGCTGCAGCGACTTGTTCAGCACGTCCTTCACCACGGCGTTCTTGAGCTCGGCCCCCTGCGGGTTCACGTCGACGCGCCAACGGATGACACCGGTGTCCTTGCTGAACTGCGAGCTCTTGTCCACCAGCTCGTTGACGATGTCGCCGCCCTCGGGCGTGGTCTCGTACACTGCCGTGCGGTCGATGGCGCCACCGCCGGACGTACCCTCGATGGAGGCCACGTTCTTCGTGCGGATAAAGCCGCTTCCCGCATCGAGCAGATACGCCTGCCGCGCGGCGTCGGTCAGCGTGAGGTAAAGGTCGATCGTGTACGCGCCGTCGATCTTCCACCCCGAGGCCGCCTCGCCCAATTTCACGCTGAACCGGCCGCCCGTGAACGTCGGGGTTTCATGCGCCCCGCCCGTCACCTGCGTGCGACCCTCGTCGATCGTCCACGCCGTAGCCGGGATATCGAGCGTCGAGCCGTCGTTCTTATAATAGGTAGTCGCCAAGTGCGAGAAGTCGTCCGACACCGCCACGTCGCTCAGGTCCATCTTGTTCGCGTTCGCCGTAAGCGTGTAGTGCAGCCATCCCCTGCCCGCCGCGTCGTCGTACTCGTACGCCGCCGTTTTGGCGATGAGATCGTTCTCGAGCGGCACTTCGGCCGTGGCGGTGTTCTCGAACGTGCCGCCGCTCGTCTGCACCTCGAGGTTCGCTGTGTTGCGATACGTGTGCGCCGTTCCGTGCGTGCCGTCCAAAAAGCCCGCGGTCGCCTGCGTGCGATAGGTCACCTGCACGTCGGACAGCAGCGGAAACGGGTCCTTCGGCAACGTGAACGCGAGCGTCGTCGGATCGCCGGCAACGCCCGAGCCCGTCACCGTGAGCCACCCTTCCTTCACGAGCTGCGCCTGATCGTACGTCGTTCCCCGGTACTCCAGCATCACCGTCCCGTCGATGAACGCCTGATCGCTCGCGTCGATCGCATCGGACAGCGTGGCCCCCTCGTAATGCTCGAGGCGCGTCTGCGGGTTCACCGACCAGGTGATCACGCCCGTGCGCTGCTCGACGCTCCCCTCCTTCTTGACGAAGGCGTAGCGGTATTCCGTGCCGATGCCCATGTCGCGCGCGAACGCCACGCCGGGGCCGTCGCCATCCGGCCAGCCGCCGCTCAACGTGGCGGTGTTCTCGATCTTCGCGTCCTCGATGCCGTCGCCCGCAAGCGCCGTCTCGAACGTCAGCCGGTGCGCCTTCCCGATGAGGGGCTTGCCGTCGTGATCGGCGGCCTCGGTGTCCACGAAGTGGAAGGCCAGCGTATGGGTGCCGTCGGCGTTCGTCACGAGGGTTGCGTAGTCCGACGCCGGCGCCGTGTCGGGCACCGCGTCGTACACGGGCACGGCTTTGCCGTCCACCCGCAGCGAGTTGTCGAGGTACGTGAGGTTCGCCGCCAGCACGTCGGTGACCACGGCATTCCACAGCCACGCGTCCTCGGCTTCGTTCACCACGATCGACCACTGCATCTTGTTGCCGTCGATCTGCTCGCCGTTCTTCTGCACCCCCATGCCCGGTACGCTGGTCGTCGTGCCCGCCGTGCGATGCGTGCCGGGGTCGTAGGGCGAGGTGCCCTTGTCAAGCCGCACATCGTTGCCCACCACCGACGCCCCGTCCTTCGGGAGCGCCGCGTCCTTCACCTTCGTCACGATCTTCACCGTCTGCGGTGCCACGGACCCTGCGGGGAACACGTAGGCGCACGACCCCGTACTCTGCTCGATGGCCGTCGTGATGTCGGTCTCGGTCCCGTCGGCAGCCGTCGTCGACGCCGAGACGTACTCGAGCGCGCCCGCATCGTAGGTGTCGACGATCTTCATGCCCGCCATGTCGAGCCCGGCCGACGACGTACCCGCCCTCACCGTCCACGTGATGGAACGGGTGGCCGGGTCGTAGACGCCCTCCTTCTCCACGCCGTCCACCGTCGACGACTTCGGCGGCACCACGACGTGCGCCGGATTGCTGACGTCTTGCAGCACGAGATCGACGCCCGTCTCGTCTTCGGTGCCGTAGGCGGCCTCGTTCAGCTCGAAGTTCAGGCTGATGCCGCCGTTGATCTTCGCGAACCCCTCCTCATAGTTCACGTTCTGGCTGAACGTCACGTTGAGAACGCCGTGCTTGATCTCGTACGTCGCCACGAGGTGGCCGCCGAAGGTGATGTTCTGCGGCGCAACGGTATCCGTAAGCGAGAAGCGGTTCAGCCCCGCAGCCGTCGTCTGATTGAGCGCGAACGTGAAGTGGTCGCCCTGCTTGATGGTGCGCGTCTCGTCGTCTTTGAGCACGCCGAAGTCGAGCACGAGCCGCAGGCCCTTGATGCCCTCGAACGGCGTCGGCAGCAGGTAGGCGCCCTTGTCGTCCCGCGCTGCTTCCGTGAGCGCGCCCGCTGCGTCCTTCCAGGCGAACGACCCGATGGCCAGCGACAGCTGCGCGGTATCGAACGTCACGTCCGACGCATCGGCACGCGTCGCGGCGGCCGGCACTTCAACGTCGGCCCGCTCGACGGCAGGCACTTCCTCGGCCGACGCGGTCGCAAGCGGAGCCTCGTCGCCCTCCGTCGGGTCCGCCGGCTCGACATCGACCGATTGCTCGCCATCCTCGGTGGGAACGTCGACCATCGGGGCATCGTCCGTCGCGCCACCCTCGGCTTCCGCGGGCTCTTCCGCATCTCCTACCGGGTCGGGCGCATCTTCCGGATTCGGAGCCTCCTCCGCTCCGACCTCGATCGCTTGCCGCGCCCCCTCTTCGGCGAATGCGGCCAACGGCTGCGCAGTTGCGCTGTTGCACGTGACCACCAGCACGAATGCCATGAATACGGATACGAAGTTGCGAGAAATTCGACGCTGCATGAGAGTCCCCTTAAAGAGTGTGTTTGTGCTTCGGTCTCATGTGCTAGTACGTCGAATTCGCATGCCGATGTGTAGTTTAGGGAAAGGGGGGATGCAATAATACTGATTCAATCAAGAGTTTAACCCCAGTTCAGTGCCCCGCACAGCAAAAGGGTCCCCCGCCGAAGCGGGAGACCCTTTCGTGGAGCCCTATCGCTTGTCGGCAATGCCGCAAGCGGATGAAACCTTACGCAGCGCCAGGTATGACCATCATGGCAATCGTCAAGATGATCACGCATGCAACACCCAGCATCACGAACAGCTTGCCACCGAACTTCAGCCACGTCGAGTACTCGATCTTGGCCAGCGCCAAACCGCCCATGATCGCACCGCTCGTCGGGGTGAACAGGTTCACCAGGCCGTTGCCGGCGCTGAAGATCATGATCATGACGTCGGTCGAGAAGCCCAGCGAGTTCGCCAGCGGGCCCATGATGGGCATGGACACCGTAGCCATACCGGACGACGACGGGATGAGGAACGACAGCACGATGTACAGCAGGAACGACAGCGGGGCGAAGATAATCGCCGACAAGCCGTTCAGTGCAGCAGCCGCGTTGTTCAGGATCCACATGTCGAGACCGGTCTCGCCCATGAGCACCGTGATCGAACGGGCCATGGCGATGATCAGCACGACGCTCATCATGTCGGCGGTGCCGTTGATGAACGCTTTCACGAAGCGGCTCTCGGAAATGCCACCGACGATGCCGATGATGATAGCCATGATGAGGAACCAGGTGGAAGCCTCATCGAAGTACCACTGGCCCAGCGGCAGACCGGTCAGGAACGCAGACCAGCCTTCGGACACCTGCTCTTCAGTGGTGACCGTGCCGGACACGTCGCCCTCGAACACGCCAAGATCCTTGTCGGTGTAGACGGCGGCAACATCCTCGCCGGAAACCTGCGTCGTGACTTCCTCCGTGACCGCGCCGGCATCGAACGCCTCGACGCCGAAGTCGCCCCAGGGGATGAAGCCGACGATCATGACCACGAACGTCAGCGCGAACACAACGAGCGTCCACTTCTGACGACCCGTCATCAGCTTCTCGCTCGGGTTCGCCTCGGCGTTTTCAGCTTCCTGCTGAGCCTCGCCGAACTCGGCCTTCATGTTCTCTTGCTCCTGCAGCGACAGGATGGTGGAGCCCTTGTTCGCCTTGACCTTCTTCGCGTAACGCATGACGAAGACGATGGAGATCGCAAGCGTCACGAGCCACAGGATCACGCCGAGCATGATGATGGTGCCCTGGTTGATCACGATACCCGACGTGCTCAGGGAGTCGACGGCAGCGCCAACGGCGAACGGGTTCACCGTCGAGCCGAGCACGCCGCAGCCAGCACCCAGCAGCACGACCGCAGCACCGACAACGCTGTCGAAGCCTGCGGCGACCATGGTGGCCGCGAGCAGCAGGTAGAACGGAACCGTTTCCTCGCACATACCGTATGTCGTACCGCCGATGGAGAAGATGAACATCAGAATGGGGATGAGGATGAGCTCATTGCCCTTCAGCTTCTTCACCAGCGCTGCGATACCGGCATCCAGCGCGCCCGTCTCCGTGACGATACCCAGGAAACCGCCCAGGATCAGCACGAACAGACAAACAGGCAACGCGTCGGTAAAGCCTTTGACGGGAGCCGTTGCCACGTTGGCAACCGTTGCGCCGGCAATTCCTTCAACGCCGGCCAGCGACATCACGACCGTGACCAACGCCAGCACGATCAAGATGATCAGCAGGATGGTAAACGATGAAATAGATCGCTTTTTCTTGCTCTTTTCCTTTACTTTCTCGGTCATAACAACCCCTCCTATTTTGAGGATCGAGTCGGATATTTTGGCGAACGAGAAATTGACAGCGGATCTGTGGAAGCGTAACCGCACAACCCGCCGGTACCCCTAAACAGTGGAAGGCTCCGCACTACCCTCAGCCGCGGAGCCTTCCGCATACGTAAGACGCTTACGCCGTGATGACCGTACCGGTCTTGCCTTCGATACCGGCCGCAGCGCACTCGAGCGACGTGATGAGCGCCTTGCCCTCGGGATACGCGCGCACGTACTCGATGCACGCCTCCACCTTCGGAAGCATGGAGCCCGGAGCGAACTGACCCTGAGCGATGTACTCCTCAGCTTCAGCAATCGTCATCGTGTCGATCTGAGCCTGATCGGGCTTGCCGAAGTTCACGCAAACCTTCTCGACGGCCGTGAGGATGACCAGCATGTCGGCACCGAAGTCAGCCGCGAGCTTGGCCGAAGAACGGTCCTTGTCGATGACCGCGGGGACGCCGACGTAGCCGTCCTCGGTCTCGAACACCGGCACGCCGCCGCCGCCCGTGGACACGACCACGTAGCCGTTGTCCATGAGGTCCTTCACCGCATCGAACTCGACGATGCGAACGGGCTTCGGGGAAGCGACAACCTGACGCCAGCCGCGACCCGCGTCCTCCTTGAACGTCCAGCCGGTTTCCTCGGCCTTAGCCTTGGCTTCTTCCTCGGAGAGGAAGGCGCCGACGGGCTTCGTGGGGTTCTGGAACGCCGGATCGTCAGGATCGACGACCGTCTGCGTGATCACGTTGGCCGTGGAGCGCATGATGCCGCGATCCTTGAGGTCGTTCAGGATGGCCTGGGACAGCTGGTAGCCGATGTAGCCCTGGCTCATGGCGCCGGCCTCGGGGAACGGCATCTCCGGGGTCTTGCCATCATGCTGGCTCGCATAGGCGAACGCGTTGTTGATCATGCCGACCTGGGGGCCGTTGCCGTGGGAAACCACGACGTTGATGCCCTCGCCCACCATGTCAACGATGTTCTTCGCCGTTTCCTTCACGAGAGCGAGCTGCTCCTGCGGGGTATCGCCCAGAGCGTTGCCGCCCAAAGCGATGACAACGGACTTACCTTCACCCTTCTGATAAGGCATCTTGATTCACCTAGTCCTTCTCAGTTAGGAGAGCGTCGCGTACATGACGGCCTTGATGGTGTGCATGCGGTTCTCGGCCTCGTCGAACACCTTGGACTGCTTGGACTCGAACACGCCGTCGGTGACTTCCATCTCGGTGACGCCGAAGCGCTCGGCGATGTCGGCACCCGTGGTGGTGTTCGTGTCGTGGAACGAAGGCAGGCAGTGCAGGAAGATGGCATCCTTGTTGGCCATGGCCATGACCTCTTCGGTCACGCGATACGGCTCGAGGAGCTTGATGCGCTCGGCCCACACCTCGTCGGGCTCGCCCATGGACACCCACACGTCGGTGTAGATGACATCGGCGCCCGTGCAGGCGTCCTTCACGTCTTCGGTCAGCTTGATGGTGCAGCCGTTCTCGGCAGCGATGGCCTCGCAGGTCTCGACGAGGTCGGCGGCAGGCATGTTCTCCTTGGGGCCGCAGGCGACGAAGTTCAGACCCAGCTTGGCGCACACCACCATGAGCGAACGGGCCACGTTGTTCGCGGCGTCGCCCATGAACACCAGCGTCTTACCCTTGATGTCGTAGTTGAAGTTCTCCTGAACGGTCAGGATGTCAGCGAGCATCTGGGTGGGGTGCCACTCGGTGGTCAGGCCGTTCCACACCGGCACGGAAGCGCCGGCAGCCAGCTCTTCCACGTCGGACTGAGCGTAGCCACGGAACTCGATGCCGTCGTAGAAGCGGTCGAGCACGCGAGCGGTGTCCTCGATGGACTCCTTCTTGCCCATCTGGGAGCTACCCGGATCGAGGTAGGTCACGCCCATGCCGAGGTCCATAGCGCCAACTTCGAACGCGCAACGCGTACGGGTGGACGTCTTCTGGAACAGCAGGACGATGTTCTTGCCCTCGAGATAACGATGGGGGGTACCCGTCAATTTCAGGTTCTTGAATTCGCGGGACAACTTCAGCAGGTACTCAATTTCCTCGGAGGTGAAGTCGAGGAGGCGCAGGAAGTCGCGACCGCTCAGGCTAGTAGGCATAGATCATTCCTTTCAAACGTTACGGTACAAAACATATACACCGCGGGCAGCGCCAAGTAATTCTGCCCGCCCCTCTTCGAATGTCCGGGGCCGTTTGCACGGCCCCGGCAATCCGGAAAAGGCAAGGGTACTTCAGAAGGGCTCGCATGCGCGTCGCGCACGGAGCTTGACGATTTAGTCCTCGCGCTCGATGGGCATGCTCATGCAGCGCGGGCCGCCACGGCCGCGGGACAGCTCGGCGGAGGGAACCTCGATGACGTTGAGGCCCTTCTCCTTGAGCAGCGCGTTCGTCACGTCGTTGCGCTCGTACACCACGATGGTGCCCGGAGCGATGCACAGCGTGTTCGAACCGTCGTTCCACTGCTCGCGCTCGGCCGCGATACGGTCGCCGCCGCCGCAGGGGATGAGCTCGACCGGATGGCCCATGTACTTCTCGAGGATGTCCTCGAGCTTGCCGTTCATCTCCTTGACCTTGATGCCGTCGCCCTCGGGGGTGATCTCGAAGACGGTCAGCGGGCCCATGATGCCCGGGTGGATGGTGAACTTGTCGGTGTCGATCTGCGTGAACACCGTGTCGAGGTGCATCATCGCGCGGTTGTTCGGGATGTTGAAGGCCAGGATCGTCTCGACCGGGCTCGTCTCGTCCTCGAAGATGTTCTTCGCGATGGCATCGATGGCATCGGGCTCGGTACGCTGAGAAATACCGATGGCCAGCACCTTGTCGTTGATGTTGAGGATGTCGCCGCCCTCGATGTGGAACGTGTTGTAGCGGCTGTAGTACTGCGGCACATCCTTGAAGTCAGGATGATGCGTGAAGATGTACTCGGCGTAGATGGTCTCGCGGTTACGCGTGACGGAGTACATGCGGTTGATGGACACGCCGTTGCCGATCATCGCGAACGGGTCGCGGGTGAAGTACAGGTTCGGCATGGGGGCCACAACCATCTTGGAGGACTCGGACACGAGGTCGACCAAGGAGTTCGACTTGTCGGTGTGCAGCTCGGTGAGGTTGATGCCCTCCACCGTCTTCATGACCAAGTCGAGGTTGTCGGGATAATTGTCGTTGAGGTAGTCGTAGATGATCTTCTGGTAACGATCGGTACGGATGCCGGCCTCTTCGATGAACTGCTTCAGGAACTGCTCGCGCAGCTCGGGGTTCTGATCAAGCACCTCGGCCATGAGCTTCTCGAGGTATACGACTTCGACGCCGTTGTCACGCAGAGCCTGCGCGAAGGCGTCGTGCTCCTCCTGGGCGACCTTCAAGAACGGGATGTCGTCGAACAGCAGCTCCTCGAGCGTGTTCGGCGTCAGGTTCAGAAGTTCTCGACCAGGGCGGTGGAGCAGAACTTTTTTCAAAGGCTTGATTTCGCTTTTGACGTTCACACCAGCCATAGCAACCCTCCTTTTCCTTTATGCATTTTCCAGATTTTTGGCTTGCGGAAGCGCCCGTTGCGCACCGGGCGTCCGTTCACCTCGTCAAAATCTCATGCTTCGGATCAAATTGCAACTACAAAAATGAAACAAAACGGTACCTCTCGTCGCACCTCGTGTTTTTTCGGCGAATGGTCATCGTTGATCGTGGTGGTCTACATCATTTCGCCACATTCACTTTGCTGCGCTATAGCATTGAAGCACCCTCTACCCCCTCGTTTCACCCTGGTTTCGGCGCTTTGTCGACCTTTCGAATTGCATACTTGATTAGCCCGAATGCATAAACATGCAGAAAGATGCATTCCCGATGCAAGCGCTGTGCGCAGGGGCGGCGGTCGGGGGCGCATGGTGGGCGCGACGCGGCGTCATGCCCGGCTCTTGAAGCAATAAAATCCCAGATACGAAGCGTGTTTTCACCTTTTGTTCCCCCGCTTCCGCACCCGGCGTATCCGTCGTTCCCCCAGCCGGTTTTTACGGTATAATACCGATGCTCGCTGAAACGCGCCCGTGGCTCAATGGATAGAGCAACGGACTTCTAATCCGTCGGTTGCAGGTTCGAGTCCTGCCGGGCGCGCCATCTTTCGATTACGAAGCAGCTTCGAGCAAACCCCCCGAAATGCAAAAAACTACGAAGTATCTCATAAAGTATTCCATAGCACAATAGATACTTCTTCATTACTTACAGAGTGGTGACAAACAGCCGTCTTTTTTTCGCATGATGAGGAGGGTTGTCAACCAATTGGCAACAGCCGCGAAGAACGGCCGGGTCTTTATTCTCGATGGCGTAGTATGAGAAGCTCTATACCCCGAGCTCACGAGATTCTTCGATAGCATATCGAGAGAGGAGCCGCGCATGCCGTACCTGGAAGACTACACGCTGTATTACAAGAAGGAATGCCCGTTCTGCCAGAAAGTCCTGCGTTTCATGGACGACAACAAGATCATGATGGACACCCGCGACACGCTGCAACCCGGCAATCAGAACGATCTGGTGCGCATCGGAGGCAAGAAGCAGGTGCCGTGCCTGGTGATCAACGGCAAGCCGCTCTACGAATCCGAGGACATCATCGCGCATCTGCGCACCCGAAGCGCTTAGCCTCCTCACCCGCACGATTCGCCAAGCCGCCCGCATGATGCATGCCAGGCGGCTTTTCTATGCCCGCGTGCGCATGCGGCGGGCAACCCGCTGCTCCAGGTACGCGATGAGGTCCTCTTCGCGCGGCCCGGGCGTGTGCGCCTTGAGGTACGACACGCCGAACCCCCACCGGAAGTCGCGCGTCGGCAACGCCACCACGGCATCGCTTCCGTTGAACACCTCGAGCGACGCAAGGTGCGGCAGCGTGAACCCGATGCCCTCCCCGCGCAGCACGAACTCGTATATCCAGAATATCTCGGAGTATTTGACGATGGCGGGCGGTTCGACGCCTTCCCGCTCGAACCGCGCGAGCAGATCGCAGTAGCATTTGAAGTCGTCCCCCGGGATGGCGAGGCGCCGCTGCGCGAGGTCGCCGAGCTCGAGCACGTCGCATTCGGCCAGGGGGTCGTCGGCGCGCACCCAGTAGAGCACGGGCGAGGCGTACAGCTCGTGCGAGACGAAGTCGTCCGCCGTCGAGGACACGGTGAGCGCGAGGTCGTACAGGCCGTCGCGCAGCACCGACTCGCACAGGGCGTCGGGCATCTCGTTGAGGGTGATGGACACGTCGGGGTGCGCCTCGAGGAAGCCGTCGAGAAAGCCCGATCCCAACAGCCCCGGCACCCCGAGCGAGCATGCGATGCGCAGTTCCACGTAGCCGCTCGACGAGATGCGCTCGAACGCGCTCGCCAGCAGGTTGCGCTCGGCGCGCATGCGCTTGGCGTACTCGTACAGCTCGTCGGCGTAGGGCGTTGCGCGGCGCGTGCCGTCCTCGTCCACGGCGAACAGGGGCACGCCCAGCTCGCGCTCGAGGTTGCGGATGGCCTTCGCGAACCCCTGCGGCGACATGGGCACCTTGTTCGCCGCCGCGCTGAAACTGGGCGAATCGTAGGCCAGCATGAAGTAGTCGCACTTGTCTTGCAGCATGGTGTCCCTCCCTGCCTCTCGTGCGCAAGGGGCTCCCTCCCGCTTCGCACGAGGCCCATTGTACTACGCCGCATCGCGCGGGCGGCACGATATGATGGGCTTGAAACTAAGAGATTCAGCAGCAAACAAGGAGCTACACGTCAAGCTCTTGCACGCAATATCCACGGAACACACAATAGGGACAGGCCGCAGGAGGGCGGTCGCAATCCACTTCCTCAGGAATGAGGCAGGCAAGGAGGATCATCATGTCCGAATCCACGAGCAATCTGAGCAGGCGTTCCTTTCTGGCAGGCGCAGGCATCCTGACCGCCGGCTTCGCGGGCGCCGCGCTGACCGGCTGCGGTCCGCAGCAGTCCACGTCGGCTGCAGCCGATGCCCCGACCGCCGGCGCCGATGCGGGCGCCGCCAGCACGAGCGCCGCCGACGACGCCATCTGGAGCATCCCCGAGCTGGGCGAGCCGAAGGAAACCGTGAAGGCCGACGTGTGCATCGTCGGTGCGGGCGGCACGGGTACGGCGGCGGCCATCCAGGCGGTCGACCTGGGCCTCAAGCCCGTCGTCATCGAGCGCTTGAGCGGCTACGGCGGATCGTTCATCGGCACCGAGGGCATGACCGGCCTCGAGACGCACTTCACCGAGGCGGACGGCGGCGTGAAGTTCGCCGGCGCGTACAGCCCCGACGCGCCCTACGGCGTGAAGAACGCCATCAACACCTGCCTGAACTACCATCACTGGATCCCGCAGCATCAGCTGTACGAGAACTTCTTCGGGCAGACGTCCGAGACCATCGACTGGCTCGAAGGCCACGGCATCGTGTTCGAGGGCAACATCTCCATCGGCGTGGGGCCGAAGGTGTGGCACGTGTACGACAAGGGCGACAACGCGAGCCCCGGCGGCTACTTCATGCAGTGCTTCGGCGAAGAGGCGGAGAAGCTGGGCATCGAGGCGCACTTCAACACGTTCGGCCGCAAGCTGCTCGTCGAGGACGGCAAGGTTGCCGGCGTGCTGGCCGAGAAGGAGAACGGCGACGTGCTGAAGGTGGAAGCCCCCGTCGTGATGATTGCCACGGGCGGCTACGCGAACAACTCCGAGTTCCTCTACGCCGTGTCCGAGACGAAGAACGCCAACATCCAGGCGCTCGGCATGGACTGCCGCGCCGGCGACGGCATCAAGATGGCGAAGGACGCGGGCGCCGACATGGCCGAGGGCCTGGGCACCGTCATGTGGTGCGGACCGGTGACCATCGGCGCCGTGACGGCCACGTGGACGACCGATGCCTACTCCGCCGGCGTGCAGCCCACGCTCTGGCTCAACGAGAAGGGCGCGCGCTTCTGCAAGGAGGACCTGTGGCTCGACGACTTCGCCGGCGCGGGCATCTGCGTGCGCAACCAGGAGAAGACGTTCGCGCTGTTCACCGAGGCAGACATGAAGCGCTGGGAGGCCGACGGCCCCGATGGCCAGGTGTTCTCGTTCGGCACGCCGGGCACGCCGCTCGCGAAGGCGCGCGAGGTGCTGGAGAAGGCCGAGGGCTGCCACGTGGGCGATTCCATCGACGCCGTGTGCAAGGAAGTGGGGCTCGACGCCGCGGCGGTGAAGGCCACCGTCGACCAGTACAACGGCTATTGCGATGCGGCGGCCGAGCTCGACGGGACGACACGAGCGCCGACGAGGAATTCGGCAAGCGCGCGAAGTACCTCCACAAGATGGAGGAGGGCCCCTACTGGCTGTGCGAGACGGCCGACGGCTTCTACACCACGTGCGGCGGCATCAAGGTGAACGAGAAGACGCAGGTGCTCGACGAGAACGGCGAGGTCATCGTGGGCCTGTACGCCGGCGGCTCGGATGCGGGCGGCCTGTACGGCGACTCCTACGACGTGAAGTTCGCGCCCGGCTCGCAGGCGGCGTGGGCCGTGAACTCCGGCCGCCTCGCCATGAAGGACGCCAAGGAGCTGCTGGCGTAAGGCGCCTCAGCCCCCTTCCCTCCCCGATTTCGCTTTCCCTCCCCTTCGCGCGCGGGCCCTCTCCCCTCCCGGGCCCGCGCGCAGCAGCCCCGGCCGCATCATGCGACCGGGGCTTTTTTGCGGGCTCGACGGCGTGGTATATGAACGGCGGGCAACGATGCGCAATCAGGTGGGCGCGCGGTGTTCCCGCGCATGAAAAAGCCGGGCACAATGGGTGCCCGGCTTGCAGATTCGTGGAGCGGGTGACGGGAATCGAACCCGCGTCATGAGCTTGGAAGGCTCAGGTTCTACCATTGAACCACACCCGCGTTCAGCGCGGCGACTATTGTACCGCAAGTTCGCGCGTTGCGAGCAAAATTATCCCAGAAAGACCACGTGGTGCCCATGTCCTCCCCCTTGAGCGAATACAACCGCAAACGCAACTTCGAGCGCACCCCCGAACCGCCCGGCACGGAAGAAGAAAGCACGCGACCCGACGATGCGGTCGAACAGGGACGGCTGCGCTTCGCCGTGCAGCATCACCGCGCCTCGCGCGACCACTACGATCTGCGGCTCGAATGGAACGGGACGCTGCTGAGCTGGGCCGTTCCGAAGGGGCCGTCCTACAACCCGCGCGACAAGCGCCTGGCCGTGCGCGTGGAGGACCACCCTCTGGACTACCGCACGTTCGAGGGCGTCATCGCGCAGGGCGAGTACGGCGGCGGCACCGTCATGCTGTGGGACGAGGGGTATTGGGAGCCGCTCGTGGACGTGGAGGACGGGCTTGCCGACGGCGATTTGAAGTTCGTCCTGGACGGGCATCGATTGCACGGTGCCTGGGTGCTCGTGCACATGAAGCCGAAGAAGGGCGAGCGCGACAACAACTGGCTGCTCATCAAGGAAAAAGACGACTACGTGCGCGCGGACGCCGGCATCGACGGCTTCGACACCTCCGTGCAAACCGGGCGCACCATGGACGAGATCGCGCACGGGGAAGACGAGGCGTTCGCCGCGAACCCCTTCGACCACGTGGATGTGGAGCTTGCCAAGCTGGTGAGCTCGGCGCCCGACGGCGACGGATGGCTGTACGAGGTGAAGTACGACGGCTACCGCATGGTGGCGTTCATCGAGCACGACGCCGTGCGCCTCGTCACGCGCAACGGCAACGACTACACCGCGCGCTTCCCCGCCGTGGCCGCGTCGCTGGGCGCATGGGCGGCGGGACGCGCGATGGTGCTCGACGGCGAGCTCGTGGTGACCGACGATGCCGGCAGGACCGACTTCCAAGCGCTGCAGGGTTTCCTGCGCAACCCGGCCGGCAAGCACCCCGCCTACGTGGTGTTCGACCTGCTCGCGCTCGACGGCGACGACCTGCGCGACCGTCCGCTCGTCGAGCGCAAGGAGCTGCTGGAATCGCTCGCGCAGGACGCGCCCGACGACGTGCGCTACAGCGTGCACGTGCGCGGAAACGGCGTCGACAGCTTCCGCGCCGCGTGCGAGCAGCACCTCGAAGGCGTGGTGGGCAAGCGCGCGGACGCGCCGTACCGCGGCGGGCGCTCGGGCGACTGGATCAAGCTGAAGTGCGGAAACGAGCAGGAGTTCGTCATCGGCGGGTACACGCAGTCGATGAAGCGCGTGCGCGGCGTCAGCTCGCTTTTGCTCGGGCAGTACGAGGACGGGCGGCTCGTGTACGCGGGGCGCGTGGGCTCCGGGCTGAGCGAGGCCGTCTCGCGCGATCTGCTTGCGGCCTTCGAGGGCCTCGAGCGCACGGACGCGCCGTTCGAGGACGCGCCGAAGCCGCGCGCGGGCGAGCGGGTCGTATGGCTCGAGCCGCGCCTCGTGGGGGTGGTGAAGTTCTCCGAGTGGACCGACGACGGCCTGCTGCGCCACCCCAGCTATCAGGGCCTGCGCACCGACAAGGAGCCGCGCGACGTGCGGCGCGAGGTTGCGGTGCGCGGCGAAGACTTTCCCGAACCCGACGATCGATCGGAGCATCCCATGAGCGATACCCCCTCCCGCGACGAGCTGCGCATCGACGGCGTGCGCATCACAAGCCCCGACAAGCTGCTGTTCGAGCACCCGCCCATCACGAAGGAAGACGTCGTGCGCTACTACGCGCGCATGGCCGAGCGCATGCTGCCCTACGCGGGCGGCCGCATCCTCAGCATCGTGCGCTGTCCGCGCGGCGCAGGTTCGGCGTGCTTTTTCAAGAAGCACCCCGGCCCCGGCACGTCGGGCGTCATCACCGCCGCCATCCCCGCGAGCAACGGCGAGGACGAGGAGTACTTCTACGTGGACAGCGCCAAGGGACTCGTGTCCGAGGCGCAGATGGACACGCTCGAGTTCCACATCTGGGGCAGCCGCGTGGAAACGCTCGAGCAGCCCGACATGATGGTGTTCGACCTCGACCCCGACAAGGGCCTCGAGCTGGCGCAGGTGCGCCAAGGCGTGCGCGACCTCAAGGGCATCCTCGACGATTTGGAGCTGACGGCGTTTCTCAAGACGAGCGGCGGCAAGGGGTACCACGTGGTGGTGCCGTTCGAGCCGGCGGCGTCCTGGGACGCGTTCCACGACTTCGCGCGGCGCATCGCCCAGGTGATGGCCGAGAAGTGGCCCGACCGCTACACGAGCAACGTGCGGCTGGCGAAACGCACCGGCAAGGTGTTCATCGATTGGATGCGCAACGGCCGCGGCGCCACGAGCGTGGCCCCGTACTCGCTGCGCGCCCGCAGCGGCGCGCACGTGTCCATGCCGCTCAGCTGGAACGAGCTCGACCGGGTGGCGCCCGACGCCGTGTCGATGCAGGATGCCCTGGCGTCGCTCGACGGCGTCGACCCCTGGGAGGGCTACTTCGACGTGCGGCAGGCGCTCAAGTAGCGCGGCCTGGGGGACGCCGCGCATATCTTCGCCCGCAAAACACGCCTCAGCACACGAGGCGTGTTTTGCGGGCGAAGATGCGTTTCCTGCCTACACGCGCAGGGAGGCGCGGAAGCCGCGGGAGGCGTAGTAGGATTCGGCGCCGTTGTGGAAGGTGAACACGCGATTGAAGCGACGGTCGCAGAACAGCGCGCCGCCGAGCGCGCGCACGGGTTCGGGCGTTTCGACCCAGCTCGACGTTTTCACGTCGAATTCCCCGAGCTCCTGCAGGGCGTAGTACTGCGCCTCGGTGAGCATCTCGACGCCCATGTCCGCCGCTTCGTCGACGGCGTTGCCGCGCGGCTTGTTGCGCTTGCGCGACTCCCAAGCTTCCCGATCGTAGCAGAGGTTGCGGCGGCCGACGGGGGTTTCGGGCGCGCAGTCGTAGAACACGTACTCGTTCGTCGCCAGGTCGTAGGTGACCACGTCGGGCTCGCCGCCCGTGTCCTCCATGGCGAAGAGCGCGGCCAGCTTGGCATCGTCCGCTTCCAGCTTCGTCTGCACGCCCTCCCAGTCGATGCCGGGATGGCGCTGCTCGTTGCGCTCGAAGCGCTCCTGCAGGGTTCCGAGCAGCGCCGTGCGCTGGTCGGCGGTGAGAGAGGTGGGCTCCATGGCTCGTCCTTTGCTCGCGAGGGCTTTTCGCCATGGTAGAACCCGGCGAGGGCTTTGGGAACGTCCGCCCGCAAACGCGCGCGAAGCCGTTACCGGACGGGCATCGGGCCTCTACATGGGCTTCAGGTTCCGGTCCAACCGCTCGATCATCCAGGCGAGGCGGCTTGCGCGGCCGGCATCGGTTTTGGCGCTGAAGTAGGCTTTCGCGTACGTCTTGCGCACCGAGGGCGCCATGGCCCGGTAGTTCGCGCATGCCGGCTCGTGGCCTTCGAGCAGCGCCGCGATCGCACTCAGCTGCTCGTCGGTGACGCCCGGCGCCTTCGGGGCGTCCCACCGGCCGTCCTTCTTCGCTTCCGCAATCGTATCGCGTCCGGCCGCAGTCATCGCGCCGCGTGCCTCGAGCTGCTCGGCGAGCGCCTTGTTCTTCTCCGACCAGGGACTTTTCGGCGTGCGCCGCGCGAAGTACTTCTTGTAGGACCCCTCGTCGATGCGCTGCATCTGCCCGTCGATCCAGCCGAAGCACAGCGCCTCCTCAAGCGCCTCGGCCGCCGTGAGCGTTTTCGGCCCGCCCTTCTTGCCGAAGCGCACCCACACCCCGTCGCTCTCGGCCCCATGCGCCTCAAGCCACGCGCGAAACGCGGCCCGGTCGCGGAACTCCACCATCTCAGCCACGGCGCCTCCCTTCGTGAACAGCTCTTTCGAGCTCTGAAACACTTACGCCCGACAACCTCAGGTTGCCGGGCGTAAATGGTCGGGATGACAGGATTCGAACCTGCGACATCCTGCTCCCAAAGCAGGCGCGCTACCAAACTGCGCCACATCCCGACGCGAAAACAGCAGAAGCCAGTATAGCAGAAGATTCGGCGCGCGGCGCGATCTTCGCATGGCATGCGCCCGCGGGCTTGCGCTGCGCGCCCGGCCCTCTCTACGCCACGCTCACCTCGCCAGCGAGGACGCGTTCGTAGTCGGCGCGGTTCTTGCGCAGAAGCGCGGGGATGTCCAGCTCGTAGGGACATTTCGCCACGCAGGCGCGGCAGTCGATGCAACGCTCCACGGCCTCCATGGCCTCCTGCCACGCGGGCGTGAGCCAGGCGCTCGACGGCGCACGGCGCAGCATGAGCGAGATGCGGGCGCACTGGTTGATGACGATGCCCTGCGGACACGGCATGCAGTAGCCGCAGCCGCGGCAGAAGTCGCCCGCCAGCTCGGCGCGCTCGCTCTCGATGAACGCGGCCAGCTCATCGTCCATCCGCGGGGTCTCGTCCATGTACGCCAACCATTCGCGCAGCTCGGACATGCGCTGGACGCCCCAGATGGGCAGCACGTTGTCGAACTGCATCAGGTACGCCATGGCCGTGCGGCTGTTCGTGATGAGGCCGCCCGCCAGGCCCTTCATGGCCACGTAGCCCACGTTCGCTGCACGGCACTCATCGATGAGTTCCCGCTCGCGTTCGCCCGACAGGTAGCTCAACGGGAACTGCAGCACCTCGTACAGGCCGGAACGCACGCAGTCGAACGCCACCTCGATCTTGTGCGCCGTCACGCCGATGTGGCGGATCTTCCCCTGGCGTTTCGCCTCCAGCATGCACTCGTACATGCCGGTGCCGTCGCCCGGCGCGTAGGCCTGGTCGACGCAGTGGAACTGGTGCACGTCGATGCAGTCGGTGCGCAGCTCGGAAAGCGACGTTTCCAGATCGGCCCAGAACGCGTCGGGCGTGCGGGCCATCGTCTTCGTGGCCAGGTACACGTCATCGCGCCTGCCCTCGAACGCGAGGCCCACGCGGTGCTCGCTGTTCGAATAGGCGCGCGCCGTGTCGAAGTAGCGCATGCCGCCCTCGTACGCCGCGCGCAGCAAGGCTACGGCCTCGGCCTCTTCCAAGCGCTGCAGCGGCAGCGCTCCGAACGCGTTCTGCGGCACCGTGATGCCCGTGCTCCCCAACGTGATGTCGCGCATGGACCTTTCCCCTTTCTCGTCGATCTTCCCTCGTCGCCGCTCGCTGCGCTAGCCCTCCAGCTTCGCGCGCAGCTCGCGCAGCGCGTTGCCGCGGTGGGAGACGGCGTTCTTCTCGTGCGGCAGGGCCTCGGCCAGGGTGCGACCGTCGTCGAACACGTCGGGCAGGAACAGCGGGTCGTAGCCGAAGCCGTGGTCGCCGCGCTCTTCGCGGCCGATGCGGCCCTCGATGGTGCCGTACGCCACCTCTTCGGTGCCGTCCTCGTCGATGAACACGAGCGTGCACACGAAGCGCGCCGTACGCTGCTCGTCGGGAACGTCGGCCAACGCGGCCAGCAGCTTGACGTTGTTGTCGGCATCGGTGGCGTCCTCGCCCGCGTAGCGCGCCGAGTACACGCCGGGCGCGCCGTCGAGCGCGTCCACCGCCAAACCCGAGTCGTCGGCCAGCACGGCCTTGCCGCCGCTCGCCGCGCGGGCCGCCTGCGCCTTGATGCGCGCGTTGCCCTCGAACGAATCGGCGTCCTCGGCCGGGTCGGACTCGAGCCCCAGCTCGCGCAGCGTGTGGAACTCCCAACCGGGGAAGTCGAGCGCCGTGGCGATCTCCTCGGCCTTGTGCGCGTTGTTGCTGGCTATGACGATGGTTTTCATGCTGCATGGCTCCAATCTGATGCCGATAGGATGGTTGATGCGCTCGACGGGGCTACGAGGGGAACGCGACGCGGCCCACGTCGTCGATGCCCGTGCGGAACACGCGCCCACCGAAGCTGCGGAACTCCTCCACGTCCTCCCCCGTCGTGAAAAACTCGTAGGTCGGCTCGTGATCGCCCGCGGCGAGCGCGCCGCGGCGAGCCAGGATGTCGGCCACTTCGCGCGCCGTCTCCTGCCCGGACGAGATGAGCGTGACGTCGCGCCCCACCACGCTTCCGATCAGCGCCTTCAGCAGCGGGAAGTGCGTGCAGCCCAGCACGAGCGTGTCGATGCCGCTGCGCCTCAGGGGCTCGAGGTACTCGCGCGCGATCTCCTCGAACGCGGGGCGCACGTACACCTTCGACACGAGCGACGTGAAGTCCTCGATGGGGCCTTCGGCCATGCGCAGGCCCTGTTCGGCGATTTCCACGAAGCGCGGCGTTGCCGTGGAGAACACGGTGATGCCCTCGTCGAGGTGGCGGATGGCCTTCGTGTAGGCGTCCGATTCCACCGTGGCCTTCGTGGCGATGACGCCCACGCGCTGATTCTCCGTCGCGCGCGCCGCCGCGCGGGAACCCGGCTCAACCACGCCGACGACCGGCACGGGGAACGTCTGCTGCGCATGGGAAAGCCCGGCCGCCGTGGCCGTGTTGCACGCGATGACGACGATCTTCACACCGCGCTCGACCAGCCACGCGCCGATCTGCTGCACGAAGCCGTCCACTTCGTCCAAGCTGCGCGGGCCGTAGGGGCAGCGCAGCGAATCGCCCAGGTAGACGATGGACTCGTGCGGCAGCTCTTTCGCGATCTCGCGCGCCACGGTGAGGCCCCCGAACCCCGAGTCGAACACGCCGATAGGCGCGTTGTCGAAGGGGGAACCATCCGCCACAGCGGGGGTTTCAGCCAATGTCTCGTTGATATCCATACCGCCAGTATAGCGTAGGCTTCGTTGGTTGTTTGCATTCGATACCGGCTGGTCATAGTTTCTGCTAACCTGATTCATGAGAGAAGCGAGCACTCCGAAGAACATCAGACGAGAGGAACGCATCATGAAGGTACTGCTTATCAACGGGAGCCCGAACGAGGAGCGCTGCACGCACACGGCGCTCGCCGAGGTGGCCGGCGCGCTTGAGGCGCAGGGCGTGGAAACCGAGATCGCCTGGATCGGACGCGATCCCATCCGCGGCTGCCTGGGCTGCGGCGGCTGCAGCAAACGCGGCGACCACCGCTGCATCTTCGACGACGATGTGGTGAACGGCCTCATCGAGAAGGCGCTTGACGCCGACGGGCTCATCGTAGGCTCGCCCGTCTTCTACGCCGGCGCGAACGGGGCGCTCCTGTCGGTGCTCGACCGCCTGTTCTTCGCCGCCTCGTCGCAGCTGCGCTTCAAGCCCGCGGCCGCCATCGCTTCGGCGCGTCGCGCGGGCACCATCCTGGCCGTCGACCAGATCAACAAGTACTTCCAGATTTGCTGCATGCCGGTGGTTTCCTCGAACTACTGGCCCGTCGTGCACGGCCAAAGCGTCGAGCAGGTGCGCCAGGATGCCGAGGGCATGCAGATCATGCGCGTGCTGGGCACGAACATGGCCTGGATGCTGCAGGCGACCGCCGCGGTGCCCGCGCCGACGGTGGAGCAGAAGATCATGACGAACTTCATCCGCTAGCCGCAACGGAAGATGCCGACGATGGCCAAGGAACACGACCACAAGACGAACGCCATGCGCGTGCTCGATGCGGTGGGAGCCGTCTATCGGGCGCGGTTCTTCGACTGCCCCGAGGCGCTCTCGGGCGTGGAGGTGGCGCGCATCCTCGACCTCGACCCCGACACCGTGTTCAAGACGCTCGTGACGCAGGGCAAGTCGGGCGAGCACTACGTGTTCATGATCCCCGTGGCCTGCGAGCTCGACCTGAAGAAGGCCGCAGCCGCCGTGGGCGAGAAGGCGGTGGCCATGGTGCGCTCGCGCGAGCTGCTGCCGCTCACGGGCTACGTGCACGGCGGGTGCTCGCCGCTCGCCATGCTCAAGCCCTTCCCCACCGCCATCGACGAGACGTCGGCGCTGCACGAGCGCATCGCGTTCTCGGGCGGGCGCATCGGGTGCCAAATCGAGATGGCGCCCGACGACCTGGCGCGCGTGGTGCCGCTCACGGTAGCCGATCTCACCGTGGTGTGACCTCGGCGCGACACGCAGCGGGCCCGCATGATGCGGGCCCGCGTTCGTTCTCTACCAGTGCACGACCACCGTGTCGCCCGACGACAGCATGCCGTAGAGCGATGCGGCCAGCGACGGGGGCAGGTTCACGCATCCGTGGCTGCCCGCGCCGTCGGCGTACAGCGTGCCGCCGAACGCCGGCTGCCAATCGGCATCGTGGAAGCCGATGTAGTTGCCCACGAACGGCATCCAGTACTGCACCTCGGTCTCGTAGATCTTCTCGTTGCCGTTGTACCCGATGAGCTTCGAGGGACTTGCCATGGCGTTCACCATGTACACGCCCGAGGGGGTGTCGTGCTCGCCGTCGGGCTTGCCCGTGATGATGTCCGACTCCCAGATGACCGCGCCCGACGCGTCGTAGAAGCGCGCGTGCTGCTCGGACAGGTCGACGTCGACGTAGCGGTTGCCCCAGTCCTGCTTGCCGGCGCCGTTGTACGCGTCGCCGGTCTGCGTGCACGGGATGTCGATGGAGTCCGCCGTGCCGTTCGCCACGGCGTCCTTCACGAGCGTGAGCAGGGACCCCTCGTCCACGGCCCAGCCGTACGTGCCGCCGGCCACCGTGAAGGTCTTGCCGTCGGGGCGCGTGTAGGTGCGCTGCGTGCCGATGGTGTTGCAGGCGGCGGCCAGCTCGCCCACCCATGCGGTGAGCGCGTCCTCGTCGAGCGTGACCGTGAGGTCGTCGGCCAGCTTCACCCATTGCGACACGAGGCTCGCGTCCACGGTGCCGGCCGGCGTGCCCGCCATGTTCAGCACGAGGTTGGCCTTGATCATGGTGTTCGCCGAATCGGCCGCCGCGGTGAGCTTCGGATCGGTGGAGAGCACCGTGGGCTTGAGCAGCTGCTCGGAGGTGAGCTTCACCTGCGGGTCGAGGCCGGCCACTGCGTCGTCGGCGGCCTTGATCACCGCATCGGCGTCGAGGGCGGTGCCGACGGCTTCGGGCTGCACGACGAAGGCGGCCTGCGCATCGTCGTAGGAGATGGCGGCGTTCGTGGGCTGCGTGGCGCCCTCGTTGAAGGAGGCCACCGCCGTGCGGATGGCGTCCTCAAGCCCCGTGCCGTTGTAGGTGGCCACGAGCTTCGCCGTCTCGTCATGCGTTTCGCGCAGCTCGAACGGCCAAGCCCACGGGTTCATGTCGGACAGCATGTCGTGCACGACCTTGTTCTCGTCGATGGACAAGCCCGCGTCCGTCGCACTCAGCTTGAGCGTGAAGCCCTGCCCGTCGATGGACAGCGCGTAGTCTTTGATGGAATCCGACAGCACCTTCTCCGCGTCGCCCGCCGACATGAGCGACACGTCGATGTCGCCGATGGTGGAGTTCGGCATGAAGCGGTCGGTGAAGTACAGGGCCACGCCCGCGTAGGCAACGAGCAGCAGCGCGATGATGACGCCGAACGTGATGCCGAGGATCTTGAGGGGCTTGTGCTTGCGCTCGCGGACGGGAGCAGCCTGCCCCATGTCGACGGGACGCATGCCGCCGAGTGGCTGAAATACCTGGTCAGAAGCATAGCGCAGCGGCGGCTCCTGCCCTTTGGGCGGCCGCGTCGGCCGTGCCTGCGCAGGCATGGCCGCCGTCGGTTGCACCGGGGGCACCACGGGAGGCACGGGAGGCACGACGGGGGCGGGCTGGCTCGGTACGGCGTCGCTATGGTGAGCGCCGGCGGCGTGACGGCCGCGCGACGGCTTGTCAGACTTGTTTTCGCTCATAATCACTCTCATGGGTCTGGGTCGTTCGTTCATTGTAGCAAGTCGAGATTAATTCTCCTGTAACAAAACGTCCCACGTTCAAGCTGCGCTGCGATTGTCACAATTTCGACACGGGGCGCGCATGAGAAGCCAACAACCTTGACAAACGCAGGGGTGCGGATAGAATGGATGTTCGCAGAAAACGAGCGACCGCTTCGGCGGGCCGCGCGCCCTGCGCGAACATTGACAAGGTGGGCCTTCGACCCCGGCAACCGCCCCGCAGCGATGCGGAACGGCCTTGCACCTCTTTGGGGGCGACTGGTTTCGACATGGTACGTTTGAAATGAGGAGCAGGTCGTGGTCTCCTCGCCACGTTAAACAGGGGTACCGTCAATTTAATTGGCAAGAACAACACTCAGAGCGCTCCGGCGCTCGCCATGGCTGCTTAATAGCACCAGGCTGTCGACCTTGGAATGTCCCCGATCCTCGGTTCGGCATCAACTCAGGGGAATGCGCTTGAGCACGTAGCCGGTATGGCTCAGGCAAAGATCGAACCGGCTAGGGTGCGTCTCGCTTGTCCGCGGGCCGGCCGCATCCGAACCTCGACCACGGACTAAGCTTGTAGAGCCTCATGGATTATGTAGTATGGACCGGAGTTCGATTCTCCGCGCCTCCACCACCAATGACAGGGCCCCCGCCGGCATCGCCGACGGGGGCCCTTTGCGTGCGCGGGGGAAGAGCGGAGGCTCAAATGCCAATCTCATCGATTGCCCGCCCAATGCGATGAACGCTTTTCATAGCATTTCCCTCTCCATTGTTTTGGATTTTCAGATACGCGAATTAGACATATTCTCAATTGCCCTTATCTTATCGCCTCCTGTTGCAATTATTACTCATTTTCGTTTGGCATCTTTCGGATTCGATTCATCAAACAGCTTTGCACCCGCAAGCATGCCTATCGCAACCAGGGCAAGAGCACTAAGCGGAACCATCCAGATTGGATACTGTGGAAGACCAGAAAACGAATGACCGAACAAAGTGCAAGCAGCCGCAAAGAGCAGAATGGTAACCGCTACTTCGGCATTGTCTTTCCACGTCATTGTGCCAATACGCTTTACTATCTGTTTTCTCAAACGCACAAGAGCAGCCATCTCGTCAGGTTTAGCGTTGATCCTCCACCCGTTGTATATACTAATCTTTGCGTTTAAAGCTTGATTATTGACCATATTAAGAAGAAGGCTTACAAGTATCGTTAGAAGCGAGCCTATTACCGCCCCTAACAGTCCCACATAATCTTGCATTACTGCACTTTCCTTTCAAATAGATTATCTTAATTATCATCTTACCAAAACAAGATCAAGTCACCCGAAAAACTCACAATGAGGCTTGGCGCTTTTGTTGCCACAGCATACCGATAGCTTCACTTATCAATTAGTTTTTCGCGATCAAGATACCCTACCTTCGCCAATCGCACAGGACCTTGCGGGTATCACACACAAGGTCCTTTTCGTGTGCGGACGCGGCGAACGCTACCCCATCATAATTCTTCAGGCTGTTTATGACCTTCGTTTTACTAGCACTTATGCACGTCGATGGGTTGCAACACCAATTTAGACGAATCCCTTTCACATGCATAAACCCACGCCGCAACCCACCCTCTCGACATCCTCCATTCTTAAGGTTTAGTGCATTGCGAGAACCTTCCTTAATTGCACCGAGCTTAGCTTGCTTGTCGAGCCTTATCGTTGTTGGCAAATCCAGTTCGTTACTTCTGTTATGTTCCTCATCATTTCTGATTTTCGCTGATTTCACCCACTCCGATTCCGCGCCTCCACCACCAATGACAGGGCCCCCGCCGGCATCGCCGACGGGGGCCCTTTGCGTGCGCGGGGACGCCCTACTTCTTCAGAATGGACGTGAAGTCGAAGGCGCTCTTGATGTCGTCGAAGGCGCCTTTGAGCTCGGCGGCTACGGCGATGCCGTCCTTGTAGATGGCGTTCATGTCGCTCGTGGCGGCGGCGACGCCCTCCTTCGTGATGCCGAAGTCGAACTCGTTGTCGTCGTCGGAAGCTTCGCCTTCCTCTTCCTCGACGTAGAAGTACTCCACCTCTTCGCCGTCTTCCTCGAGCACGAAGCCGATGACGTCGCCGTCCTCGTCCTCGATGTAGCGCACGATGTCATCGTCGTCGAGCTCGAGCTCCACCAGCTCGTAGCCGTCGTCTTCGGCGCTCGGCTCGATGATGGTCACGTCCTGCACGTCGTCGGCCTGCCCGTCCTCGAGCTCCTCCAACGCGTTCGCCTCGGTGATCTCGGACACGGCGCCGGCGGTGACGTCGCCGTCCTCGTCGAGGGCATCGGCATCGTAGGTGTCGAGGGAGCCCTTCTCGTACAGCTCGTCTTCGGCCGCTTCGCGATCGCCGTCGACGATGTGGAAGCCCTCTTCGGACAGGTCGAGGCCCGTCTGATCCTCGACGAGCGTGGCCAGGCCGCCGTCGCCGACGGGCGAGGTCTCGCCCTCGCCATCGGGGCCCTCCTCGGCGAAAAAGCCCTCGTAGGCCTCTTCGAGGTCGGTTTCCTCGTCCTGCGGATCGAACTCTTCGTCGTCCTGGAACTCCTCGACGTCCTCGAGTTCCGTCTCCTGGTCGATCTGCTCGGCTTCCGTCTCGGCGCCGTCTTCGATGGTATCCAGTTCCTCGTCCAAGCCCATGATGGCCTCCTGTCCTGTGTCTTAGCGGCTGCGTTCCTTGAGCGCGCGCTCCACCTCGCGGCGGGAATCGCGCGCCGCCATGGTCGCCCGCTTGTCGTAGAGCTTCTTGCCGCGCGCGACGGCCAGCTCCACCTTCACGAGCGAATTGTCCTTGAAGTACATCTTCACGGGCACGAGCGCCATGCCCTTCTCTTTCACCTGCTCCTGCAGCATGCGGATCTGCTTCTTGTGCAGCAGCAGCTTGCGCTTGCGGTCGGGATCGGGGTTGGCGATGTTGCCGTTCACGTACGGCGGGATGTGCACGTTGTGCAGCCACACCTCGCCGTCGCGGATGAGCGCGAAGCAGTCGGTGAGCTGGCAATGGTTCTCGCGCAGCGAGCGCACCTCGGTGCCCGTCAGCTCGATGCCCGCCTCGAGCGATTCGAGGATCTCGTACTCGTGGAACGCCTTTTTATTCTTGGCGATAGTCTTTTCTTCGCGTTTCACGGCCGGCCTACTCCACGCCCGTTTCGTCGAACTGCATCTGCGCGGCGGACTCGTCGTCGGCCGCATCAGCGTCGTCCTCGGTGACCGCGTCGCCCATGCCCGGCACGAAGCAGGCGTCCTCGCCCAAATCGCGCGCGAAGCGCACGAGCAGCTTCACCGTGGCATCGAGGTCGTCGAGGCTCACCACTTCGGTGGGCGTGTGCATGTAGCGCAGCGCCACGGACACGAGGCCGGTGGGGATGCCGCCGCGGGTGATCTGGATGGAGCGCGCATCGGTGCCGGTGACGCCGGGCTCGGCCTCGATCTGGTACGGGATGCCCTCGGCCTCGGCCGCCGCCACAAGGCGCTCGAACACGGCCGGGTTGATGTTGGGGCCGCGCGCGATGACGGGGCCTTCGCCGCACACGATCTTGCCGTACTTCGTCTTGTCGATGCCGGGATAGTCGGTGGCGTGCGTCACGTCGAAGGCCACGGCCACATCGGGGTTCACGCCGTAGGTGGACGTGATGGCGCCGCGCGTGCCGATTTCCTCCTGCACGGTGGCGGCCACGATGAAGTCGCCGGGAGCGCGGCCTTCCTCGGCCAACGTCTCGAGCACGCGCGTGGCAATCCACACGCCCGCCTTGTCGTCGAAGGCGCGCGACACGGCCATGTTCTTGCCGAAGCGCTCGAAGCCCACGCCGAAGGTGATGACGTCGCCCACCATGACGAGCTTCTTCACGCGCTTCGCCGGCATGCCGAGGTCGATGACCAGCTTGTCGATGGGCGTGACGCTCTTGCGCTCGTCGGGCTCGATGAGGTGGATGGGCTTGCGGCCCACCACGCCGCGCAGCGGTTCCATGGAGTTGGAGGCGTGCACGTCCACGCGCATGCCGGGCAGGATGGCCGCGTCCACGCCGCCCACCGACGACACGGACAGAAAGCCCTCGTCGGAGATGTAGGTGACCATGAGGCCGATCTCGTCCATGTGGGCGGACAGCATGAGCGAAGGCGCCACGCCCGTGCCGGAAAGGCGGGCGTGCACCGATCCCATGACGTCGGTTTGAATCTCGTCGGCCGTACCGGCCAGGCGCTCGCGCACGAGCTCGGCCACGGCGATCTCGGTGCCGGTGGCGGACGGCGTCTCGAGCAGTTGCTTGAGGAATTTCACCTGCTTGTTCTTCATAGCGCTCCCTGTTCTGGGTGAGGCCGCGCGCGGGGCGTGCGGCGCGTTAGTGGTATGGGAGCATTATAGCGGTTTGCATCGACAAGCGACGCGCTCATCGCAGATGACGTTAGGCTGTCACCGGAGCACCACGAAGCGTGCGGACGCATGCGCGGGTCGACGCGGTGCGAGCCTACCAGTATTCCTTGGTTTTCGCGCGCTTGCGCTGCTTCTTCGGCGGACGAAAGTCCAGCTCGAGCTGACCGTCCTGCGAGGCCTCCGACGCTTTCTTCCGCTCGACGCTGTCGATGTTCCACGGCACGGCGTCCTTGCCGAACAGCTCGAGCATCTTGAGGCGCGCGTCGCGCAGGTTCATCTTCGTGCCCGCGCGGGCTTCGCTCTCGAACTCGAAGAGCCCCACGCCCTGCGTGTCGGAAGCGGCGGGTGAACGGTAATGGGCGATGTAGGTCTGCATATCCTTCCTTCGGAGGTCGTGGTTGAGTGCGTCTCTCGCATGATACCGCAAGCAAGCCGGACATGCCTCCAGAAAAGGGCGCGTTCACGACGGCCTGACAGCCGCGAAACAAGGGTGCAACCGCTTCGGGCGTATCCGGCGCGCTTCCCTACAATGGCAGGAAAGACAGCAAAGGTGGACCCATGCGCACACGCGAAACAACCCTCGCGACCCCCCGTCGCGACATCCTCGATATCATGCCTCCGACCAGGATCGACGCTCCCCTTGCGCCCTCCGCGGCCGCCGGGCGGCCCCGCGTGGAAGCCCGGGAAGCCTCCGCGCAGGACGCGGGGAGGCTCATCATCGTGTCGAACCGCCTGCCGTACCGCTTCGAGGACGACGGCGCGGGCGGCTTCGCGTTCGCGCGCAGCGTGGGCGGCCTGGCAACCGGCCTCGGCCCGCTCCACGAGCAGGACGGCAACCTGTGGATCGGGTGGGCGGACGCCGACGCCTGCATGGACGAGGAGGAGCGCGCGCACCTGTCCGCCGCACTCGGCGAGCGCGCCTGCCGCCCGGTGTTCCTCGACGAGGACGACGCCGAAGCGTACTACGAGGGGTTCTCGAACTCCGCCATCTGGCCGCTGTTCCACGGATTTCCCCAGTTCACCCGCTTCGACGAAGAGGAATGGGAGGCCTATCGCCGCGTGAACGAGCGCTTCTGCGAAGCGGTGCTGGCCGAGGCGCGGCCCGGCGACACGCTGTGGATTCAGGACTACCACCTCATGCTGCTGCCGTCGATGCTGCGGGCGAAGCTGCCGGACGTGGCCATCGGCTTCTTCCTGCACATCCCCTTCCCCGACTACGAGACGTTCCGCACGCTGCCGTGGCGCGACGAGATCATCCGCGGCGTGCTGGGGGCCGACCTCATCGGCTTTCACGCCTACGACTACGTGCGCCACTTCCTGTCGAGCTGCCGCCGCGTGGCGGGCATCGAGAACACGAGCGGCACCCTGTCCGTCGACGGGCGCATCGTGCAGGTGGACGCGTTTCCGCTCGGCATCGACTACGCGCGCTACCGCGACGCGGCGCGCAAGCCCTCGGTGCGCGCGTCCGTGGAATCGCTTGCCGCCGAAAAGGGCCACGACGGCTGCAAGGTGATGCTCTCGGTGGAGCGGCTCGACTACTCGAAGGGCATTCCCGAGCGGCTCGACGCCTTCGACGCCTTCCTCGACCGTCATCCCGAGTGGGCCGGGCGCGTGGTGCTCATGCTGGTCACCGTGCCCTCCCGCGAGAACGTGGCGTCGTACCGCGCGCTCAAGAAGCGCATCGACGAGCTGGTGGGCCTCATCAACGGCAAGCACTCCACCATGGACTGGACGCCGGTGGACTACTACTACCGCGCGCTGCCGTTCGATCAGTTGGTCAGCCTGTACGCCGCGAGCGACGTCATGCTGGTCACGCCGCTGCGCGACGGCATGAACCTCGTGTGCAAGGAGTACCTGGCCTGCCACGACGGCGACGGCGGCGTGCTCGTGCTGTCCGAGATGGCGGGCGCGTCCTACGAGCTGCACGAGGCGCTGTGCGTGAACCCCTTCGACCGCGCGGGCATCGTCGAGGCCATGCAGCAGGCGCTCACCATGCCGCCCGACGAGCAGCGGCGCCGCAACGCGCCCATGCAGCAACGCCTGGCACGCTACACGTCGAAGAAGTGGGCGCGCGAATTCCTTGCCGCCGTGGACGACGTCAAGCGCCGGCAGGCGGGCATGAGCGCGCATTTGCTGGGTCCGACGTCGGCGGGCCGGCTGCTCGACGCGTTTCACGCCGCGGGACGGCGGGCGCTGCTGCTCGACTACGACGGCACGCTCATGCCGTTCTCCGACGACCCCGCGCGCGTCGCGCCCGACGAGCGGCTGCTGAAGGTGCTCGCCCGGCTGGGCGGGCACGAGGGCAACGACGTGGTGGTGGTGTCGGGCCGCGACCATGCCACGCTCGAAGCGTGGCTGGGCGCGCTGCCGGTGGACCTCGTGGCCGAGCACGGCGTGTGGTTCGCGGAGCGGGCGGGCAGAACGGGCCGCACGTGGACGATGCAGGAGCCGCTCGACAACAGCTGGAAGGAGGCCGTGCGGCCCGTGCTGGCCGACTTCGTTGACCGCACGCCCGGATCGCTGCTGGAAGAGAAGGACTACTCGCTCGTGTGGCACTACCGCACATGCAGCCAGGAACTGGCCGAACGCCGCGTCATCGAGATCAAGAACGCGCTGGGCGACGGGCTGGCCGACCGCGGCATCGCGCTCATGGACGGCAACAAGGTGGTCGAGGTGAAGCCGCGCGGCGTGGACAAGGGGCACGCGGCCCATCGCTGGTTCCGCGACCCCGCGTACGGCTTTCTGCTGGCCGCGGGCGACGACCGCACCGACGAGGACGTGTTCGAGGCCGCGCCCGAGCGCGCCTGGACCATCAAGATAGGCAGCGGCCCCACCCTCGCCCGCTTCGCGCTGAAGAATTGCGGCGAGATGCGCCAGCTGCTGGAAGCGCTCGCAGAGGCCTAGGGCTCGGGCGCGCTAGAACGTGCGCGACGCACCGCAAAAGACCATCGACGTGTCGTTCGGCACTTCAGCGCCGGTAAGGAACGCGAGCATTTGCCGCATGAGCGCGGAGAGCTCGGCCTCGTCGAGGGTGCGGGTCAGCCCGCTGTCGGCGAGGTTCTCGAACGCGGCGGCGTTGCGGTAGCGGATGCCGTCGAGGAAGAACGCCTTGCGGCGGTTGTCGCGGTCGCGCACCACCACGATGGTTTGCGCGGGCAGCTTGGCGTAGGCGGCTTCGTCCAGGCCGAGCGTGCGCGCGTACCACTCCGGCACGTTGCGCACGCCCTCGTCGGCGAAGAATTCGCGTATCTCGCCGCAGCCGGCCAGCGGATACGGCGGCAGGTCGTAGCCGCAATGGCGCGCGTACGCGAAGATGTAGCGGGATGCATCACCCACCTGCGCCCGATCGCCCAGCACGAACGACAGCAGGTCGAACGTCCGATGCGGCGTCCAGCGCGCCTCCTCGAGCTCGAGGAGGCGCGCCACAGCCGCGATGTTTTCATTGGGGCTGGTCATAAGCGCGCTCCTCCCGCCTCGGACAGAAAGCCCTCGACGGCGCGCGGGGTGCGCAGAACCACCGTTTTCCCACCGTGCGTTTCGACGATTCGCCGGTATCGCTCGCGTATGGCCGGCGCCCGCCCGTCGCGCATGATCCACCAGAAGAACTCCCGATCGAACTTCTCGAGGCACCCCGGCGCCATGTCGACGCGCGTGCGCCCGCGATAGACGACGGAGCGCCGCAGGGCGCGCACGAGGCAGCGCCAGCGAGGAAACGCGAGGAACACGATGCGGTCGGCTTCCTCGAAGCGGCGCCCGTCGTCGGCGCGCTGCCAGTTGCCGTCCACCACCCACGCGTCGTGCTCGTCGAGGAACGCCTGCACGAGCGCGCGCATCTCGGCCTTGTCCCGCTGCACCCATCCCGCTTGCCAGCCCACCGCATCGAGGTGCAGCACGGACGCATCGTAAAGCGCGCCCAGACGGCGAGCGAGCGTGGACTTCCCCGCCCCGCTGAACCCGATCACGGCGATCTTCATGCGACAGCCCCGCCTTCGGCGTCTTCCGCGCTCGGGGCCTCATCCTTGTCCGCACGCGCAGGGGCGCTCGGCATGATGGCGCGCAGCACGTGCTCGAACGGTTCGCGGGCTGCACGGCGTACGAGGCGCTCCTTCTGACGGCGCGATAGGCGCTTGAACCGGTACTCGGCGCTCATGGCCTCGTGCTTCGTCGCAAACGTCGCCTGCACGAGCAGGCGCACGGGACGGCGGCTGCGCGTGTACTTCGCGCCCGCGCCGGCGTTGTGCGCGCGCACGCGCTCGTCGACGTCCACGGTGTAGCCCGTGTACCAGGTGCCGTCGGCGCACTCGAGCACGTAGAGGAAGAACGAGGAACTGTCCGAGCCGGGGGCCTGCATGCGGGGCTAGACCCGCACCTTCACGACGATTTTGCGCACGCGAGCGGGGCCGCCGAGCGCGCAGCCCGGCTTGTGCGCGTCCTCGGGCGCGAGCACGGCCGTGTCGCCCGCGCGCAGCACGATGCCGCTCGGGAGCGCGGGGCCGACGTACAGCCCGAAGTCGCTCTGCTCGTCGAACGGCTGCGCCTCCTCGAGGCCCGCAAGCGGCGCGTACTCCATGAGCTCCTCGCCCTCCACGACGTACTGGACGTCGTAGTAGCGGCGATGGGCTTCCATCTGCTTCTCGCTCGCCGGCACCGTCTCGTACTCCTGCACGTTGGCGAACACGTCGTCGCCGTTGATGTCGACGCGCCCGAGCGGCAGCTCGGCCAAATCGGAGCGGTTGAGGAATGCATACGCGGCGCGAAAACGCTCGGATAGGTAGTCGTGCCCTTCTGCGTGCTCCAACGACGTGACCAGCATACGATGTCCTCTCGATCGATCTTCACAACTGGCCGCAAGTATACACCTGCCGCGCGCGGGCACGCTATAATGAGCCGCATCAGCCCCGCGCCGCGTGTCGGCGCCGTCCATCGAAGGAGCAAGGCGATGATCAACACCTTCTGCAAGAAACCTCTCTGGGAGTGCTCGAAGACGCTCTCGGCCGTCGCTCAGGGACTCGCGCCCGCCGACACGGTGATCAAGGGCGCGAAGCTCGTGAACGTGTGCACGGCCGAAATCCAGGACGACATCGACATCGCCATCGCCGAGGGGCGCATCGCCTACCTCGGGCAGGCCGACCACTGCATCGGCGAGGGCACGGCCGTCATCGACGCCGCAGGTCAGTACGTGGCTCCCGGCTTCCTTGACGGGCACATTCACGTGGAGTCGTCCATGATGGGCGTGGGAGAATACGCGCGCGCCGTCGTGCCGCACGGCACCACCGGCATCTACATGGACCCGCACGAGATCTGCAACGTGCTGGGCCTCGACGGCGTGAAGGTGATGGACGAGGACGCGCAGCGCACGCCGCTCAAGACGATGATCACCACCCCGTCATGCGTGCCCGCCGTGCCCGGCTTCGAAGACACCGGCTCGTTCATCGGCCCCGACGACATCGCGGAAACCATGGATTGGCCGAACGTCGTGGGTCTCGGCGAGATGATGAACTTCCCCGGCATCCTGGGCAGCACCGACCACGCGCATGGCGAAGTGGGCGCCACCCTGGCAGCCGGCAAGATCGTGACCGGCCATTACTCCATGCCCGAGACCGACCGCGGCCTCAACGCCTACATCGCCTCCGGCGTGCGCTGCTGCCACGAATCGACGCGCCCCGAGGACGTGCTCGCGAAGATGCGCCTCGGCATGTACGCGCAGCTGCGCTACGGCTCGGCGTGGAAGGACCTGCCCGTGCTGGCCGAGGCCGTTCTGGCGAACGACATCGACACGCGCTTCGCCACGCTCGTCAGCGACGACACGCACCCGCACACGCTCGTGGCCGACGGGCACCTCGACCACATCGTGCGCACGGCCGTCGAGCTGGGCATCGACGCGGTGACGGCCATCCAGATGGTCACCATCAACTGCGCGCAGTGCTTCCAGATGGACCACGACCTGGGTTCCATCACGCCGGGCAAGTGCGCCGACATCGTGTTTTTGGACAACCTGGAAAGCTTGCAGGTCACGCGCGTGCTCATCGACGGCGACGTCGTGGCCGAAAACGGGCGCCCGCTGTTCGACCTGCCGCCGTTCCAGTTCCCGGAATGGGTGACGCACTCCATGCATCTGGGCCGCGAGCTCACGGCGGAGTCGTTCGCCGTGACCGCCCCCGAGGGCGCGGGCGACACTGTGCGCGTGCGCACGATCGAGATCATCCCCGGGAAGGTGGGCACGTTCGAAACGCTGGTGGACCTGCCCGTGGTCGAGGGGCGCCTGGAATCCGACACCGATCTGGACGTGCTCAAGACGTTCGTGTTCGAGCGCCATCACGAGACGGGCACGTTCGGCTACGGCTTCACGAAGGGCTTCGGCATCAAGCGCGGCGCAATGGCCTCGACGGTGGCGCACGACGCGCATAACCTGCTGGTCGTGGGCACGAACGATGAGGACATGGCCCTGGCCGCGAACACGCTCGCCGCGTGCGGCGGCGGCATGGTCGTGGTCGCCGACGGCGAGGTGCTCGGCCTCATGGAGCTCCCCATCGCCGGGCTGATGGACGCGCTGCCCGCCGAGGAGATGAGCGAGAAGGTGCATCGGCTGGAGAAAACGTGGTCGGAAATCGGCTGCACCATGCCGTCGCCGTTCATGACCATGGCGCTCATACCGCTGGCGTGCCTGCCCGAGCTGAGGCTGACGAACCGAGGCCTGGTCGATTGCACGAAGTTCGAGTTCGTGGAGCTGGTGGCGGGATAAACGGAAAAGGATGCGGACAGTCTGGCCGCTCATTGCAAGCGCGAGCGGCCAGATGGAATTGCTAGCCACAATCCATGCTGTTGAATATCTCAAGCATCTGCGATTCAACATCCTGCCAGCTGGCATCAAGGTCGACCGTCCTGACATGCAACGACCCTTCGGACAGTACGACATCCTCGCACAAACGCCTCCCGTTCAGAGGATAGAGCAGGCACCCATGCACCTCATGGAACTTCGTCAATGAAGCGGTACGTGCATTCGACATGTAACTGTAAATCTGATATAGGTTTTCAGTTTTAAACTTGCTCCCATCGCGCAAGGCTTCCCGATAGTACTTCGCATCGATGATAAAAAGTCGAGACGAGCCGACGTCGGATATCGTTTCAATCCAGATGTCGGCTTCCATGCTGGGCATAAAGGGACAGATATCGGTGGAGTCTCGCGTCGCCCAGGCGATAGGTTTGTTCTTCTCGAACACGACGTAACGAGATCCTTTGAGACGCGGCAGCTCTTTGCGATAGAACGCTCGAGCGAACTTTTCAAAGATATGATTCAGCGTAGTTCGCTCCGAATCGCTCATGAGGACACCGTCAGTACCTTCCAAAGGAAGCGTATGGCGATAAAGCAGCGAGCAAAGCGATATGACGAATCGATATCGCGAGGTCGTGCGGTTAAATACGATGCGCGAGAGAACTTGCTCAGTCGGAGCGACAGGATCAATATCCTCGAATGAGGGATATGCCGCCCTAACCAGTCTCCGGGTTTCTGCATGCTCGCTGCACACGCCCATCAACGCATGCGCGACGATACCGTTCAGGTCGTTGTTGGTGGTGTACTCATCGGGCCCACATACCAGTTTTTGATCGAGGCGTGCAACATGAGAGAAGGATTCCTTCATGTTCACAGGTCCTCTTGGAGAAGCGGTGCACGCCTCGAAAGAGACGTACTCGCGGGCAAGACCCAGCTGGGCGACATTCTTCGCCTCACGCGCCACAAGATACGAAAGAAGGTCTTCCACTCCCTCGAATCGCCCCGCCTCACCCGTGAGGCATTCGTCGAGAAGGTAACGGCCACTCCATGCGTAGCAGAGCATATGATAGATATTGCGAACAGGGATTTCCCCGCATCGCAATTCTGTTGAACGAGTCACGATAAGTCCGACTGCTACTTGCGTGCGCCAGCAAGTTCTCGAAGTGGCGCAACGTAACTCGCGATAATGTTCGGAGCAGCGTCAAACCAATACTCTTCGAGAAGCGGTGCAATCTCGTAATCTACGATGGATCTCAACCAGGATTGAGCTGCGGAAACATCCATTACGCCATCATTGTCGGGAACGTCGAGAAAGAAGCTGTGACCGATGCACAAGCCTCGCCCCCGTTCCTCCTCGATTCTTGCATTGAGTTCCCGTACCGAAGCTATGAGAGCATCGGCAAAGTCGGCGGGCATGAGTTCGTACAGCCTCTTTCGAAAACCGTCCTGTTGAAATGCAGGTCTCATCTCGAAATACGCGAATCGGCGACGCAGCGCATAATCCATTGTGGCAATCGAGCGATCCGCAGTGTTCATCATGCCGATAATGTAGATGTTCCCGGGAACGGAAAAGCCGTTGCGTCCATCTTGCAAACGGACTCCAACCGTTTCCCCTCGATGCTTCTTCTCAACCGTCATCAGCATCTCGCCCATAACCTTGGAAACGTTTGCTCGATTGATCTCGTCGATGATGAAAAAATATGCCTCCGTGGAAGCTTCGGCTCGCTGGCAAAGCTGAGTGAACGTCCCGTTTTTCAGCTTAAAACCACCGTTTTCTGTGGGTCGATAGCCAACGATTATGTCCTCGTACGCAGTGCTTTGATGGAATTGCACGAACTCGATTCTGCTATTATCCTTCTTTCCCATTAGCGACCATGCGAGACGTTTCGCAGCATAGGTTTTACCGGTGCCGGGAGCGCCCTGCAGTATCACATTGCCCTTTCGCCTGAGAAGTTCAACAAGTCGGTCATACTCAATCTCGTCCATGAAAACGTCGTTCAAAAAGTCTTTCGGTCCATACGGTTTAGCTTCGATCGCTGCTTCTTCGAGTTCAGAAAGCTCGGCATCCTCTCCTTCGACTACAGCATCGTAGCGACCAACCCACAGCGGATCGGAAATGAACGCCTCGATATCTTGAACATCGTCGTTGAACGCGAAGTCTATCAGAGCTCCACGTTTCCAATCCTGTAAGTCACGCCTGATGAAGTTAAATGCTGGACGCAGAGTGAAGAACAACCATTCGCGCGGTTCGTAGTCCTTATCCCAATCGACTCGCAGCGTTTTTCCATCGCAAGGGTTGTATCGAACCGTACCTCGCGCCTTGATTTTCATTACCGATACAGTTTCTTCGTGATTGTCGAACGGCAAATCGTACTTGCGCGTATACGCCGCCTTGATGGCTATCGATGCACCTTGCTGGATAGCGTTGATCTGGTCAGCATATTTCTCTTCGTAACCGCACTGCCAGATCCCCTCCGAGAGAAATCCCTCGGTCATATCAACGCCATTAATTGACGCTCCCACAAAATATGCAAAAAGCGGCTGATCAGGCGATGGATTAAGATCCGAATCAGCATCAGGCACGTCTAAGGAGTAGTATTCGAACCCCGAATTAGCACTTTCTTTGCTGGCGTCCGCTCCTAAAGAGCGTTGCGCGGCTTCGAGCGAACGAATAGCGTTTACCTGCGCGATAATTTCAGACGGGTCACCGTCAAGCGCCAACCTTCCTTTTTCAGTTAGCTCCCATGTGCTCCGTGCAGGATTCTCAACCATGCCAATCTTTTTTAGATCGGTCCGTGCCCAAGCAAGACGATAAGAAACTTCCGATTTCGTAGATCCAAGATGGGGGAAAGAAACGACTTCGTTCGAAAAGCCCATGAGATCAATGACGCGCTGATCGATTTCCTCGTTCATGGCGCGACCGCCCAATTCTTCGAGTGCTCGCAATACGTACGGCATCATTTTTATATAGGTCGGACCCGTAAACTTGGCCATTGCTCCTCCATTATTGCAGCTTCATCGCGTAGCGAAGTATACGTCATCAACCCATCAATTTATAGCCGCATCACCACGTGCACGAGCTATTATGCTTGAAGTGGCACATTTCACTGTCTTATGATGGGGTTACTAATCCGCATATAACGAGGAGTCCACGCATGGGCAGTATTGATATTAGCTTTAAAAATTGCCGCAATATTACCTCCGTCATCGACGGTTCCTTACATATCGCAGAAAACACTTTAAACATCTTCTACGCTGCTAATGGCACAGGAAAAACTACTATAGTACGTATCTGCGATTATCTGTCAAAGAGAGGGACGGACGAAGAAGGAGCCGCTTACGAAGCATTGCGATCATTCGCAAGCCTCTTCCACCCCAATGACGAGGACGCAAAACCTTCGGTCACGAAACCTGACCAATCGCTCAGCGTAGCTATATTCGATGAAAACTGGGTTGACAAACACTGCTTCAAACAGGACAGTCTTCGAGACGATGTGTTTCGCATCTTTGTAGAAACAGGCGAATACAAGCGACTCGCATCAAAACGAGCCCAAATACTTGCCGAGATCCAGCAAGTTCTGCACCAAGAGGAAATCGATCTTCTCATAAAAGGATTTCAGAGCTTAAGAAAGGGCATCGGCGCAACGAGCGCTAGCGGGTCCCTCATGCAGTCTGCTTGCTATAGCAAAGCTTTCAAACAAGGCTCGCCCCTAGGCTCTGTTCCCAAAAGCATCCAGCCAGTTCTGGTCCCGCTTTTGCCCGTAGAAAGAGCCGATTGGCTTGGTTGGCATACAAAGGGTCTGAGGTTTACAAAGAACGACCAGCATCGATGCCCCTATTGCGGAACCGTAGACGATGCCCTGATGCACGCTTGCATCGCATACGACGAATCACGTACCGACGCACCGGCGAACGGCTGGCTCAAAACCGCAACGGCTTTTGCCGACAATGCCTCCCTGTTCAACAACAACTCATTATATGTCGCGAATGCGGTACTTTCTGCAGAATCGAATCCTACGGCCGATAATGACGAATACTTCGCCATTATCTCAAGAAGGGCAAACGAAGTTGCAGACACTTTGTCTTCGCTGAAAAGTCTTCACCTCAATGGAACAATCGATACCCCGTCTATAAAAGCTCAAATACAGGACGCCCTCACAAAGCTCGCCTGTAAACACCATGTGTTTTCGGAGAAAATCGAAACCACACTTTCCACCATCACCGACATTTTGCATAAAGCGTTGGATAACATCGAAAAAGCAGCAACGATGATAGCAGAGCAGAACTCGCTCATTGAATCGGCAGTGAAAAATCACGAGGGCGAGATCAATACCTTTTTGAAAGAAGCGGGATATAACTACGAAGTAGAGTTGGAGGCAGATGAAAAGGGTGCGGCTTCTCTGATCCTGAAAGATGCTGACAGTGCTTATCCCGTTTTAGGGTCAAAAGATCATTTGAGCTACGGCGAGAGAAATGCCATAACTCTCATTCTTTTTCTGTACGAAGTGCTTGAGGCCAAACCTGATCTGATCGTTCTTGATGACCCAGTATCATCCTTCGACGGGGACAAAAGATTTGCTCTTCTTTACACGCTCTTTTCTCCCTATCAGCAATTGCTTTGCAACAATCTCCAAGATACGACGGTTGCCCTATTTACTCACGACTTTCTCGTTGTTTCAGATTGGCTCAAGGTTCTCAAAAACACACATGGAGGTTCGGGCATCAAAGCCAATTACCTCCGAACCAATGAAACCGGAAGCATTCTTTGTCGTCAAATCAAGTGTAACGATATCGAGGATTTTCGGTCTATCACCTACAAGAAAGCTCAACATAGCGCGAATGATTTATCTCGGCTTATTTACGCTCGGCAGTTGGTGGAACTGGAAAAAAGCGTTGACGAGTCCCTAAAACCAGCATGGAATGTTCTCTCCTCCCTTTTCCATAAACGCGAAAACGCCACCGACAACAAGGGGAATATACTCGACGATAACGATATGGGCTCGGCCTGCAACTACATACATGACTTGACGAGCATCCAGTTCGCATATCAAGAATGGTACGAACGGGTTAAGAACGGCTCGTCGTATATCGTCTCATGCTACGAACAGAGCGAATCAGCTTACGAAAAACTGCAGTTCCTCCGGATTATTCTTGAGGAAAGCGACCTTCTCTCAACTTGCGATAAGACAATCATGACAAGATTCGCTGACGAAACGTACCATATCGGAGGGGATTATCTCTATCAACTCGACCCTTGCGCATTTCAACAAGTACCGAATTATGTCGAATCTTGGTGCGACGACATCGTTGCTAAATACAAAACAAAGCACCAACTGGACTGACAATCCATGCCTCTCATCTCCGACATACGCGCCTACCAACCTTTCAACCAGCAGGAGATTGCTGACCGGCAGGTCATCCTCGAGCAGCTGGAATCCAACCCGCGGGTCTTCGACCGCTCGTCGCTCGCGCATATGACGTGCTCGATCTGGACGGTCGATCCCGCCAAAACGCAGACGCTCATGGTGTTCCACAACACGTACAACTCATGGAGCTGGATCGGCGGGCATGCGGACGGCGAGCGCGACCTTGCCAGCGTGGCGCTCCGGGAGCTCGAGGAGGAGACGGGCGTGGCGAACGCGCGCCTCGTCGCGTCGTGCGGGCCGGGCGGCATCTACTCGCTCGAGGTGCTCACCGTGGATGGACACGAGAAGCGCGGCGCGTACGTGAGCTCGCATCTGCACCTCAACGTGACGTATCTGGCCGTCGCATCGCCCGACGAGCCGCTGCGCATCAAGCCCGATGAGAACAGCGGCGTGCGCTGGATGGGCCTCGACGAGGCCCTGGCCGCATCCACGGAACCGTGGATGCGCGACCGGATCTACCGCAAGCTCGTCGACAAGCTGCCCACCGTCGACGTCCATCGCTCGCGCGTGAGGTAGTACGACTCGCAGTCCTGCATGATGCCGTCGGGCGTCGCCTCGACCCCATGGATGGTGCCCTCGTGCACGAAGCCCGACTTCTCGATGACGCGCCGCGAGCGCTCGTTGAACGCGTAGTGCGTGCACGTTGCCATGAGCAGGCCCAACTCTTCGAACCCGTAGCGCAGCACCTCGTTCGACGCCTCGGTCATGTAGCCCTTCCCCCACGCCTGCTGAGCAAGCGCGTAGCCCAGCATGAGGCAGTCGACGTTGCGCCGCTGCGGGTCGCCGATGAGGCCGATCGACCCGATGCACGGCCCGGTCTCTCCGACGTTCGAGCCGCTCCCTTCGCCCCTTTTCTCGAAGATGCCGAACACGTGCGGCGCGCTGGCGATGATCTCGACGAACACGTGCGCATCCTCGCGCGTGCGATGCGGCGGCCACCCGGCGTCGGGGCCGACGGCGGGGTTGCTGCAGTAGGCGAACACGTCGTCGATGTCCTCGGACACCAGCGGTCGCAGCACGAGCCGCTCGGTTTCGAGCACGGGACACTCCGCCGACGTCGCAGCCAGCAAGGCGGCCGGCTGCCCGGGACGGCGCGCCTCGCTCGCCTCGAGGCACGCCTGCAGCTGCACCTCGTCCACCACGCGCACGCCCGCTTCGCGCAGCGCCCGCGCCGCCAGGCCGTAGCCGGGCACGAGCGCGCCCGTGAACGCGCCGTCGTATACCGCCCCGTTGCCGCACGAGGGGCTCTTCGCCTTCAGCACGGCCAGCTTGCAGCCCGCCTCCTGCACCTGCTCGAGCGTTTTCGCCGCGCCCTCCAAGAAGGCGTCGGTCACGTCGGAACCGTCGGACGCCGTCACGCGCACGGCGCGCTCGGCCGTCGCGATCTCGCTCGGCAAGCGCGGCACCGCAAGGCCGCCCAGCACCTCGGGGCACACCGGCAGAAGCTCGCAGCCCGCCTCGCGCAGCGATCGCACGGCCTCGCACGGACGCGCTTCGCCGTCGTAGCGGCACGGTTCTCTTAGCAAGCAGGCGCTCACGGCTAAGGGCATGGCTCGACCTCGTTTCATAACGGAATCTCTCGCACGACGCCCAGTATAGCAAAGCCGCGCCGCGGCCCCTCAGCGCGTGCGCGCGAACACCACGACGGCGGCACCCGCCGCGCACGCCGCGAGCACCGCCAGCACGCCGACGAGCGTCGTCACGCCCACGAGCGCGCCCATGACGCCGCTCAGCACGGCCGAGCCCGCGTAGCCGATGAGGTTGATGGTGGACACCACCGTCGCAGTGCTGCGCGCGTCGGCCTGCGCGAACAGCAGGCGCAGGCTGCCGGACAAGCACATGCCGGTGGACAGGCCGAACAGCGCCACGAGCACGAGAAACGCGCCGAGCGCCTCGGCCGCCATCGCCGCGCACATGGCGCAGGTGAACACGAGCAGCGCCGCCATGGACACCCTGAGCGACACGCCCGCAGGCAACCGCGCCTCGATAGGCGCGCCGAGGGCGCTCGGCGCCATCGAAAGCGCGAAGATGGCCGACGCCACGAACGGGTCGCTCGACCCGAAGCACTCCACGGCCACCGGGGAGCTGAACGACTGGAAGAACGTCCCCACGCCCCACGAGGCGACGTAGGCGCATCCGGCAACGGGAAGCACGCGGCGCAGCTTCGGGTCCACCGAGATCACCGGCTTGCAGGCGCTGCGCAACGGCGCGCGGCGCACCACCGTCTCGGGCGCGGCGGGGATGAGCACCACGCCGAGGGCGAGCAGGGCGATCATGATCCAATAGATAACGGCGTGGTAGCTGGTGGCCAGGCTGAGGAACCCGACGGCCAGCGAGCCCGCCATCACGCCCAGCAGGGCGCCGCAGCCGGCCACCGCCAGGCCGAACCCCGTGTAGCGCCCCACCGCGGAATCCACCACGAGCGCGGAGATAGCGCTCATGGCCAGCCCGCACGACACGCCCTGCACGGCGCGCGCGGCCAGCACCACCATCGGGTCGGTGGCGCGCAGGAACATGAAGCACCCCAGCATGGCCAACAGCAGCGACACGGCCGCAAGCGGCTTGCGCCCGGCCGCATCGGACAGCGAGCCGGAGAAGAACAGCGTGAGGATGACGCCGAACAGGTACATGAGCATGGTCGCGGAGATGTCGGCGTCGGTCAGGCCGATGGTCGCCTTGTATTCCGAGTACAGCGGAATGGGCACCGCCGAAGCGGCGAACACCGCCAGGAAGGCGAACGTGGCAATGAACAGCCCCCGTCGTCCCTGCCGAACGTGCGCGGAATCGACCGCATCGACCGTATGCGCGAACATGGCCCCACCCATCCGTCCCCAACGAATTCCGCCCGCGTTCTCCCCTGCGAGCGGGTGATTGCGCCCAGCATAGCACCGCGAACACGCGCCGGGAATACCCGCCTTTGCACGTTCGGTGAATACCGGACGCCGGCGCGCCCGATTTCTGGTACCATGGTACAAATGTTCTGAAACCTGCCCGAGGGAGGCTCGCCGCACCGCATGCTATCCGAAGACGACATCAGCCGGCAATGCGCCGCGCGCACGTTGCAGCGCGCACGCTCCATCGCGTCGTCGGAGCGCAACATCCTCACGAAGCAGGTACGCTACAATCCGCCCGAGACCACGCTGAGCGCGTTCGTCGCAAGCAGCAGCGGATGGAACGACCGCTACCGCACGTCCGTCACGTTCGACGAGAACGAAGGCGCCATCGTCGACTTCTCCTGCACGTGCCCCGCGTACCGCGAGCACGAGGGCATGTGCAAGCACTGCGCCGCCCTCGCGCTGACCTACGCCGACGAGCCGCGCACGTTCATGGGCTACCGCGCCCACCGCGCGCCCTCCACGTCCACCTCGCTGCTCGAGTTCATGGAGCGCAGCAAGAGCATCGCCGATGCGGAGGAGACGGGTGCCGTCGATCTGGAAACCACCATTTCCTACGGGTACCGCAATTGGTCGGCGCACTTCAAGATAGCCGGGCCGAACGGCGCCTACGTCATGAGGAGCATCTCGGAATTCGTCGACCGCATGCGCCGCGGCGAGCGCTTCTCCTACGGTAAGAAGCTCGCGTTCACGCACGCCCCCGCCCTGCTCACCGAGCAGGCGCGCGGCATCGCCCGGTTCCTCGACCGCGCGGTCGCGCTGCGCGAGCAGGCCACCGGCTCGGCGTTTTGGCGCTACCGCGGGCGCGACGAAATCGGACGAGACCTCGAGCTGTCGGACTACGAGCTCATCGAGCTGCTCGACCTGCTCGAGGGCCGCCCCTTCACCGTCGAGGGCACCGACTACGGCACGCGCTCGCTCACGCACGCGCACATCGTCGAGGCCGACCCCGACGTGAGCATCGTGCTGCAGCGCACCGACGAAGGCGGCTACGCCATCGAGCAGCCGGACGCCACGCCGTTCGTCGCGAAGGGCGAGCGCATGTACCTGTGGCAGGGCGACACGTTCTACCGCTGCTCGCCCGCCTTCGCGCGCACGGCCGACTTCCTGCGCACCGTGTACGAGAACGAGGACACGCGCCTGTTCGTCAGCCTTGCCGACCTGCCGCTGTTCTGCGCCGCCGTGCTGCCCGTCATCGAGGAGCAGCTGCACGTGGAGGTGCCGCCCGAGGTCGACCTGTTCCGTCCCGTGCCGTGCACGCTGGAATTCTACTTCGACCGAACCGACCACGACGTCACGTGCACGGCGCACGCCGTGTACGGGGAGCGCCGCTACACCCTGTTCGAGGACGCAGCCGACGACGATGCGGGCCCGCTGCGCGACGAGCGGCTGGAAAGCAAGGCGAAGAAACTGATCAAGCGGTACTTCGACACGTTCGAAACGCCGCCCTCCATCAAGCTTGCCGACGAAGCGGCCGTCGCCGACCTCGTGTTCGGCGGCCTCGTGCAGTTCCAGGCGCTCGGCGAGGCGTTCACCACCCCGGCGTTCGACCGGCTGCTCGTCGACCGCGCGCCGCACATCTCGGTGGGCATCTCGCTCGCGGGCAACCTCATCAACCTGTCGCTGTCGGCCGAAGACCTGCCCCCCGCCGAAGTGGCCGCCATCCTGTCAAGCTACCGCCGGCGCAAGCGCTTCCACCGCCTGAAGAGCGGCGCGTTCCTCAACCTGGAAGCGTACGACCTCGCGCAGCTCGACCACCTCGTGGACGACTTCGGGTTCACGCCCAAGCAGCTGGCGTCGGGCGCGGTGGAGCTGCCCGCCTACCATGCGTTCTACCTGGACGAGCAGTTCGAAGGCGCGCGGCGCAACCGCTCGTTCACGGACTACCTCGAAAGCTTCCGCGCCGCCGGAAACGATCCGTGCGCGATTCCCGAGCAGCTGCACGCCACGCTGCGCCCTTACCAGGTGGAAGGCCTGCGCTGGATGAGCGCGCTGGCCGAGCGCGATCTGGGCGGCATCCTGGCCGACGAGATGGGCCTCGGCAAATCCGTGCAGCTCATCGCGTTCTTGCTGGCGCGGCAGAGCGAGGCGCGCACGATCGGGCCGAGCCTCATCGTCTGCCCCGCGTCGCTCGTGTACAACTGGATGGCCGAGTTCGAGCGCTTCGCCCCCTCCCTCGACGTCCGCGCCGTCGTGGGCACGAAACGCGAGCGCATGCGCGTCCGATCCGCTGCCTGCGACCGCGACGGGCGCGAAAGCGAGCTCGCGCGCGACGGGCGCTGCTGCGACGTGCTGATCACGTCGTACGACCTGCTGCGCATCGACGCCGACGACTTCGCCGCACGCACGTTCTACTGCTGCGCGCTCGACGAAGCGCAGTACATCAAGAACCACGCCACGAAAACGGCGCGCGGCGCCAAACGCGTGCAGGCGCGGCATCGTTTCGCGCTCACCGGCACGCCGATGGAGAACCGCCTGAGCGAACTGTGGAGCATCTTCGACTTCCTCATGCCGGGCCTGCTGGGCACGTACATGCGCTTCCGCGAGCACTTCGAGCTGGCCATCACCGGCGGCGACGAGGACGCGGCGAGGCGCCTGCGCTCGCTCGTGGCGCCGTTCATGCTGCGCCGCCTGAAAGCCGACGTGCTGGACGATTTGCCCGACAAGCTGGAATCGGTGGTGTACACCCCGTTGGAAGGCGAGCAGCAGCGCCTGTACGCCGCGCACGAGCAGCAGCTGCGTGACGCGCTGACCCTGCAGAAGAACAACCGGCACAACAAGCAGTTCAACGAGCGCAAGGTGGAGATCCTCGCCGAGCTCACGAAGCTGCGGCAGCTGTGCTGCGACCCGCGCCTTCTGTACGAGAACTACGCCGGCCACGCCGCCAAGCTGGACGCCATCGCCGAGCTCGTGGATTCAGCCATGGACGCCGGCGAGAAGACGCTCGTGTTCTCGCAGTTCACCAGCTTCCTCGCGCTCATCGCCGATCAGCTGGACGCGCGCGGCGTGCCCTACTTCACCATCACGGGCGCCACGCCCAAGAAAAGGCGGCTCGAGCTGGTGAACGCGTTCAACGCCGACGACACGCCCGTGTTCCTCGTCTCGCTCAAAGCGGGCGGCACGGGCCTCAACCTCACAGGCGCCTCCGTGGTGGTGCACGCCGATCCGTGGTGGAACGCCGCGGCGCAGAACCAGGCCACCGACCGTGCGCACCGCATCGGCCAGACGCAGATGGTGAGCGTGCACAAGGTCATCGCGAAGGGCACCATCGAGGAGCGCATCCTGCACCTGCAGGATGCGAAGAACGAGCTTGCCGACCAGGTGATCGGAGGCGGCGGCGTGTCGCTGGCATCGCTCAGCCAAGAAGAGCTGCTCGACCTGCTCGAAGGATAGGGCCGAAAAGCGAGCCAGAACGAAGCGGCCCCCGCCGAAGCAGGGGCCGCTCGTTTAGTACTTCCCGAACCGCTCGTGGCGGGCGTGGACGAGGTCGTCGGCGGGAGTGCCGCAAAGCTCGTCGAGCGCGGCGCACACGTAGGCGCGCACGCCCTCGGCGGCCACCGCGGGGTTCTCGTGCGCGGGACGCGCGCCCTCGGACAGCACGGCGTCGACGATGCCCATCTCGCAGGCCTCGGCGGCGCTCATCTTCATGACGGCGGCTGCCTCGGGAGCCCGCGTGCGATCCTTCCAGAGGATCGAGGCGAAACCCTCCGGCGAGAGCACCGAGTACACCGCATGCTCCTGCATGGCCACGCGGTCGGCCAGCGCGAGTGCGAGCGCGCCGCCGCTGCCGCCCTCGCCCAGAAGCACGCTCACCACGGGCACGCGCAGGCCCGCGAGCGCCAGCAGGTTGTCGGCGATGGCGTTGCCCTGTCCGCGCTCCTCTGCTTCCATGCCGCAGAACGCGCCCTGCGTGTCCACGAGGCACACCACCGGACGGCCGAACTTCTCGGCCTGGCGCATGAGACGCAGCGACTTGCGGTAGCCCTCCGGCTGCGGGCAGCCGAAGTTGCGCGCGATACGTTCGCGCAGGTCGGAGCCCTTCTCCTGGGCGATCACCGTCACCGCGCGGCCGCCGATCCATCCAAGGCCGCACACGATGGCCCCGTCGTCGCCGAACATGCGGTCGCCGTGCAGCTCGATGAAGCCGTCCACGAACGCGTCGATGTAGGCGAGCGCCGTCGGACGGTGCACGTTGCGCGCCAGCTGCACGCTCTCCCACGCGCGGTTCGACGTCGGCGCGCCGGCCTCGCGGGCGGCTGCGGACGCGTCTTCCAGCGACACGCCCGCTTCGGCATCGTACCCGCCCGTGCTGAGCACCTTCTCCAAGCGCTTGCGCATGGAGGCGCCGCGTCGGTCGAAGCGCTCGGCCAGGGTGGCGATGCGGCCGCGCAGCTTGGCGCCGCCCCAGGCCACGTCCCCGAAGGGCAGGCCGCCCACCGTGAGGTCGCCGTACGTCACCGTGTTGTACGTGTCGGTGCCGCTGGCCAGGTTCTCGCACACGGCGTCGTAGCTCACAAGGATGTCGCGGTCGCCCGGCTCGTGGTCGTCGCGCGCTGCCACCGCGGTGGCCAGGTGCAGCGCCAGCAGATGCGCAAGCGTGCTGCGCAGCTCGTCGCGCTCCACGATGGCGTCGATCAGGCCGTGCTCGAGCGCGAACTCGGCGGTTTGGAAACCCTCGGGCAGCTCCTGTTTGATGGTGTCCTTGATGACGCGCTGCCCCGCGAAGCCGATGAGCGCGCGCGGCTCGGCCAGGATGACGTCGCCCTGCATGGCGAACGACGCGGTGACGCCGCCCGTCGTGGGGTCGGTGAGCACCGAGATGTAGGGCAGCTTCGCCTTCGCGTGACGCTCGAGGGCGCACGACACCTTCGCCATCTGCATGAGCGACACGAGGCCCTCCTGCATGCGCGCGCCGCCCGACGCGGTGAATATCACCACGGGCAGGCGCTCGTCGGTGGCGCGCTCCACGAGCCGCGCCACCTTCTCGCCCACCACCGAGCCCATCGAGCCCATGAAGAACTGCGACTCCATGATGCCGACGGCCACGCGCAGGCCCGCGATGCGGCCCTCGCCCGTGCGCACGCCCTCTTCGAGGCCCGTCTTCGCACGCTGCGTTTCGAGCTTGCCCAGGTAGCCGGGGAAGTCGAGCGGGTCGGTCTCGGGCACGACGCGGTTCCATTCCACGAAGCTGTCGGCGTCGAGCGTGTCGTCGATGCGCTCGCTCGAGGACATGCGCAGGTAGCCGCCGCACGTCGGGCACACGTAGTGCCCCGCCGCCAGGCTGGCCTCGTCGAACTTGAGGCCGCACTGCGGGCACGCGCGCCACGCGTCGCTCTCGAACGCCGGCTTGTCGGTGGTGCACAGCACCCAGCCCAAGAGCGGCGCGTCGACGCTGAGCGGGCGGAACACGCGCACACCGTGGGCGGCCGTGCGCGCGAGGAAGCTGTCCACCTCCGCGAGCGGCAGCGCCTCGTCGCACAGCAGCACCACCGAGGCGCCGCACGCGTCGATGGCGCTCAGCACGGCGTGGCTGTTGCAGAACAGCGCGTCGGAGTACTTCTCGCCGAGGCTCACCGTGCTCTGGGCCAGCTTGAGGTGGCCGTCGTTGCGGTGGTCCGCCGTGTACACGGCGCAGGTGGAGAACCCGGCGTCGGACACGGGCTGCAGCAGGCGCTTCGCCGTCTTCGGGCGCGCCATGACGAGCGCGACGGGCTTCGCGGCGCATACGGGGGCGCCGCCCGCGCCCGTGACGCGCGGCGCGGAGGTGGCCAGCGCCGGAGACACGGCGGTGTACTCGGACATGTCGGCCGCGTCGAGGGCGTTCGGGGCGACGGGCAGGGACGCAGCCGCCTCCTCGGCCATGCGCGTGAGGCGGTAGGCCACGTCGGCCGACTCGCTGGCCGGCGCGGCGACCGCGCGCGTGCCGCCCTGCGGCAGCACGCATCCGTCGGATCCGATGGTGATGTAGTTCTGGTTGCGCTGCTTCATCGAACGACCTCTCGCCTCTTTACGCTTCCGCTTTCGCCAGCACGTACTTCTGCGTCGCCGACGCGCACACCGCGCCGTCGACGCTCGCCTCCACCTCGGCCACGCACAAGCGCGACGAGGACTTCACGATGCGCGCCTTGAGCACGAGCGTCTCGCCCGGCTCCACCTGACGACGGAACTTCGCGCCGTCGATGCCCGTGAGGAAGCCGATGGAGCCCTCGGCGCCGCGCTCGACGAGGATGCAGAACGAGGCCGCCTGCGCGAGTGCCTCCATGATGATGACGCCCGGCAGCACCGGATGCCCGGGGAAGTGCCCCTTGAACAGCGGCAGGTCGGGATCGACGTCGAGCTCGGCGGTCACGTCGACGCCCGGCTCGCACGCCACGACGCGGCTCACCCAGCAGAACGGGTCGCGATGCGGCAGCACCGCCTCGACGACGTCCTTGCCGCAGGGAAACGTGATGTCCATGATGGTTCCTTTCAACCTACGCGCGATACGGCGAAATGGCGAGGCTCGCGTTGTGGCCGCCGAATCCCAGCGAGTTCGACAGCGCCACCTTCTGCGGGTAGCCCGTCTTCGCCTCCGTGACCACGTTCACCGGGCACTCCGGGTCGGCCTCGGCGAAGCCGCAGGTGGGCGGCACGCAGTCGTGCATCACCGAAAGCGCCGTGACGATGGCCTCGATGGCGCCGGCGGCGCCGAGCGTGTGGCCCGTCGTGCCCTTCACCGACGTCACCGGCACTCGGACGCCCGCGTCCTCGCCGCAGAGCGCCAGCAGCGCCTTCGACTCGGTGGCGTCGTTGGCCGGCGTACCCGTGCCGTGCGCGTTCACATGTCCCAGGTCCTCAGGGCTAAAGCCGCCCTCCTCGAGCGCCTGGCGCATGGCGCGCGTCACGCCCTCGCCCGACGGCTCGGGAGCCGTCATGTGGTAGGCGTCGCCCGTCGAGCCGAAGCCCGTGATCTCGGCGAGCACGGTCGCGCCGCGCCCGAGCGCGTGCTCGAGCGACTCGACGACCACCGCGCCCGCGCCCTCGCCCGCCACGAAGCCGGCGCGGCGCACGTCGAACGGCAGCGACGCCTGCGCGGCATCCTCCGCCTTCGACAGCGCACCGAGGTTCGCGAAGCCCGCCAGGCAGATGGGCGACACGGATTCCTCCGAGCCGCCGGCCAGAGCCGCGTCGATGTAGCCGTGGCGGATATCGCGCACGGCCGCGCCGATGGAGTGCGCGCCGGTGGCGCAGGCGGTGACCACGTTGAGGCACTCGCCGCGCAAGCCGTAGCGGATGGAGAGGTTGCCGGCGGCGATGTTGCCGATCATCGTGGGGATGAACAGCGGGCTCACGCGCTTCGGCCCCTTCTCGGCCAGCGTGAAAAAGCCGCTCTGCAGCTCGTCGATGCCGCCGATGCCCGTGCCGAACACGCACGCGATGCGCGTGGTGTCCTCGGTTTCGAGGTCGAGCCCGGATTGGGCGAGCGCCTCGTCGGACGCGACGATGGCGTACTGCACGAAGCGTTCGAAGCGCCGCGCCTCCTTCTTCGTGATGCCGTGCTCGGTGGCGTCGAAATCGCGCACCTCGGCGGCGATGTGCACGTCGTAGTCGGCCGTGTCGAAGCGCGTCACCGGGCCGATGCAGCACTCCTTGCCCATGACCGCCCTCCACAGCGCCTCAACGCCCACGCCGGCGGGCGACACGGCGCCCATGCCGGTGATGACCACGCGATGCGTGCCGTCGGGACGGCGCGTGGCCGCCGTGCTCATGCTGTTCTCGCTCATAGCGACATACCTCCGTCGATGCAGACAACCTGTCCGGTGATGTAGCCGGCCTCTTCGCTCGCCAGGAACCGGACGAGCGCAGCCACGTCCTCGGGCGCGCCGAGGCGCTTCGAGGCGATGCGGCCCACGATGGCCTCGCGCTGCTTCTCCGACAGCGCGTCGGTCATGTCGGTGGCGATGAAGCCCGGCGCCACCGCGTTGGCCGTGATGTTGCGGGCGGCCAGCTCGCGGGCGATGGACTTCGTGAGCCCGATGACGCCGGCCTTCGAAGCGGCGTAGTTCGCCTGCCCCGCGTTGCCGGCCACGCCCACGACGCTCGACAGGTTCACGATGCGCCCGTAGCGCTGCTTCATCATGCGCTGCGCCGCCGCCTTGCAGCAGTTGAACGTGCCCTTGAGGTTCACGTCGATGACGGCGTCGAAGTCCTCTTCCTTCATGCGGGCCAACAGGCCGTCGCGCGTGATGCCGGCGTTGTTCACCAGCACGTCCACGCGGCCGAAGGATTCGTGCGCAGCGGCCACGAGCCCCTCAGCCTCGGCGGCGTCGGCCACGTTCGCGGCCACCGCCAGGGTGCGCACGCCGTGATCGGCCTCAAGGGCGGCGGCGAAGGCGCGCGCCTCGTCGAGACCGCGCTCGCTCGAGCAGTTCACGCACACGTCGAAGCCCGCACGGGCGAGCTCCTCGGCCACGGCGCGGCCGATGCCGCGGCTCGAGCCAGTGACGACCGCGCTTCGGCGCGGGGTTTCGGTGTTCTCAGTCATGGACGGGAAGCTCCTATTCGGAATCGGAAACAGTCGCGGCGGCGCCTTCGCCACAGGCGGCCAGGCACGCGTCGAAGCTCGCGCGATCCTGCACGCATGCGCGCGCAGCGGTCTTGTCGATGCGCTTCACGAGGTTCGCCAGCACACCGCCGAAACCCACCTCGACGAACGTGTCGGCGCCGGCCGTGGTCAAGGCGGCCACGCTCGCGTCGAAGCGCACGGGACTCGTCAGATGGCGCACGAGGTGCTCGCGCGCCTCATCGGCGGCAAGCGGCGCGGCGGTCACGTTGCAGATGAGCGGGATGCGCGGCTCGGCGAACGAGACGCCCGCGAGGTACGTCGCCAGCTCGTCGGCCACGCAGGCCATGAGCGGGCTGTGGAACGCGCCCGACGTGGCCAGGCGCGACGAGCGCTTGCCGGCAGCGGCCCACGCCGCCTCAGCGCGCTCGACGGCCGCGGGCGTACCGGCGATGACGATCTGCCCCGGGCAGTTGAAGTTCGCGGGCACGAGCACCTCGCCCTGCGCGTTATCCGCGCACAGCGCCTCGACGCTTGCCTCGTCGGCCTTCAGCAGCGCGCTCATGGCGCCAGGATGCGCAGCGGCGGCCTCGGCCATGAGGCGCGAGCGCTGCTTCACGAAGGCGAACGTCGCCTCGTCGGAGAGCATGCCCGACACGGCCAGCGCGCTCACCTGCCCGAGCGAGAAACCCAGCACGCAGGCCGGCTCCACGCCGCGCGCCATGAGCGCGCGGGCGATGGCCACCGACAGCGCGCACAGCGCGGGCTGCGCGAACCGCGTGTCGTTGAGCTTTTCGGGCTCGGCGTTGAGCACGAGGTCGGCCACGTCGAAGCCCAGCACGTCGGACGCGCAGGCGAACACGGCGGCAACCTCGGGCAGGTCGAGCAGGTCGGCGCCCATGCCGGGCTTCTGCGCGCCCTGGCCCGAGCACAAGAATACGGGGGAACCCGCCGCAATCGCGGGGATGGAGCAGCTCATGCGCGCCTCCCCTAGCCTGCCGCGCGATCGCGACGGGCGTTCGCGGCGGCCATGGCGGCCATATCGCGGGCGCCGAGCGCCTCGGCTTCGGCCATCATCTGGGCGATCGCCTCGGCTGCGGTCGCGCGGTCGCGCACGAGCGCCGCCACCTGCCCGGCCATCATGGTGCCGTTGTCCACGTCGCCTTCGACGGCGCGGCGCAAGGACCCCACGTACATCGCCTCCAGCTCGTCGCCGTTCTGCGCCACGTCGCCCTCGAGCGAGCGCACCTTGCGGGCGAACTTGTTCTTGAGGCAGCGCACGGGATGCCCGCTGCCGCGGCCCGTGACGATGGTGTCGGCGTCCTTCGCGGCGATGACCTTCTCCTTGTACGCGTCGGCGATGGTGCACTCCTCCACCGTAAGGAAGCGGGTGCCCACCTGCACGCCCTCGGCGCCCAGCGCGAAAGCGGCGGCCATGCCGCGCCCGTCGGCGATGCCGCCGGCCGCGATGACGGGAATGGACACGGCGTCGCACACCGCGGGCACGAGCGCCATCGTGGTCAGCTCGCCGATGTGGCCGCCGGCCTCGGTGCCTTCGGCCACCACGGCATCGGCGCCGAGGCGCTCCATGCGCGCCGCGAGCGCGCTCGAGGCCACCACGGGCACCACCTTGATGCCGGCGTTCTTCCACAGCTCCATGTAGTTCGCCGGGCTGCCCGCGCCGGTCGTGATGACGTCGACGCGCAGCTTCGCCAGCAGCTCGGCGGTCTCGCCGGCGTTCGGGTCCATGAGCATGACGTTCGCGCCGATGGGCTTGTCGGTCATCGAGCGGGCGATGCTCACCTGCTCCTCCACCCACGAAAGCGGCGCTCCGCCGCACGCGATGATGCCGAGGCCGCCGGCCTCGCTCACCGCCCCGGCCAGGCTCGCGTTGGCAATGCGCGCCATCGCGCCCTGGATGACCGGCACCTCGATGCCCAACAGTTCCGTAACCCGCGTGTTCATGCCCATGCTCTCTCTTCCTCGTAGAAACCAAGGGCCCCTTGCGGGGCCCGCTCACCTCGTGTTACAGCGAGTCGATGTGCGCCACGAGCTGGCCCACCGTGTCGATGCCCTCGGGCTCGCCGAACTCGATGTCGCACTTCTCCTCGAGGTCGCAGATCAGCTCGACCATGTCGAGGGAGTCGATGCCGAGCGACTCAAGCGTGGCCTCCTCGGTGATGGCCTCGGCGTCGAGGTCGAGGTTCTCGACGAGCACTTCTTTGACGGTGTCGATGGTAGCCATGACGGGTTCCTTTCGGTCGTGCAATTTAGTTTGATAATCAAAGTATTTCTACTCGGGTAATGGTATGAGGATGGGCTGTCGATTGCAAGAGCCGCCGCGCGCCCTCCATGATTTCTGCGCGTGAAACACGAACGAGTGTTTCACGTGAAACATTCCGGCTCGCTCACGCTTGCGCGTCGAAGAACCCCTTCACCTTCGCAAGCGCGCCGGCGAACACGCGCTCCTCCTCTTCGGTGAGGTCGGCAAGCGCGTCGTCGATCATCTGATGATGGAACAGGTTGTGCGCGCGCAGCACCTGCCTGCCCTTCTTCGTGAGCGAGACGAGCACCTTGCGCCGGTCGTCCTCGGCGCGCGTGCGGTCCACGAACCCCTTCTTGGCCAGCTTGTTCACCGCGGTGGTGAGCGTTGCCAGCGTCACGCCCAGACGGGCGGCCACCACGTTCATGGGGTTGCGCTCGTGCAGGCCGATGGCCACGATGGTGTGCACCTCGGTGATGGTGAGGCCGTGCGTCAGGCGGTTGTCGAGCGATTGCTCCTCGATGCGCAGGATGGAGTTGAACGTGCCCGACAGCAGATCGTCGATCTCCTCGCGCCGCTTGCGCGATGCGTCGAGCCCCGCGTTCGAACCGGCCATGTTCCTACCTCCTCGTCGTTTCTCGGTTGCCCGCATCATACCGCACTTAGTTAGATAGTCAAAGTATCTGCCTCGTCCGCGCCATCGGCCGGCGCCGGAGTGGGCACGAAGCGGCGCACGAACCGCCCCTCCCCCTTGCTCTTGAGGTAGCGGTATCCGATAACCGAGAACGCGAGCGCCCCGATGAAGTTCACGAACAGGTCGCTCATCGTGTCGAGCAGCCCGATGTCGAGGTAGCCTCCCAGCCCCAGCTCCTGGCCGTTCACCTCGACGGTTTGGATGCCGTCGATGCGTTCGGGGCGCTGCGAGCCCGTCGGGTCGAGCAGCGTGCTCGAGATGCTGGTCACCACCGTGTCCTTCTGCATGTCGAGCCCGAACGCCGCGTCCATGCCGAACTCGAAGAACTCCCACAGCACGCCGATGGTCATGGAGAAGCAGAACGCCACCACCACGCAGAAGAACGGCGACAGCGAGAACGCGATGCGCTCCGAACGGTTGAGGATGGACACGAGCGCAAGCCCGATGGCGGCCGCCAGAAAGCCGTTGAACGTGTGGAGCAGCGTGTCCCAAAACGGGAAGATGGTGTAGAAGTGGAACAGCTCGCCCAGAATCTCGGCGGCGAAGATGAACAGCGCGATGACCACCTCGAGCGTCTCGGGGATGGTGATGCTGAAGTTCACCTCGATGAACGGCGGCACAAGGAATAGCACGAGCGTGAGCAGGCACAGGAAGAACGACTCGTAGTTGCCGAACACGAGCGCGGTCACGGCGCATGCCATGACGATGAGCCGCAGCACCACGTACACGGCGAACGATCCCTTGCTCTTGCGCATCTGAGAGCCCATGGCCCTCAGCACTTCGCGCACGCGCCCCATGGCCGTCGGCTACTTCTCGCCGCGGGCGGGACGGAAGTCCAAGCGCCGCGCGCGGGGGTCGGCCGCCGTCAGCACGACGGGGAGCCGTTGGCCCAGACGGTACGACACGCCCGTATCCTGGCCGGTCAGCCGATGCTGCACCGGGTCGAGCGCGAAGTACTCAGCCCCGAGGTTCTTGAGCGGGATGAGCCCTTCGGCCGTGTTGTCGAGGCGCACATACACGCCGTACGACGCCACGCCGGACACCGTCGCCGAGAACGCCTGCCCGACGAACTGCTCGAGGTACTCGATGATCTTGAGCTCCTGCGACTCGCGCGCGGCCTTCTCGGCGACGCGCTCCATGTCGGAGGAGTGCTCGGCGACCCACGGGAGCGCAGACGTTTCCTGGTCGAACTTCTCGGGGCGGCCGCCGCAGAGCGCCTTCAGCATGCGATGCACCACGAGGTCGGGATAGCGCCTGATGGGCGACGTGAAATGCGTGTACGCCTCACTCGCCAGCCCGTAGTGGGGCGCACAGACGGGACGGTACACCGCCCGCTTCATCGAACGCAGCACGAGCGACGAGACGAGCTCGCCCTCGGGCCGCCCCGCGCTCGCCTCGAGCACGCGTTGGATGACGTGCGCATCGCCCGCCACGAACGCAACCTGGTCGACGTCGCGGAACCACGCGAACTCCTGGAACACCGGCACAAGCGCGGCGAGGTTGTCGGACGAGGGCTGCTCGTGGATGCGGTATAGGCTGGGAAACTTCGCATCGCGCAGGTGCACGGCCACCGTCTCGTTCGCGAGGATCATGGCCTCCTCGATGAGCGAGGTGGCGTCGGTCTTCGTGCGCAGGTCGATGCCCGTCGGCCGCCCCTCGCCGTCGAGGCGCACGCGCGCCTCCACCGAATCGAAGTCGAGGCCGCCGGCCCGCTCGCGCGCCGCGAAGCGCTGCTTCGCCAGCCGCGACAGCACGCCGAGCCGATACGACAGGTCGTCGCCCGTCGGCTCGTCGAGCAGCGCCTGCGCCTCCTCGTAGGCCAGCCGCGCGTCGGAGCGAATGAGTGCCGGATACAGGTCGTAGGCCACGAGCCGCGCCTGATCGTCGAGGTAGAGGTCGGCCGTCATCGTGCGGCGCACCTCGTCGGGCCTGAGCGAGCACAGGTTCCCCGACAGCTCGTCGGGCAGCATGGGGATGACGCGGTCCACCAGGTACACGCTCGTCGCGCGGCGGCGCGCATCGAGGTCGAGCGAGGAGTTCCACCCCACGTAATGCGACACGTCGGCGATGTGCACGCCCAAGCGCCACGTCGCCGCCCCGAACCCGCGCTTGTCCACCACGCGCACGCCGGTGCCCCCGCGCTCCCCCGCTGCCGGCTCGACGCGCGGGTCGACGGGCTCGAGGCTCACGGCGTCGTCGAAGTCGCGCGCGTCGGCCGGGTCGATGGTGAACGTGAAGCGACCGCGCAGGTCGCGGTAGCCGCTTGAGAGCGCACCGTCCTCGTCGAGCACGGCGGCGCGCGCCTCGGCGAGCGCCCCTTCGGAGAACGAGGTTTCCAGCTTGTGGCGCGCGATCACGAGGTCCACCGCCACGCGCTCGTCATCGGCGCGACCGTACACCTCTTCGACAACCCCCGTCGCCGCGGTGTTGCGCGCCGGGAAGGTGGTGATACGCACGCGCACGAGCGAGCCGTCCTCGATGTCGGGGCGGTCGGCGCGCATGGTGAAGATGTCGTAGGGGATGCGCGTGTCCTCGGGCACGACCACGCCGAAGGGCTCGGCCACCTCGTAGCGCCCCACGAGCGTGTCGTGCGCGCGGTCGACGACGCGCAGCACACGCGCGGCGGGCTTCTCGCCCGCGCGCAGGTCGCCGCCCTGATGGGGCTGTTTCTTACGCCCGCCCTGCACGGGCAGGGGCGCCAGCTCCACGAGGTCGCCGTCGAAGGCCCCGCCCATCTTCGACTCCGGCACGAAGAACTCGCCCTCGGCCGTCTGCACGAAGCCGAAGCCGCCTCCGCGCACGTCGAGCACGCCGCGCGGATTGCTGCGGGCATGCCGGCGCGTATGCATCCGGGAACGCGCCATGGCCTAGCTCTTCACGAGGGACTGCGCGGTCTCGATGGCGAGCGCTTTCTGGTTGTCTTCCCCGTCGGCCAGGCCCACCGTCACGTCGGGCGCAACGCCCACGCCCTCGATGTCGTGCCCGAGCGGGCTCTTGTAGTACGCGGCCGTGTAGCGCAGCGCGCCGCCGAAGCTCAGGTCGCGCGTCACCTGCACCGAACCCTTGCCGAGCGTCGTCGTTCCCACGAGCGTGGCGCGTTGGTTATCCTGCAGCGCCGCCGCCAGCACCTCGGCCGATGCGGCCGTCTTGCCGTTCACGAGCACGACGAGCGGCTTCTCGTTCGTGGTGCCGTCGCCCGTGGCCGTCTTCGACGTCTCCTCGGACTTCGTCCGGATCTTCACCACCGTGCCGCTTTTCACGAACAGGCTGGCGATATCCACCGACTGCGTGAGGAAGCCGCCGGGATTGTCGCGAATGTCGAGCACGAACGACTGCGCGCCCTGCGATTCCAGATCGGACACGGCGCTCTTCACGAGGCTCGCCGCGTTCTGGGTGATCTGCTTGAGCTTGATGTAGCCCACCGAGTCGTCGAGCTCGGTTTCGACGTTCTTCACCGAGTAGTTCGAGCAGGTGAGCGTCGTGGTGAACTCCTCGCCGCCCTCGTCGTCGAGCGTCTCGGCGCGGCGCCACGTGATGACGACGCTCTCGCCCTCGTCGCGCTTGAGCGCGGACGTCACCTCGTTCGTGGTCCATTCATGGCCACGATCGCCGTCGATGGCCACGACGAAGTCGCCGCTGCGGATATCGGCCGCCTGCGCGGCGGAACCCTCGAACACGTCGGCCGCGTACGCACGGCCCTTGTACTCGGAGAACAGCACGCCAATGCCCGCCGTCTTGTCCGCGTTGTCCTGCAGCAGCGCCGCGTAGCGCACCGGATCGTAGTAGCGCAGGTAGGAATCCTCAGTGGTGTCGGACAGCGCGTTGAGGATGTTCGTCGTGGCGAGGCCCAGATCGTAGCTGTCCAGGCTGTCGTTCTCGATGATGCCCTCAACCTCTTCGACGCGCGCGCCGATGGAGTCGTAGGTGTCCCCCGACGTGGTGGAACCCGGGTTGCGGTCCACGTCCACCACGAGCGACGTGAAACCGAGCGATTCCAACAGCGAAGCGTCGCCTCGCGCGGCAAAACCCGCGACGAAGGCGACGCCCACGACGATGATCACGACGAACGCCTTGATGAGGCGCACGTTGCGGGTCCGCGCTCGACGCGCGGACGCCGCTAGTTGCGAAGTGTCAGTATGTTTGCCCATATCCGTTCAGCGCTCTACACCTTGAGGTAGCGGCGCATGGCGAACGCCGATCCAAGCAAGCCGATGAGCAGGCCGGAGCCCACGAGCACCGCGTAGATGAACAGGAAGGCGTTCACGCTCAGGTCGAAGTTGAGGAACATGAGCGCGTTTTGCAGCTTCGGAAGCGCCAGCGTGCGCAGCAGCTCCAGACAGCCCACCGCCAAGAGCGAGCCGATGATGGCGTGCAGCGCGCCTTCCATGAGGAAGGGCCCGCGGATGAAGCCGTTCGATGCGCCCACGAGACGCATGATGGCGATTTCCTTGCGGCGCGCCAGGATGGCGAGACGGATGGTGTTGTTGATGAACACCATGGCGATGAAGATGAGCAGCGCCACGAGCGCGATGCCGATGTAGCGCACGTAGGACGTGAGCGTGAACAGGCGATCCACGGTCTGCTGACCGTACTTGATCGACTCGGTCATGCTCTCGGGCGCGTCGGCGATCTGCTTGTAGGTCGTGTTGTCCCAGATGGTCGAGGCCACCTGCTCCACCAGCTGCGGGTCGGACAGCTCCACGTCGATGGAGGCCGGCAGCGGGTTCTGACCGTCGAGCGTGTCGAGGATGTCGGACGTCGACGTCTCGCGGAACTTCTCGAGCGCCTGGTCCTTCGTGGTGAAGCTCACCGAGGCCACGCCGTCGAGGCCCTTGATGTAGTTCTCGACGGTTTGGATATCCGCCTCGGAAGCATCGTCGGCCACGTACGCCGTGATGGACACTTCGTTCTCCACCGAGGACACAAGCTTCTCGATGACGAAGCCGCCGACGAGGAACACGCCGATGATCAGCAACGATAGGAAAATCGTGACGATGGAGCCCAACGCCGTCGACAGGTTGCGCGTGAAGCCCTTGAAGGACTCCTTGATAAAGTAGAAGAAACTAGACATCGAAACCGTACACCCCCCGGTCCTGGTCGCGGGTGAGGTGTCCGCGGTCGAGTGCGATAACGCGACGGCGCATGTTGTCCACCATCTCGCGGTCGTGCGTGGCCACGAGCACCGTGGTGCCCGTGCGGTTGATGCGCTCGAGCAGGTCCATGATGCCGCGCGATGTCTGCGGGTCGAGGTTGCCGGTGGGCTCGTCGCATACGAGCAGCGGCGGACGGTTCACGATGGCGCGCGCGATGGACACGCGCTGCTGCTCGCCGCCCGACAGCTGGTCGGGACGCTTGTTGAGCTTGTCCTGCAGGCCCACGAGGCGAAGCACCTCGGGCACCTGGGTCTTGATGACGTGGCGGCTCTTGCCGATAACCTCGAGCGCGAACGCGACGTTCTCGAACACCGTCTTGTTCGGCAGCAGCTTGAAGTCCTGGAACACGCAGCCGATGTTGCGGCGCAAGTAGGGAACGCGCCAGTTGCGCATGGTGGTCAGGTCTTCATCGGCCACGTAGATATGGCCCTGCGAGGGCTTCACCTCGCGGATGAGCATGCGGATGAACGTGGACTTGCCGGAACCGGAATGGCCCACGAGGAAGATGAATTCACCTGCGTAGATCTGCAGCGATATATCGTTGAGCGCCGGCTTGTTCGGCTGGGCCGGATACACCTTCGTCACATGGTCGAACGTGATGACGGGCGTGCCCGTTTGCTGGGGAATGTCATCGACTTCCAGCACCGGCAGCGACGCGGAAAGCTGCGACGTCGTCTGTCGAGCGGGCGCCGCGTGGGCACCGCTGCGTCGCACTTGACGCGCAGGAACCCCTTGGCTGATGTCGTTCGTCACAGAGTGCTCCGTTCAAATAGTAATGTACTGAGACGGGTAGATTCTAACAGAAGCACTATCGGGCCATAACCTTCTTCACAGCTTCGACAATCGCCCTCGACCCCAGGTTGAAGTAGTCGAGCAGCTCTTCGAACTCGCCCGATTTGCCGAACTGATCGCACATGCCCACGAACTCGACCGGCGCCGGATTCGTGCGCGCAAGCGTCTCGGCAACGGCCGATCCGAGGCCGCCGTACACGCTGTGCTCCTCGGCCACCACGACGCGACCCGTCTTGCGCACGGACGCGAGCACGGTTTCCTCGTCGAGCGGCTTCACGCTGAACGCGTCGATGACCTCGACCTCGATGCCCTCGGCGGCAAGCGCCTCGGCAGCCTTGAGCGCCTGCTCAACCTCGACGCCGCAGGCCACGATGGTGGCGTCCGCGCCCTCGCGCAGCACGTAGGCGGCTCCCAGCTCAAGCTCCACCCCGTCGGCGTACACGGCCGGCACCGACGCGCGGCCCATGCGCACGTACACAGGGCCCGGCGTTGCGGCGGCAAGGCGGATGGCGGCACGGGCGGCAGCGTAGTCGGCCGGCACGAGCACGCGCATGTTCGGAAGCCCGCGCATGAGCGAGACGTCCTCGAGCATCTGATGGCTGCCGCCGTCGGGGCCGACGGAGATGCCGGCATGCGTCGGGGCGATTTTCACGTTGAGGTTGCTGTAGCACACCGTGTTGCGAATCTGATCGTAGGCGCGCCCGGTGCCGAAGACGGCGAACGAGCCCGTGTAGGCGATATGGTCGGTTGCGGCGAGGCCGGCGGCCACGTCCACCATGTTCTGCTCGGCGATGCCGCAGTTGAACAGGCGGTCGGCGAAGCCCGCGTCGGCGAGCTTCTTCGTGGTGGTGGAACCCGTCAGGTCGGCGTCCACGGCCACCACGGGAAGGCCTTCCTGCGCAAGCTCGGCCAGCGTCGCACCGTACGCGGCACGCGTCGCGCGCTTGACCTGGGACTCAGTTTCGTTTGCCAGCTTAACCACGGCTGGACTCCTCTCCCGTCAGCGCGGCCAGCTCGGCCAGCGCAGCTTCCGTCTGCTCGGCGTTCGGCGCCTTGCCGTGCCACCCCGCCTGGTTCTCCATGAACGACACGCCCTTGCCCTTCACCGTGCGCGCGATGAGCGCGTGCGGCTTGGCGGCGCGGTCGGCCTTCGCGGCCGCGAGCGCCTCCACGAGCGCGGGGATGTCGTGGCCGTCCACTTCGACGGCCGTCCAGCCGAAGGCGCTGAACTTCGCCGCGAGATCGCCCGGATCGCACACGTCGGCGGTGTTGCCGTCGATCTGCAGGCAGTTGCGATCGACGATGGCCACGAGGTTGTCGAGCCCGCGGTGCGCCGCGAACATGGCGGCCTCCCAGACCTGGCCCTCCTGGCACTCGCCGTCGCCGAGCAGCGCGAACACCGACTGCGTCTTGCCGTCGAGCTTGAGGCCGGCCGCGATGCCGGCCGCGACGGACAGTCCCTGGCCGAGCGATCCCGTGGACACCTCGACGCCGGGGACGAGGTTCGAGTCGGGATGGCCCTGCAGGCGCGTGCCCAGCTTGCGCAGCGTGAGCAGCTCTTCGCGCGGGAAGTAGCCCGCCTGCGCGAGCACGGCGTACAGCGCCGGAGCCGCGTGGCCCTTCGCCAGGATGAAGCGGTCGCGCTCGTCCCAGCCGGGACGAGCGGGATCGTGCTCGAGCACGCCGCCGAAGTAGAGCGCCGTGAGGATATCGGCGCTCGACAGCGATCCGCCCGGATGCCCGCTGCCCGCTTCCGCGATCATGGACACGATGTCGGAGCGCATCTCGTTCGCCCGCCGTTCAAGTTCGGTCATGCCAGGTCCTTTCTAGACACTACAACGTAAACAACAGGGCGCTTGTGGTGGCGCCACAAGCGGCCGTCATTGCGAAACTCGCCAACGGTGATAGCCTATTACGAATTCATCCAAATCCCCGTCGAGCACGGCTTCCACGTTGCCCGTCTCGATGCCGCTGCGCACGTCCTTCACCATCTGGTACGGGTACAGCACGTAGTTGCGGATTTGGCTGCCGAACGTGGAATCCATGCGATCGCCGCGCAGCTGCGCGAGTTCTTCGGCGCGCTTCTGCTCCTCGCGCTCGTAGAGCTTCGCCTTGAGCACCCGGAACGCGGCTTCCTTGTTCTGCAGTTGGGATTTCTCGTTTTGGCACGTCACGACGATGTTCGTCGGGATGTGCGTGAGGCGCACGGCCGAGTCGGTGGTGTTGACGCACTGGCCGCCGGGACCGCTCGAGCGGTACACGTCCACGCGCACGTCGGCGGGGTTGAGGTCCACCTCGATGTCGTCGGGCAGCACGGGCAGCACCTCCACGCCGGCGAACGTGGTGTGGCGGCGCTTCTTGTCGTCGGTCGGCGAGATGCGCACGAGACGGTGCACGCCGTTCTCGCTCTTCAGCATGCCGAACGCGTTGCGGCCCTCGATCTGGATCGTAGCCTTGTCCAGGCCGATGCCCTCGCCCGGCACCACGTCGAGCACGGTGACCTTCCAGTCCTTCTTCTCGGCGTAGCGCACGTACATGCGGTAGAGCATGTCCGTCCAGTCCTGCGCCTCGAGGCCGCCCGATCCCGGGTTCACCGTGAGGATGGCGTCGCCGCCGTCGAAGCGCTCCGAGAACCATGAGCTGATCTCGAGCGCGTCCAACAGCACGTCGAGCTTGTCGAGGGCGTCGGCCGCCTCCTCGGCGAACAGCTCGTCCTCGGCGGCGAGGTCGAAGGCGGCGCGCGCGTCGTCGAGCAGCGTCGCGGCCTCGTTGTACTCGCCGATGGTGTCGCGCAGCACGCTCGCCTGCTTCGACACGCTCTGCGCGTGCGCCGCGTCGTCCCAGAAACCGGGACGCGCGATCTCCTCGTCGAGCTTCGCCAGTTCGGCGGTGCGCTCGTCGATATGCAGGTAGCCGTGCGCCGCCTGCACGCGCTGGGCTACCTGCTCCAGATCTTTTTCGTCTCTATCAGCCATGATTCCTTATTGATCTCGTCCGTGACACTTCTTGTACTTGAGGCCCGAGCCGCAGGGGCACGGGTCGTTGCGCCCGACGTTGGCGAAGGGATCGTCCTTGTCCTTCGTGTACGTCTGGGGCTTCGGCGCCGACGGCTTCGGCGGGGCGGCCGGCGTGCCGGCGGGCGTGGCGCCCGCGGCGGCGGCCTGCTTGCGGGCCGCGCCGACGCCGGTCTGCTCGAGCGCCTGCTCGGGCGAGGAGTAGCTCACCTTGCCGTCGAGCACGCTCTTCTCCTCCTCGAGCGCGGGCTGCTCCTGCTTCACGGCCACCTGCAGGCGCAACAGCGTGCGCAGGTAGTCTTCGTACATGCCCGCCGTGAGGCTTTGGAAGGCGTTGTAAGCTTCGTTCTTGTACTCGACGAGGGGGTCGCGCTGACCGAACGCGCGCAACCCGATGCCCGCCTTGAGGTAGTCCATCTCCTGGAGGTGCGCCATCCAGCGCGTGTCGATCATGCGCAGCATGACCTGGCCTTCCAGCATCTTCATCACCGGCTCGCCCAGCTGATCGACCTTGGTGGCGAACACGTTTTCCAGGTATTCCTCCAAGGCTTCTGCCAGGGTGTCGGGGTCGTCCTCGTGGTCGACGTCGGCCACGGAGAAGTCGTTTTGCCCCGTCATGTTCGCGGCCCACAGCTCGACGGCCTTCACGTCCCAGTCGTCGCTCGGCACCTTCGCCGGGCAGTTCTCCTGGACGACGGCGTCCACCGCGTCGCGCACGATCTCGGGGATGCGCTCGTCCATGTCCTTGCCGTCGAGGATGGCGTTGCGCTCGCTGTAGATGGCGACGCGCTGCAGGTTCATGACGTCGTCGTATTCGAGGACGTTCTTACGGGCGGCGAAGTGCATGCTCTCCACCTGGCGCTGCGCGCCCTCGATGGCCTTCGACACCATGCCGGCTTGGATGGGCATGTCGTCGGGCATCTCGGTCTTCTCCATCATGCGGCCGATGGAGTCCATGCGGTTGCCGCCGAACAGGCGCATGAGGTCGTCTTCGAGCGACAGGTAGAACTGCGTGACGCCGGGGTCGCCCTGACGGCCGGCGCGGCCGCGCAGCTGGTTATCGATACGGCGCGACTCGTGGCGCTCGGTGCCGATGACCGTGAGGCCGCCGGCCGCGATGACGCGGTCGTGCTCGTCGGCGCAGACGCGCTTCGCCTCGGCGAGCGCGGAGGCGCGATCGGCGGCGGAGGGAGCGGGCGCGTGGCCCTCCTCCACCTCGTCGCCCTCGTGGACGTCCGGGTCGAAGCCGCGCTCGCGCAGCACGTCGTCGGCCAGCACGTCGGGATTGCCGCCGAGCAGGATGTCGGTACCGCGGCCGGCCATGTTCGTGGCGATGGTCACGGCGCCCACGCGGCCGGCCTGCGCGATGATGTGGGCCTCGCGCTCGTGGTTCTTCGCGTTGAGGGTCTCGTGCTTGATGCCGCGCTTGTCGAGCAGGCGCGAGAGCTTCTCGGAGCTTTCGATGGACACCGTGCCGATGAGGCAGGGCTGGCCCGCCGCATGGCGCTCGGCAACGTCGTCGGCCACGGCGTTGAACTTCGCCTCCACCGTGCGGTAGATGAGGTCGTCCTCGTCCTTACGCGCGATGGGACGGTTCGGCGGGATGGCGACGACCGGCAGCTTGTAGATCTCGCGGAATTCGGCGTCCTCGGTCATGGCCGTACCGGTCATGCCCGACAGCTTCTCGTACAGGCGGAAGTAGTTCTGCAGCGTGATGGTGGCGAGCGTCTGGTTCTCCTCGCGCACGAGCACGCGTTCTTTCGCCTCGAGCGCCTGGTGCAGGCCCTCGGAGTAGCGGCGGCCCTCCATGATGCGGCCGGTGAACTCGTCGACGATCTTCACCTCGCCGTTCACCACAACGTAGTCCACGTCGCGATGGAACAGGAACTGCGCCTTCAACGCCTGCTGCAGGTGGTTCGGCAGCTGGCCGGACGGATCGGCGTAGATGTCGTCGATGCCCAGCATGGCCTCGATCTTCTCAAGGCCGCTCTCGGTGGCGTTGATGGTCTTCTTCGCCTCGTCCATCTCGAAGTCCACCTCGGGCTGGATGCCCACCATGACGCGGGCGAACTTGTTGTACGTCTCGGCCGCCTGCGTGCCCGCGCCCGAGATGATGAGCGGCGTGCGGGCCTCGTCGATGAGGATGGAGTCCACCTCGTCGACGATGGCGAAGTGGTGCCCGCGCTGCACGCGCGATTCGGCGCGCGTCACCATGTTGTCGCGCAGGTAGTCGAAGCCGAACTCCGCGTTCGTGCCGTACGTGACGTCGGCCTGATAGGCGGGGATCTTCTTGTCGGGGCGCATGCCGTTCTGGATGAGGCCCACGTTCATGCCGAGGAAGCGGTACACCTGGCCCATCCACTCGCTGTCGCGCTTCGCCAGGTAGTCGTTGACGGTAACCACGTGCACGTTGTTGCCGGACACGGCGTTCAGGTAGCCGGCCAACGTGGACACGAGCGTCTTGCCTTCGCCGGTTTTCATCTCGGCGATCTGCCCGTCGTTGAGCGCCATGCCGCCGATGAGCTGCACGTCGAAGTGGCGCAGCCCCAGCGTGCGCACCGAGGCCTCGCGCACGGCGGCGAACGCCTCGGGCAGGATGCTCTTGAGGTCCTCGCCGTTGCTCGCCCGCTCGCGGAACGCGGCGGTGAGCGCGCGGAGCTCTTCGTCAGAGCGTGCCTGCATCTCCGTTTCAAGGCCGTTGATCTTGCTTGCGGTGGCTTCGTAGTTCTTGAGCTGCTTGCCCTCGCCAAGCGTCAGAAGCTTGGATAGAAATCCTGCCATGTATGCGCCATCCTTTTTCGTGGCTTGCCAGCGCGTCGATGCGCGCTCATTCACTCGAATACAGCACGTGCTACTCTAGCATATCGTGCCTGACCTCAAAGGAAATTCACAGGGCACGCAAGGGCGATGAGGCGCACAGCGGCGGGTCGGGAACGCATCGCGCCCGTCCGACCCGTCCACCCCGCGCGCCCAAAGCGTGCCCCGCAGGGTTCAGGCCGTGCGGTGCGCTTCCGCGTCGAGCCGCTCGGCCAGCCACATCTTGATCACCGCCTGACGGGTGACGCCGACGCGCTTCGCCTCGCGATCGAGCGCATCGACCATCCACGGCGGCATATCCACGTTGATCTTCCGCACTTCGCGGGCAGGATAGACCACCTCGGCGCTCTCGAGATCGAGGTACTCCATGATATCCTCTTCGCCCTCGTCGACAATCTTTTTCGCCATACCGAACGACCTCCAGTTTCGATGTAACGGTATAGTTATTATATTCATTCCACCTTCCTTTCGCAATGACGACGTCTGCTTCGTTGCCCGCTTGCTACTCGAAATCGGTTTCGGTTTCGATGATGCTGCGATAGAGGCGCATGGTTTCGAGCGAGGGGTCGATGCCCAGCTCGTCGGCGAGGAAGCGGCGGCAGGCGAAGTAGGTTTCGAGGGCGGCGGTGCGCTGGCCCGAGGCCAGCTGCGCGTGCATGAGCGTGGTGTAGGCGTCCTCGCGCGTGCGGTCGCGCTGCAGGGCGGCGCGGGCGAACCACAGCCCCTCCTGCTCCTCGCCCGCCGCGATGAGCCTGAGCGAGGCGGCCACGAGCGCGTCGACGAGGCGGTTGCGGTAGTCCACGCGCAGCGCGGCGATGGCGTCGTTGTCGTTCTCGCTCGGCAGCAGGTCGTCGGAGAAGCGGTCGTTGATGAGCGAGTACAGGTTCGCCCAGCCGCCGTAGCCCGGACGCTCGAACAGCAGCGTGCGGCACACGTCGTCGAACTGCGCCACGTCGCTCGTGAGCAGGCTCGCGTCGAGGCGCAGCCCCTGTTGCTGCCGGATGAGGTAGGGGCACTCGCCCGCCGGCGTCGCGAGCGCCCGGCGCAGCATGGCCCAGATGCCGTAGAAGTTCTTCCGCGCCGCCTCGAGCTCGCTTTCAGGCCACAGCAGGGCGACCAGCTTGTCGCGCGAGAACTCGCGCCCGTTGTGCAGCACGAGCAGCGCGAGCAGCGTCTTCACTTTCTGGCGGCGGAAGGTGGACGGGTCGATGCGGTCGCGCCCGAGGCGCACGTCGAGGCCACCGAACAGGTTGACCTCAAGCACGGGCGCCGCGGTGGGCAGCTTCCCGAGCGCCTTCGCGCTTCTCTCAGCTCGGAAGGCGTCGGGGTGGGTGGCCAGAAAATCGCGTTCGCGCACGAGACGCTCCTGCTCGCGCCGTTCGTGCTCGGTGCGCTGCGCGAACAGCTTCATCTCCACGCGGCGAACGACGAAGGCCGTTTTCGCGTCGAGCGCCGGAATCGAGAGCGAACCCGTTTCGCAGGCGCGCTCGTAGGCGATGCCCACCATCGCGTCGTGCAGGCCGATGGCCTCGCGGCTCGCCCGCGCCACCCGCGTGCGCACGAGGCCGCCGAGCCGGTCGAGCGCGGGCGACGGTTTCTCCGAGGGCGGGAGCGCCGCCGCGCTGCGCAGCACCTCGGCGGCCGCCTGCTTGAGGAAGCAGCCGCGCGCACCCCGGTCGTACCACTCGAGCCACACGCGCGCGGCCTCGAAGCAGTTCGCTTCCGCAAGCCGCGCATGCACGCAGCCCGACGCAACCCACGCGCCCTCCTGCGTCGCGCGCTCGCGCGCCGCCCCGGCCGTGCCCACGAGCGCCGCCGCGAGCTTGTCGGCGCGCCGCCGCTCCTCCGCGCTCGCGCACTGCGCGAGCACGAGCGCGCCCATCATGCGCACCGACGCGGACGCCGCCTTGTCGCGCGCCGCCTTACGCGCCGACGAGCACGCCGCCGCGCGATCCCCCAGCACCGCGCGGCGCAGCGCCTCGTTTGCGCTGAGCAGGGCGCTCTTCCCCGCCGTCTCGCCCGAAAGCGAGCGGTGCACGTCGCAGGCGGCCACGAGGCACCCGGCGTCGAACAGCGCGGGCCCCTGCGCGGCGAGCCACTCCGCCCGCACGGGCCGCGGCGCGAGCAGCCGCATGAGGTCGCAGGCGCGGACGTGCCCGCCGTGCGCGACGAGCGCCTCTCCCAAACGCATGACGAGCGTGCCCGCATCGGGGAACGACGACCGGTCGGCCAGCACGTTCACCTTGCGCGCGAAGGCTTCGGCAATATCCGCCACCTCGAACGGCGCGGTTGCGAAAGCGCCCCGCTGCCGGTCGATGCCGAGGTAGGGGTACTGCTCGGCCAGCAGCGCCTCCTGCTCGACGCCGAACGGGCCGAACGCGCCCACGTCCTCGAGCGCGCCCTTTTGCAGCACCGCCATGACGAACAGGGGAAGCAGCAGGTCGGCGGGCAGTTCCTCCCGCAGGGCCGTCGCGAGGAACGCGGCGCGCTCCTGCGGCTGCGACCACGCGAGGCCCGCGACGCGACAGGCGCGCGGGATCGCGACGGCCGGGTTGCCGCTGCGCTCGCTCGGCGTGCGCAGCGTGTCGAGCTCGGTGTCGGTGAGCAGCAGATCGGACGCTGAGAGCCTGACGCGGTCGCGATGCCGCGCGAACGCATCGCGCGACGGCATGCACGTAACGAGCACCTCGCACTCGCGGTCGAGCAGGCGGTCCATCTCGTTCGACAGCAGTTCCACCCGCTCCTGATCGAGCGGCGGCACGTCGTCGATGACCGCGAGGAACGGCTGCGTGTCGTCGCGCAGCAGCGTGCGCGCGATGATGCCGCGGTCGAGGTCGCGCAGGAAGCACGGACTGCGTCCGTCGAGCCAGAACACGTGCTCGAACGAGAATACCGTGTCGGCGTATTCCAGGGCGAGGCCCGTTTTGCCGAAGCCGTCGGGAGCGGTGATGAAGCGCGCGACGTGGCGCTCGCGCAGCAGCTTCGCAATGAGGTCGGGGCGGGAAATCTGACGTCGGGCAGCCAGGTGCATCGGACGACGGCCGCGGCAAGCCGCTTTCTTGAGGAATTCAGGCATGCGTATCACTCCCATCTACAAGGGGAGCACGCAGCGAAGGTGTTTCACGGTACCACCGTACCCGGCAATCCACAAGCCGACATCGGTTCGCGTGCGGTCCGCGAGGCGGTGTACAATAAGCGAATCGCACGTTACGTACCTGATGAAAGGGAGTATGCCATGCTTCAGCCCGCCTCGCTTGCCGACCTGCCGGCTTTTCGCTGCGCGCACGCCGAAGACGCCTCCGCGGGCACCGGCTGCACCGTCGTCGTCGCACCCGCCGGAGCAACCTGCGGCGTTGACGTGCGCGGCGGCGGTCCCGCCACCCGCGAGACCGACCTGCTCAAGCCCGAGAACATGATCGAAGCCGTGCACGCCGTGGTGCTGTCCGGCGGCAGCGCGTTCGGTCTGGCAGCCTCGACCGGCGTCATGGACGAGCTGGCTGCGCGCGGCATCGGCTTTCCCGTGGAGAGCGCGCGCGTGCCCATCGTGGTGGGCGCCTGCCTGTTCGACCTGCTCGTCGGGCAGAACGCGCATCCTGATGCCGCGATGGGGCGGCGCGCGGCCGCCGCGGCGTTCGAGCGCGATGCGGCCGAACCGCTTGCCGAGGGCAACGTGGGCGCCGGCTGCGGCGCGTCGGTGGGCAAGCTGCTGGGAGGCGACCGCGCGATGAAGGCGGGGCTCGGCGTCTACGGGCTGCGTTTGGGAGAGCTCGTGGCCTGCGCGCTCGTGGCGGTGAACGCGCTCGGCAACGTGCGCGACGCGAGCGGCGCCTGGATCGCCGGCTGTCGCGACGACGAGGGCCGCGTCATGGACCCGCTCGACGCCTTCGCCGCCCTGGCGCACCAGGCCGCAGATGCTGCGAGCGCCGCAACCGACGAGGGTGAGGGCGCCGTCGACCCCGCCGCCGGACCGTGCGCCAACACCACCATCGGCGTGGTGCTGACGAACGCGCGCCTCACGAAAGCGCAGGCGACGAAGGTGTCCTCGACCGTGCACGACGCCTACGCGCGCGCCATCAAGCCGGTGCACACCTCAGGCGACGGCGACACCGTGTTCACGTTCGCGTCGGGCGAGGTGCCCGCCGACTACGATCTGACCGCCATCCTGGCCACCGAAGCCATGCAAGGCGCGCTCGAGCGCGCCGTCACGCAGGCGAGCGGTGCGTACGGGCTGCCGGCCGCCGGCGACCGTCCCGCGCGCTAGGAGGACGCATGGAGGGAGCGAAACTCGCGAACCGCACGCTGTTCGTCGCGTCGGTGATCGTCACCGGCGCCATCGCCGGCGCGTTCGTGTGGCTGCTGCTGTTCGTCATGAACCTCGGCATCACGTTCATCTGGAACAAGCTGCCGGCCCACTTCGGCCCCTTCTTCCCGATCGTCGCCTGCCTCGCGGGCGGCCTCGTCATCGGCCTGTTCGCCAAGCGGTTCGGCTCGTACCCCGAGGACCTCAACGAGGTGATGGCGAAGGTGAAGCGCGACGGGCGCTACGACTACGACAAGCTGGGCGTCATGTCCGTTGCCGCGCTGCTGCCGCTGTTCTTCGGCGGCTCCGTCGGCCCCGAAGCCGGCCTCACCGGCGCCGTGGCGGGCATCAGCACGTGGGTGGGCGACCGCATGAAGCGCTTCGGCGCGGACTTCCAGCAGCTCACGTCGGTGGGCACCATGGCGGCGCTGTCGGCCATCTTCACCGCTCCCCTGTTCGGCTTCGCCGCGCCCTTCTACGACGATGGCGACGAGGCGGCGGGTTCGCAGACCACCATCACGCTGCCGAAGTCGTCGAAGATCGTCGTGTACTTCTGCGCCATCGCCGGCGCGCTTGCCACGTTCCTCGGACTGGGCTCGCTGTTCGGCGGCGGCCTGTCGCTGCCGCACTTCACCGACATCCACGTGGGCGTCACCGAGCTCATCTGGCTCGCGCCGCTCGCGCTCGTGGGCGCGGCGGGCGGCTGGCTGTTCTGCGCGTTCGACGGCGCGTTCAAGCGCCTGGCCGACCGCATGGGCGACCGCCCCGTGACGAAGGCCCTCATCGCCGGTTTGATCCTGGCGCTGTTGGGCATGGCGCTGCCGTTCACGATGTTCGCCGGCGAGACGCAGGCCGAGCAGCTCGGCGAGGTGTGGGGAGGCATGAGCGCGCTCGTGCTGTTGGGCACCGGCTTCTGCAAGGTGCTCATCACGCCGCTGTGCATCCGCTTCGGATGGCGCGGCGGGCATTTCTTCCCCGTCATCTTCGCCGGCATCTCCATCGGCTACGGCATGGCGATGCTGACGGGAGCCGACCCGGTGTTCTGCCTGTGCGCCTGCACGGCGGCGCTCGTGGGCGGCGTCATGCGCCAGCCGCTCATGACCGTGCTGCTCCTGTTCCTGTGCTTCCCCGTGAAGGGCGTCGTGGTCATGCTGGCCGCAGCCGCCCTCGGCGCCGCCATTCCGCTGCCCAAGGCCCTGCGCCCCGAGAAGCCCCAGCCTCCTACGCCCCCGGAGTCACCACAAGCTTGAAACCAAGCGCATCGAGCACGTCGATGACGGTGCCGAAGCGAGGGTTGCCATCGGCCGAGAGCGACTTGTACAGACTCTCGCGCCCGACCCCCGCATGCTCGGCCACGCTTGCCATGCCGCGCGCTTTGGCCACCTCGCCAAGGGCTTTCTGGAAGAACTCGGGGTCGTTCTCCTCAAGCGCCGCAGAAAGAAACGCGGCGATCGTCTCGTCGGAATCGAGATAATCCGAAGCGTGAAATTCGGACGTCTCGATAGGCCTCCTAAACGGGTTTTTCATAGAACCCTCCCTCTGCTATACGCCGCGCCATGCGTACGGCGCGCTCGATATCGCGCTGCTGGGACCCCTTATCGCCCCCGCAGAGCAATACGACGAACACCGCACTCCTTCTCATGCCGTACAGACGATACCCGGGTCCGCAATCAATCCGCAGCTCGAAGAGACCTCGACCGATCGATCGCACATCGCCCCACGATCCGTTTTCCAGGCGTACGATGCGCGCCGTGATCCGACCGCGGGCGTCCCCGTCATTCAAACCGCCGAGCCAACGATCAAATACCCGCGATTTCCGTACGGTAAGCTTCTCATGCTCCATCACCGCTCCTCAGTATCTTACAGGATACAACTTGGATTGACAAGGAGTCCTGGGAACGACGTGCCAACGAGAAGCATACCGCTTGGGATCGAGCGGTTCGATGATGGGAGACGCGGCGAATCGCCGCACGATTCAAGCAGGTTTCCAGCGCGATTCACCCGCGCATCCAGCGAAATTCCAGCGCGCACCAAACGCCGTTCCGGCGCCGCTCTAGCGCGCGTCGGGCGCGCTGGAGCGGCGCGCGCTTGCCTTGCTTATCCGGCGGCCTTGACGGCGCCGGCGGCGTGGATGCGGACGACGCGGTTCTCGTCCGTCTCGGCCAGGGTTCGCAATGCGGGAAGATAGGGCTCGACGAGGTCGCGGCGGCGCTTGCCCACCACGCGGAATATCTCGGGCGCCTCCATGCGCACGCGTTCGGCATCGTCGCCGAGCAGGTGCGCGAACGCGTCCATGCGGCCCTCGAACAGCTCCGGCGCCGTGGTCGCGATGTTTTCGCATGCCCAGATGCCGTGCATCCGCACGTCGGATGCAGGATCGCGGCACAGCTCCATGAGCGCGTCGAAGTAGGGCAGCACGAGCGCGTGTTCCGCCCGGCCGATCCTGCCGAGCGCGCACGCGGCGCGCTCGCGCAGGTGGGGATTCTCGCTACGCAGGTGGGCTGCCGCCGCATCGAGGTACGGCTCGACAAGCTGCGGATACCGCAGCCCCATCTCGCCGAACACCCAGAGGGCCTTCGCCGCGATCCTATCCGACGAGCCCGTCAGCAGGCTGCCCACCTCATCGACGGACGACTCCCATTCCTCCCGGTTATCCAGCAGCCAAGCAAGCCGCCGATAGACGGCGTCATCGCACGCGGCGTCTTCCATGCTCATCCTCCCCCCAGCAAAAAACGCCGCCACAAACGTGGCGGCGCGCGTTCGGTTCTCGTCCCCGCAGGACGCTACTCCTTGCCGAGCAGCTTGGCGATGCGGTCGGAGTACTCGATATCGGTCAGGCCGGCTTCGGCGGCGAGGTCGATGACGGGCGCGTCGTTCCACAGCGCTTCGAGACGGTAGTACTCGCGCGTCTCGGGCTGGAAGACGTGCACGACGAAGCTGCCGTAATCGAGCAGCGACCACGTGCCGTCCTGCGTGCCCTCGCGATGGACGGGCTTGAGGTGCGCCTGCGTGCGCACCGCATCCTCGATCTCGTCGATGATGGCGTCGACCTGACGGTTGTTGGAGGCGGTGGCGATGACGAAGTAGTCGGTCACGCCGATGAGCTCGCCCACCTCCTGCACCATGATGTCGGTGGCCTTCTTCTCGTCAGCCGCGCGGGCCGCGATGAGGGCGCATTCCCTCGGAGTCTGTTCGGTCGTCGTTGTGCTCACGCTGTTCCTTTCTCGGCCGCCGCATGACGCGTACGGGCCACGTAATGGTTCCACACCTCGACCGTTGCCGGGTGCAGGCGTCGCCGGCGCTCCACGAGCGTCAGCAGGATATGTTGAAACGTTCGGACGAACAGCTCGTCGAGCGAAGCCGTGCCGATGAGGGCACGCAGCTCGTCGAGCCCGTCGAAATCGCGTCCGGGTTCGATGGCGTCGGAGATGTAGATGATCATGTCGAGGTCGCTCATGCCCACCGCCGCCGCGGTATGCCGCGCGATGGCCTGGATCACGTCGTCCGGCAGCGCAGGGTAGGCGCGCTGCAGCTCGACCGCCGCGGTGGGACCGTGCAGCAGGCGCGGCATGGTTTCGAGCACGTGCGGATCGACGTCCACGCGCAAGGCGCGGGCGCGCTCGCGAATCTCGTCGTCGGTGTATTCCTTGTCCCAATCGTGCAGCAACCCCGCCAACCGCGCCTTGCGCACGTCGGCACCGTAGGTTTCCGCCAACGATGCGGCCATCTTCGACACGCTCACCGCGTGCTCGAAGCGCTTGTGCTTGAGCCGCTGCTCCAAATCGCGCTCGCGCGCCTCGAAGAACGCATCCGATAGCACGTCGTCAGTCATCGCACGCCTCCTTCATCGTCGCGTTCGCCCGTATGGTACAGGCCTCGCTCCTGAATATAGTCGAGCACGCCCTGCATCGTCAAATAACGGATCGACTTCCCCGCCGCCAGACGCTGCCGCAGGTCGCTCGAGGAGATGGCGAGCGCCGTGACCTCAAGGTAGTCGATGTCGAAGTTGCCGTTCTCGGCAATGAACGCGCGCCGTTCCTCCGACAGCACGTAGCCGGGCCGCGTCACCGCGATGAGGCGCGCGAGGTCGGCGATGGCCGCGCTCTCGCGCCACTGCACGATATGGTACACGGCGTCGGCGCCCGTGATGAAGCGCAGCTCCACGTTATCGGGGTAATGGGCGCGCAGCTGACGCAGCGTGTCCACCGTGTACGTGTCGCCGCCCCGCTCGATTTCGAGGGGGCTCACGTCGAACGACGGGTTGCTGCGCGTGGCGATGCGGCACATCTCCAGGCGCATCGGCGCCGGCGTGACGGCGCGATCCTTCTTGAACACGGGATTGCCCGCGGGAATGAACACGACCGCGTCGAGCCCGTAGGCCTGTCGCGCCTGCTCGGCGCAGGCGAGGTGCCCGATATGGATGGGGTCGAACGTGCCGCCCATGATGCCGAGGCGCGCCGGCGTGCCGTCGCGTCCCAGATCGTCGAAGCGATCGCACACGAGCCCCACTACGGACGCACCTGCCCCGAGCCGCGCAGGACGTACTTGTACGACGTGAGCGCGTCGAGCGCGAACGGGCCGCGCGCGTGCAGCTTCTGCGTGGAGATGCCGATTTCCGCGCCGAGACCGAACTGCGCCCCGTCGGTGAAGGCCGTCGAGGCGTTCGCGTACACGGCCGCCGCATCGACGCGCGCGAGGAAGGCCTCGACGGCGCGCTCGTCCTCGGCCACGATGGCCTCGGAATGCTTCGTGCCGAAGCGGTTGACGTGCTCGATGGCCTCGTCCACGCCGCTCACCACATGCACGGCCAGGTCGGGCGCGAGGTACTCCGTCGCCCAGTCGGCCTCGTCGGCCGGCACGACCGCGATGCCGTGCGCCGCGGCGACGGCTGAGGCGCGCTCGTCGGCATGCAGCGTCACGCCGCGCTCCGCCAGATCGGCGAGCGCCGCCGGCAGGAAGCCTTCGGCCGCCGCCTCGTCCACGAGCAGCGTCTCGGCCGCGTTGCACACGCCCAAGCGGCGGCACTTCGCGTTCACGATGATGGCACGGGCGCGCTCGAAGTCGGCGCTCTCGTGCACGTACACGTGGCAGTTGCCCGTGCCCGTCTCGATGACCGGCACCTTCGACGTCTCCACGCAGTGGCGGATGAGACCCGCCCCGCCCCGCGGAATGAGCACGTCCACCACGCCGTGCAGCTGCATGAGCTCGTCGGCCGCCGCGCGATCGGTGGACGTGATGGCGCCGATGCAGCCGCGGGGCATGCCCGCCGCCACCGCCGCGTCGTGCAGCACGCGCGCGATGACCTCGTTCGACGCCGCCGCCAGGCTTCCGCCGCGCAGCACGGCCGCGTTGCCCGACTTGAGGCAGATGCCCGCCGCGTCGGCCGTCACGTTGGGTCGCGCCTCGTACACGACGGCCACCACGCCCAAAGGCACGCTGACGCGCGTGAGCTCGATGCCGTTCTCCAGGGTGCGCTCCTGCTGCACCGCGCCCAGCGGGTCGGGCAGAGCGACGAGGTCCTCGAGCGCCGCCGCCATGGCCTCGACGCGCGCATCGTCGAGCATGAGGCGGTCGAGCAGGCTCTCTTTCGTGCCCGCCGCGCGCGCGGCCTCCATGTCGCGCCCGTTCGCCTCCACGATGGCGCGCGCGTGCGTGCGCAGCGCCGCCGCCATGGCCGCGAGCGCATCGTTGCGCTGCGCCGCGCTCGTCTGCGCCAGCGCGCCGCTCGCCGCGCGCGCCTCCTCGGCGACGCGCCGCACGTGTTCCTGCACCGATTCCTCAGCCATGACTCCTCCTCACTCGAATACCACCAGCTCGTCGCGATGAACGAGCGGCTTGTCGGCCAGATGCGCCAGCAGGCGGTTCGCCCGCAGCGCCTCGCGGCTCTTGCCCACGGCCAGCTGCACCTCGTCGCAGGTGGCGGCAACCTTGCCGCGCGCGAACAGGTGCCCCGTGCCGTCCTTGATGTCGATGATATCGCCCGCCTCGAAGCGGCCTTCCACCCCGCATACGCCCACCGACAGAAGCGAGCTTCCGCGCCCGATGAGCGCCGCCTTCGCCCCGTCGTCCACCACGAGCGCGCCGCGCGCCGCGTCGCCGAGGGCGATCCACAGCTTCTTCGGCGTGATCTCGTGGGGCTTCTTCGCGGCCACGAACAGCGTTCCCACGTCCTTGCCCGCCGCCGCGTCCACGATGGCCTCGGGTCGGTGCCCGTCGCACACGACGAGCGGGATGCCCGCCACCATGAGCACGCGCGCGGCCTTGATCTTCGTGATCATGCCGCCCGATCCCACGGTGGAGCCCGCCTCGCCCGCCGCCGCCATGATGTCGGGGCCGATGGCCTCCACGCGGCTGATGAGCCGTGCGTCGGCATGCGTGTTCGGGTTGGCGTCGTACAGCCCGTCGATATCCGACAGGATGACCATGAGGTCGGCTTCGATGAGGCACGCCACGAGCGCGGCCAGCGTGTCGTTGTCGCCGAAGCGGATCTGCTCGACGGAGATGGTGTCGTTCTCGTTGACGATGGGCACCACGCCCAGCTCGAGCAGGCGGTCGAACGTGTCGCGCGCGTGCAGGTAGGCGCGGCGGTCGGCCGTATCGCGCCGCGTGAGCAGCACGGTGGACGTCACGATGTCGTGGCGCGCGAACGCCTCGGCATAGGCCGTGGAAAGCGCGCTCTGCCCCACCGACGCCGCCGCCTGCAAGCTCGGCATGTCATGGGGCCGCTTCTCGATGCCCAGCTGCTCGAGGCCGCACGCGATGGCGGCCGACGTGACCACGACGGGAGACCACCCGGCGGCGCGCGCCCGCGCGATCTGATCGGTGACCGCCGCCAGGTAGGCGTAGTCGATCTTGCTCTCCGACGTGGTGAGCGTCGACGATCCAATCTTGATGACGAGGCGCTTGCCGTGCTCGGCGGCGACGTGCGCGCATCCAGCCGGTTTCATTACAGATCGAGCTCCTTGAACAGATCGTCGGCGGTGCGCACCGATTCGAACTCGAACGCGCGTCCGACGATGCGAATCTCATCGCCGTCCACGGCGCCGGCCTTCTCGAGCGCCTTCTCCACGCCGAGGCGCTTGAGGCGGTGCTGCAGAAACGCGATGGCTTCTTCGTTTTCCCAGTCGGTTTGGACCACCATGCGCTCCACCTGCGGGCCTTCAACGCGGAACACGCCGCCGCCGAGCGGCAGGACCTTGAACTTCTTATCGCGCTCGTCGCGCTTGTGCTCCCAGATGTGCTCGTACTGCACGTCGGCCTCGGACAGCGTGCGGGCCGCCTCGCGCAGCTCGTGCACCTTCGTGGCGATGGCGGCCTTCAGGCCGTCGACGCCGTCGCCGGTGAGCGCGCTGATGCGGTAGAGCTTCGGGTCGATGGGACTCGGCGCGAACTCGTCGCCGCCCGCCGCCGCGATGGAATCCTCGCGCACGCGCGCAGCCAGCTTGTCAGCGACCTCGTCCGCGCCCGGCACGTCCATCTTGTTCGCCACGACGATGCGCGGGCGCGTGGCCAGCTCGTCGGCGTACAGCGCCAGCTCGCGGTTGATGATGTCGTAGTCCTCGAGGGGGTCGCGCCCCTCGTAGTCGCCCGTCAAGTCCACCACGTGCACGATGAGCGCCGTGCGCTCGATGTGGCGCAGGAACTCGTGGCCCAGGCCGCGACCCTCGTGCGCGCCCTCGATGAGGCCGGGGATGTCGGCCACGACGAAGCTGTAGTCGCCCGAGCGCGCCACGCCGAGGTTCGGCACGAGCGTCGTGAACGGGTAGTCGGCGATCTTCGGACGCGCCGCGCTCATCTTCGCGATGAGCGACGACTTGCCCGCCGACGGCATGCCCACGAGGGCCGCGTCGGCCATGAGCTTCATCTCGAGCTCGATCCACCGCTCCTGCGACGGTTCGCCCAGTTCGGCGAACGCAGGGGCGCGGCGCGTCGGCGTCACGAAGTGGATGTTGCCGCGGCCGCCCATGCCGCCGTCGGCCACGGTGACGCGCTCGCCGTCGTGCGTGAGGTCGGCGATGAGCTCGCCCGTCTCCTTCGATTCCTCGAAGTACTCGTGCACCACGGTGCCCACCGGCACCTTGAGCACGAGGTCCTCGCCGGTGGCGCCGTGCATGCGCGAGCCCTTGCCGTGCGTGCCTCGATCGGCCGCGAAATGATGCTTGAAGCGGTACTCGATGAGCGACGACAGGCTGGCGTCCGCCTCGACCACGACGTTGCCGCCGTGCCCGCCGTCGCCGCCGTCCGGACCGCCCTTGGGAACATGGGCTTCGCGGCGGAACGACATGCAGCCAGCGCCGCCGTTGCCGCCCTTCACGTGGATGCGTACTTTGTCGATGAACACGGGGGTACCTCTATTTCGATTCGCTCACGCCCGCAGGCGTGGACTTGGATTGCTTAAACACGACAACCCGGATTGTATATGAAAAATGCCCCCTGGCGATCAGGGGGCATGCGAAAACAGATAACGTTACGCAGTCGTGGGCAGGTAGCCCTTACGCCTCTTCACGGCGAACGTGCACCTTGTGCTTAGCGCCCTTCGTGAACTCCAACGTGCCGTCGCACAGAGCGAACAGCGTGTCGTCCTTGCCGCGGCCGACGTTCTCGCCCGGATGGATGTGCGTGCCGCGCTGGCGAACGATGACGTTGCCCGTCTTGACCGCCATACCGCCGAACATCTTCACGCCGAGACGCTGTGCACGGGAGTCGCGGCCGTTACGGCTGGAACCGAGACCTTTCTTGTGAGCCATGGTGTTCCCTCCTTATGCTTTACTCGGCGTCTTCGGACGCAGGCTTATCGGCGACCTTTTCGGCAACCGGCTTCTTCGCGGCTTTCTTGGCAGCCGGCTTGTCAGCCTTCGCCGAGCCGACGGACTCGATCTGGACGCGCGTGAGCTGCTGGCGATGGCCCTGCAGCTTCTTGTAGTTCTTGCGCTTCTTGAACTTGAACACCAGCTGCTTCTCGCCCTTGAACTGCTCGAGGATGATAGCGGTGACCTTGGTAGCGGCGGCCTTCGCGGGGTCGGCCTCCACCTTGGCGCCGTCCACGATGCAGATGGCCTCGAGCTCGACCTTGTCGCCCACGGCGGCGTCGAGTTTCTCGATGTTCAGCTTGTCTCCGGGCGCAACTTTATACTGTTTGCCGCCCGTTTTTACAATTGCGTACATGAGTGTCTCCTTGATATGAATAAACGCAAGGCGATAGCTTAGCAGCGTGACCGTAGCAAGTCAATGTGATCTATGCACAATCTCCGCGTATCATCGCACTCTTCTCCTTGTTACGCTTCCACAGAGCGCAACGTTCATATGATAGCAGATACTTCTAGCTACACGCGGTGGCGTGGCATGATTTTTTCGAACATCACAGCTCCGACAAAAACGGCCTAGTGAGCCTCGGCCCAGGTTTCGCCGGCCGAGACGTCCACGTCGAGGGGCACGCGCAGCTCCACGATGGTCTCCATGACGTCCTTGACGATGGCAGACAGCTCCTCCACCTCGTCTTCGGGCACGCTGAAGTCCAGTTCGTCGTGCACCTGCAGCATGAGCTTCGCCTTGAAGCCGCCCGCCATGATGCGACGCTGCACCTCGGTCATCGCCAGCTTGATGATGTCGGCGGCGCTGCCCTGCATGGGATGGTTCATGGCCGTGCGCTCGCCGAAGCCGCGCTGCGTGGCGTTCGACGCCTTGAGCTCGGGGATGTGGCGCTTGCGGCCGAACATCGTCTCGGCGTACCCGCGCTCCTTGGCCTCGGCGATGGTGGCATCGAGATAGGTGCGCACGCCGGGGTACGCCTCGAAGTAGCGCTCGATCATCTCCTTCGCCTCGGAAAACGGGATGCCGAGGCTCTGCGACAGGCCGAACGCCTGCTGCCCGTACACGATGCCGAAGTTGACGGCCTTCGCGCGGCTGCGCAGCTCGGGGCTCACCTCTTCCACCGGCAGGCCGAACACGCGGCTGGCCGTGGCGGCGTGGAAGTCGGCCCCCGAGCAGAAGGCGGCCACGAGGTGCTCGTCGCCCGACAGGTGCGCGAGCAAGCGCAGCTCGATCTGCGAGTAGTCGGCCGAGAGGAACTTGTGGCCTTCCTCGAGCGGCACGAAGCATTCGCGGATCTGGCGGCCGAACTCGGTGCGCACGGGGATGTTCTGCAGGTTCGGGTCGGACGAGGACAAGCGGCCCGTCGTGGTCACCGTCTCGTTGAAGCACGTGTGCACGCGGCCGTCGTCGGCCCGCATGCGCGGCAGCGCGTCGATGTAGGTGGACTTGATCTTGGCGAGCTCGCGGTAGCGCAGGATGAGCGCCGGCAGCTCGTGGTCGTTCGACAGCTCCTTGAGCACGGCGGCGTCGGTGGAGTAGCCGCGCTGGTTCTTCTTGAGCGTCCGAAGGCCGAGCACCTCGAACAGAATGTGCGCGAGCTGCTTGGGGCTGTCGAGGTTGAACTCCTCCCCCGCGATCTCGATGATGTGCGCGCGCAGCTCGTCGAGCTCGGCCTGCGTCGAGGCACCCAGCTCGGCCAGGCGGTCGCAGTCCACGGCCGCGCCCGTGCGCTCGACGATGGCGAGCACCGCCACGAGCGGCAGGTCGATATCGAAGTAGGCGCCCTTGCTCTCGTCGCGTCCGAGCGCCTCGGTGAGCGGGTCGACGAGCATGCGCGCAGCCGCGGCCTGCACCGCGGTGGTGGCGGCCTCGTCCTTCGCCTCGGGCAGCACGCCGCCGCAGTAGGCGTCGAGCAGCGCGTCGTAGGAGTATTCGGACACCGACGAGTTCAGCACGTAGCCGGCCAGCCCCAAATCGAACGCTTGCATGGCCATGAGCTGCGCGTCGTCCACGAGGGCGGCGCTCGCCGTGTCGGAAGGATACACGCGATGCACCTCGCGCTTCACGTCGAGCGCGGCGAACGAACCGGACGCCACGATGCGGGCGAACGCCTCGAGGCCCTCGTCGTCCTCGAACAGCGCCGTGCCCTCGCTCGTGTTCACCGCGCAGTGCAGCCCCGCGTTGAACAGCGACACCTGCTCGGGCTCCAAGAACGCCACGCCCACCGTCTCGTTGCGGGCGATGGCCGCGTCCACGAGCGCGCGGGCCTGCGCACCGGTCACCACGGGCTCCACCACGAGCGGGGCCGCCTTCTTCTCCAGCTCCCGGCCCACCAGCTTGAGCACGCGGTTGAGGTGCGCGTTGAACTGCACCGTCTTGAACGCCTCGGTGACGGCATCGGGGTCGAACGCGGGGAAGGCGCATCCCTCGAGGTCGAGGGGGAAGTCGAGGTCGCACACGATGGTGGCCACCTCGCGGCTCAAAAACGCCATGTCCTTGTTGTCGACCATCTTCTCCTTCTGCTTGCCCTTGAGCTCGTCGATGTGCTCGTAGATGCCCTCGAGGTTGCCGTAGGACTGCAGCAGCTTGGCCGCCGTCTTGTCGCCGATGCCGGGCACGCCCGGGATGTTGTCCGACGAGTCGCCCTTGAGGCCGAGGAAGTCGATGAACTGGTCGGGGCGCACGCCGTAGCGCTCCTCCACCTCGGTCGGCCCGTAGATGGCCACGTCGGTGATGCCCTTCTTCGTGGTGACGATGCGCGTCTTGTCGCTGGCCAGCTGGTAGGCGTCCTTATCGCCGGTGACGAGCAGCGTCTCGTAGCCCAGCGCCTCGTCGCGCGCGGCGATGGTGCCCAGCACGTCGTCGCCCTCCCAGCCCTTGATGCGCACCACGGGCACGTTCATGGCTTCAAGCAGCTCCTCGATGATGGGAAACTGCACTTTGAGATCGTCGTCCATGGGAGGGCGCTGCGCCTTGTACTGTTCAAGCGCCTCCATGCGAAATGCCGGCCGTCCCGCATCGAACGCGCAGATGAGCGCGTCGGGGTTCGCCATGTCGATGAACTTGAGCAGCATGGCAAGAAAGCCGAACACGGCGTTCGTCGGCCGACCGTCGGGGGCGTTCATGGTTTGAGGCACGGCATGATAGGCACGGTGCATGAGCGAGTTGCCGTCGATGACGGCGATCTTCTTGGGCATAAGGCGCGTCCTCCGTCGTTTTCTTTGTCGAGCGACCAGTATAGAGCAACCGGTCGCGCGCCCGCCCATCCGCTTTGCGAGAAACAGAGAATCCCCCACTGAACCGGAGGGTTTTCAACGCCGCGGCAACGAACGCGGCGACAGGAGCGTCAACGGCCCCGCCGACGCCGCGCGGGAGCCTACGCGCTCCAGAGGTACCCGACGCCGCGGATGGTTTCGAGGTGCTGCGCAAGCTCGGGTCCCAGCTTTGCGCGGATGCGGCGCACGTGCACGTCCACCGTGCGCGAGCCGCCGTAATAGTCGAAGCCCCACACGCGGCGCAGCAGGGCGTCGCGCGAGTACGTGCGCCCGGGATGCGTGACGAGAAACGCGAGCAGCGCGTACTCGAGGTACGTGAGATCGAGCGGCTCAGCCCCCACGGTCACCTGGTAGGTTGCCAGATTCACCGTCATGTTCTCCACGGCGAGGCAGTCCGAGGTCGAGGTCTCGTTGCCGGGCCACAAGAGCTGCCGGATGCGCGCCGCGCACTCGTCGGGCGTGGCCCCATGCGCCACGAAGTCGCTCTTCACCTGCACCGGCAAGCGGAACCGGCCGAGCTGGTCCTCCGCCACCACCACGAGCAGCGACGCCGTGTTGTCCTCGAGCAGCGCGGCCTCGATGCCGGCCACGTCTTCCGCCGCGCCGTCCCGCGCCTCGTACACGACGAGGTCGCACGCCGGGTGCTGCGCGAGCAGCTTCTTGAACTGGGCGGACGATCCCGCCGCCACATCCACGTCGAGCCCCGACAGCACCTGCTGGAACTTGTGCGCGTTGTCCAGGCTGTCAGCGACGAATATGACCCGCTTGCGCTGCATGGCCGCCCCCTCCCCGCATCACAGCACCGCGAGGTAGCGGTCGCGCTCCCACTGCGACACGTACCCCTGGTAGTCGTTCCATTCGGCGCGCTTGGCGGCCACAAGGTAGGAATGGATGTGCTCGCCCAGCGTCTCGCGCATGAGCGCGGACGCGGCGAACAGCTCCACGGCCTCGCCGAGGCTTTCCGGCAGCGTGGCGATGCCCTGCTGCCGCAGGTCCTGGCGCGACAGCATGAACAGGTCCTGGTCCTCGTTGGGCTCCTGCAGCTCGAGTTCGTCCTCGATACCCTTGAGGCCGGCGGCCAGCATGACGGCGAAGGCGAGGTAGGGGTTCGCGCTCGGGTCGGGGCTGCGCAGCTCGAGGCGGCACGCGCCCTCGCTCGAGGGGCGATAGCCCGGCACGCGCACGAGCGTCGAGCGGTTCGAGCGCGCCCACGACAGGTAGATGGGCGCTTCCCCGCCGGCGACGAGGCGCTTGTACGAGTTCACGTGCTGGTTCGTGATCAGGCAGAACTCGGGCGCGTACTTGAGCAGACCCGCCAAGTAGTGCTTCGCCACCTTCGACAGGCGGTAGCCCTGCGCATCGGTCGGATCGTAGAAGGCGTTGGCACCGTCGAGGTCGTAGAGGCTCTGGTGCACGTGCATGCCGCTGCCCGGCTCGCCGGCCATGGGCTTCGGCATGAACGACGCGTGCACGCCGTGCTTCATCGCGATTTCCTTCACGACCAGCTTGTACGTCATCACCGCGTCGGCCATGGACAGCGCGTCGGTGAAGCGCAGGTCGATCTCGTGCTGCGACGGACCGTTCTCGTGGTGCGAGTACTCGACCGGGATGCCCATCTTCTCCAGCGTGAGCACGGTGTCGCGCCGCAGGTCGGAGGCGTAGTCGAGGCTGGTGAGGTCGAAGTAGCCGCCGCGGTCGAGCACCTCGGTGCCCTCGGCGTCCTTGAAGTAGTAGAACTCGAGCTCGGGGCCCACGTTGAACACGTACCCCATCGCGCGCGCCTTGTCCACGGTGCGCGCCAGCACGTGGCGCGGGTCGCCCGGAGAAGGCGCGCCGTCGGGCGTGCGCAGGCTGCAGAACATGCGCGCGACGGCGTTCGACTCGGGGCGCCACGGCAGCACCTGGAACGTCGAGGCATCGGGGTACGCCAGCATGTCGGATTCCTGCGTGCGGCAGAAACCCTCGATGCAGCTGCCGTCGAAGCCCATGCCGTCGGCGAAGGCGTCTTCGAGCTCGCTCGGGATCACGGCGAAGCTCTTCATGCGCCCGAGCACGTCGGTGAACCAGAAACGCACGAAGTGCACGTCGCGGCTCTTGATGGTTTTCAGGACGAAATCCTGCTCGGGGTTCACGGTCATCGCGCGGTCCTTTCTCTCTCCTCACATTATTATACGCGTCGGTGTTTCGGTTTCGTTACACGGAAACGACGACGCCCGGCAGATGCCGGGCGTCGCGGGCGAAACGTCGATGCGCGCGTTTAGCACGAGGGGATGACGGCCACGCCGTACGTCTGCTCGATGAACTGCCTCACCTCGTCGCTCTGCAGCGCGTTCACGAGGGCCTTGATCTTGTCGGACGACTCGTCGCCCGCGCGCACGGCCACCACGTTCACGTACTGCTCGGCGGCTTCGGAGCTCTCGCCCTCGCTCGCGAGCGCCGTCGAGGGCTCGAGCCCCGCGCCGATGGCGTAGTTGCCGTTGATCACGGCCAAATCGACGTCCTGCAGCGTGCGCGGCAGGGAGGCCGCTTCCGTCTCGATGATCTTGATGCTCTTCGGATTGTCCACGATGTCGTTGGCCGTGGCGGCAAAGCCCGCGCCATCCTTGATGGTGATGAGCCCCTGCGCCTGCAGCAGCTGCAGGGCGCGCGCCTCGTTCGTCGTGTCGGACGGCACGGCGATCTGCGCCCCGTCGGGCAGCGCGTCGAGGGAGGCCGTCTTGCCCGGGTACAGGCACAGCGGCTCGAAGTGGATGCTGCCTGCGGAAGCGAGGTTCGTGCCTCTCTCCTCGTTGAAGTCGTTGAGGTACGTGATGTGCTGGAAGTAGTTCGCGTCGAGCGCGCCGTCCTCGAGGGCGAGGTTCGGCTGCACGTAGTCGGTGTACTCCTTGATTTCGAGCGTGTAGCCCTCGTCGGCAAGGCGGCTCTTCACCTGTTCGAGGATCTCGGCGTGCGGGGCGGGCGAGGCACCCACGACGATGGTCTTGTCGTCGCTTGCCGCGGCGGCGCCCGCAGCGCCGGCACCGCACCCGGCGAGGGCGACGAGGGCCGCGCCGGCGAGCGCGACGGTTGCAACCGTCTTGACGACGGTCGATGCGTTCAGAAGCTTTACTGCGTTCATGAGGATGGTTCCTTTCGGTATGGGAATGCGTACTTGAACGGGGGCGTTACGAGTTCTTGGTGCGTTTGTCCACGGCGCGGGCGGCAGCGTTGCCGGCAACCTGGAACACTTGCACGATGACGACGCACAGCACGATGGAGGCGATCATCACGTCGTCCTGGTAGCGCAGGTAGCCGTAGCGGACGGCGATGTCGCCCAGGCCGCCCGCACCCACCGCGCCCGCCATGGCCGCGTAGCCGAACAGCGTGATGAACGTGATGGACGCGCCGCGGATGAGCGAAGGCAGGCTCTCGCGCAGGAACACCTTCCCCACGATCTGCCACACGCTTGCGCCGAAGCTCTGCGCCGCCTCCACGAGGCCGCCGTCGACCTCCGCGAGGCTCTGCTCCACCATGCGCCCGACGAAGGGGGCGGCGGCCACCACGAGCGGCACGATGGCGCCCGGCACGCCGAGCGACGTGCCCACGATCCAGCGCGTCACCGGGATGAGCGCCACGAGCAGGATGATGAAGGGGATGGAGCGGCCCACGTTGACCACCCAGCCCAGCACCGCGTTGACCACCCGGTTCGGCTTGAGGCCGTGAGGGCCGGTCACCACGAGCGCCACGCCCAGCGGAATGCCGATGAGGTAGGCGAACAGCGTGCCGGCCAGCGTCATGACCAGCGTATCCACCGTGCCCTGCGCAAGCAGCGCGCCGTACTCGCTGAAGAAGGTTGCGAGCGCTTCCATGCTACCTCCCCTCGTCTGCCGCGATTGACAGGCGGTTGTTCTCCAAGAGCTCGCGCGTGACGGCGTTCTGCGGATTGGCGAACACCTCGGACACGGCGCCCTCCTCCACGATGCGGCCGTCGTCGATGACCGCGACGCGGTTGCAGATCTTCTGCGCCACCGCCAGCGAGTGCGTGATCACCACGAGGGTGACGCCCAGCTCGCGGTTGATGTCCTGCAGCAGCTTGAGGATGGACACCGTCGTGCGCGTGTCGAGCGCGCTCGTGGCCTCGTCGCACAGCATGACGGCGGGCTCGTTCGCCAGCGCGCGGGCGATGGCCACGCGCTGCTGCTGCCCGCCCGACAGCTGGCTCGGGTAGCGATCGGCCAGGTCGGCCAAGCCCACCAGGTCGAGCAGTTCGCGGGCGCGCCCTTCGCGGGCCGCCTTCTTCTGCCCGGCAAGCTCGAGCGGAAACGTCACGTTGCCCAGCACCGTGCGCTGCTGGAACAGGCTGAAGTTCTGGAAGATCATGCCGATAGAAGCCCTCAGATCCAACAGCTGCTTGCCCGTGACGCCCGTCACGTCCACGCCGTCGATGAGCACGCGGCCGGCCGTGGGGCGCTCGAGCAGGTTGATGCAGCGGACGAGCGTCGACTTGCCCGCGCCCGATTGCCCGATGATGCCGAACACGTCGCCGTCCTCGATGGTGAGGTTGACGTCGCGCAGCGCGTGGTGCGCCTGCGCGGCGCCGCCGTATGTTTTGGATACCTGCGTTAGCTGAATCATGATGGTCTCAATCAGATCGTCTCGTACCGTGCAATGCGATGCGGCGCGTCTCGTAGGACGGCCGCGCGGAAGCTATGCCTGAGCGTCGGCGCGCGCGCCGTCCGTCCCAGGCTTGGGCATGCACATGACCGTGATATGTACGAAACGCGAACTCATGGGTGTGTATCTTACGGCATGCTGCGGCTCCGTCAAGGCAGAAAACGGTCGCGGGTTATACGAGTATTTCGGGATTGGTTATCGGTAATACCGATAGATATGTGAACGCTTTTCCCAATGGTGACGATCTGTCGCCAGGGTTGCCCCCTTTTGCGGACGCTCGGAATCGCGTGCTATACTCGAGACATTTGATCAGCAACGATCAGGAGGTTTGCCATGAAGTTCACCAATATTCTGGTTCCGTTCGACAAGTCGGACCATGCCCTGCACGCGCTCACGCTGGCCAAAGGCCTGGCCGAAGAGGACGCCGCCATCAAACTGCACGTCGTCAGCGTGGTGTACGTGTCCGACATCCCGCCGGCGCTCGGACTCGACGCCAACCCCTACGAGAGCGTCCCGCCGCTGCTCATCCAGCCCGACCTGTACGAGAAGCTGGTCGACGCGGCGCTCGAGCGCGAGAAGAACGACATGAAGCAGGCCATCGGAGGGCTGCTCGACGGCATGTCGAACAACATCGACATCGCCGTCGTGAACGCCCCGTCCCCCGTCGACGGCATCAACGACTACGCGAAGGACCACGCCTGCGACCTCATCGTCATGGGCTCGCGCGGCCTCGGCGTGCTCCGCGGCATGCTGGGCAGCGTCAGCTACGGCGTGTTACGCTCCGCCGAGGTCCCCGTACTCGTAGCCAAAAAAGACGAGGACGAGAAGTAAGCTTGTCGTGCGGTGGCGATCAATGCTGCCAAGCCTCTAAAAGACGCTGTTTCTCATCGGCATCTGTGATACCCGTCATATCCGCGTACTCGATATTCTCGGGATAGTTGTCGATGTGGGCGGTGTACGCTTTGAGAACCTGATCGGGAACGTAAGCTTGATTGTCAATCTTGACACCTTCAGTTGCAAGCCAGGCGAACACGTCTCGTACAGCAGTCTTCTCGCTTTTCCCTTCCACAATGCCAACACCGTACACCGCCCACGGAGCGCCCTCTTCGAAAAAATGAACCGTAATTGGGGCCCCTTGGTTGATTTCGGAGACTGCCTGGAACGTCATGCCGAAGCCTATGAGCGCCTCCCCTTGGACAAGCGCATTAACCGGGCCGGAGCCCGATGACGAGAACTGATATACGTTCTCGGCGAGCCTGTCGAAATACGCCATCGCTTCTTCCTCGCCCCAAGCGTTTACAAGGCTCTTCACGAAATTGTATCCCGTACCCGACGTCTTGGGATTGGGCATGCAGATAAGACCTTCATATTGCGGATCAAGCAGATCTTCGTAGCTTTGGGGAATATCAAGACCACGAGCAAGCAGCCCCTCTTCGTTCATGGCGATGCAGGCAGATTCTCGGGCGAAGGGAAAGAACGTTCCATCCTCGTCGAGGAGGTCATCGCAGTACACGCTTGAGTCGAACGAGGAAAGATCTTCGAGGCACTCCGACAGCTGCTTGATATAGCCGCCTTCAAGATCAAGCACGATATCGGCTTCGGATTGCGCGCCTTCGATCTTGAGCTTTGCAGCGCAATTGCCCGTCGGCACGTAGCGCATACGAATATCGTAGTCGGGAAACCGTTCGTGCAAAGCGGCGAGCAGCGCTTCGTTCCGCACGCCCTCCGCACATGAGTATACGACGACGGTATCGTCGCCATCCGTTGCGAATCCAAAGCTTTTGGCACCGATTCCTATCACCGTTATCAACAAAAGCACAAGCGTGACCGCAATCGCGATAGCCTTCGCCGCATATCCCCGTAGAGTGTTCAAATCTTCTCCCATAATATCAAATTGGAGCACAAATATTACATTGGAACGGTGATTTATCATAATGTAGATGTTCATTATTGTAAAGTTTAATTGATAATTGAACAATCAAACCGAATAGCGGGAGCGAGCAGGGAAGGCACCCCAACAAAGGATCACCAAATCAGCTGCATTCACGCGAGCCGCCGTACACGACCTGGCGATAAGTTGGTATACTTTCAGGCTATGGAAACCAATCAACACCACAAGCGCCCTCCCAAGCATATCGCTGTCGTTACGATGGGCGTGAAGCTGGGGGACGAGACGCGCGGCTACACGCGCTTCCGCTTCCTGTCGGAGCTGCTCGCGCGCGAGGGCTTCGCTGTCGATCTCATCACGTCGTCGTTCCAGCATTGGGAGAAGGCGCAGCGCGACTGCTCGAAGGCGTGCTACCAGGACCTTCCCTACCGCGTCGTGTTCATCGACGAGCCGGGCTACACGAAGAACCTCGATCTCGGACGCATCCTCAGCCATCGCGTGGCCGCGAAGAACCTGCGTGCGCACTTCGAGCGCACGGCCGGCACGTACGACCTCATCTATGCGGAGATTCCGCCGAACGACGTCGCACGCGCGTGCGCCGAAGCCGCGAACGCGCTGCACATCCCGTTCGTGGCCGACATCAACGACCTGTGGCCCGAGGCCATGCGCATGGTGGTGGACGTTCCTGTGGTCAGCGACCTGGCGTTCTTCCCGTTCGCCCGCGATGCGAAACGCGTGTACCAGCTGCTGGCCGCCGCTGTGGGCACGTCCGACGAGTACGCCGCCCGCCCCGCGAAGGATCGCGAGAAGCCCTACCCGCGCGCCACCGTGTACGTGGGCAACGACCTGGCCTCCTTCGATGCGGGCGCGCGCGAGCACGCCGCCGACGTGGACAAGCCTGCCGGCGAGCTGTGGGTCACCTACGCCGGAACGCTCGGCGCAAGCTACGACGTGATCACGCTCGTCGAGGCGGCCGACCTGCTCGAGCGCAAGCGCCTGACGCAGGCCGCCGCGAAGGGTGCCGACCCCGCGCTCGCGCTGCCGCCCGTGCGCGTGAAGGTGCTCGGCGACGGCCCCGATCGCGAGAAGCTCGAAGCGCGCGCCGCCGAACTCGACGCGCCGGTCGATTTCCTGGGCTACACGGCCTACGATCTCATGGCGGCATACCTGTGCGCATCCGACATCACGGTGAACTCGCTGGTAACGTCGGCGGCGCAGAGCATCGTCACGAAGATCGGCGACTACCTGGCCAGCGGCAACCCCATGATCAACACGGGCTCGAGCCCCGAATTCCGCGCGAAGGTGACGTCCGACGGCTTCGGCGTGAACGTGGAGGCGGAGGACGCGCAAGCGCTTGCGGACGCCATCGAGAAGCTTGCCGAGCACGCATCGCTGCGCAAGATCATGGGCGCAAAGGCCCGCGCCGTCGCGGAGAACGAGTTCGACCAGCCCCGTGCGTATCGCGAGATCGTGGATTTGCTGCGCACGTTGCTGTGATTTTGGTTGAGCGGCTCGCCAAAGCGGGCGGGTCGCGTCAAAATAGGGAGCTTGGCATACACCGATTGCGCTCGATCGTCCAGGTCGTGCGCTGTTTCACAGGGTACACAAGGAGCAATCTTGACTGAGCAAAGACGCATTTCGTTTTCCCCGCCGGACATCACGCAGGCCGAACTCGACGAGGTGGCCGACGCGCTGAAAAGCGGGTGGATCACCACCGGTCCGAAGACGAAGGAGTTCGAGCGCGAGATCGCCCGATTCACGCAGGCCGACCGCGCCGCCACGTTCGCATCGGCCACGGCAGCGCTCGAATGCGCCCTGCGCGCGCTCGGCATCGGCCCCGGCGACGAGGTCATCACGAGCGCCTACACCTACACGGCCTCCTGCTCGGTCATCTGCCACGTGGGGGCGACCCCCGTGCTGTGCGACGTGGCGCCCGGCTCCTACGAGATGGACTACGACGCCCTGGACGGGCTCATCACCGAGCGCACGCGCGCCATCATCCCCGTGGATATCGCGGGCCGCATGGTGGACTACGACCGGCTGTTCACGGCCCTCGACGCCGCACGCGATCGCTGGACGCCGGCAACCGAGCTGCAGCGCGCCTTCAACCGCGTGATCGTGGTGGCCGACGCGGCGCACTCGTTCGGCGCAACGTATCAGGGCCAGCCCTCCGGATCGGTGGCCGACTTCACGGCTTTCTCGTTCCACGCGGTGAAGAACCTGACCACGGCCGAAGGCGGTGCGCTCGCCTGGCGCGCAGGCGCGTTCGACTCCGACGAGTTGTACCGCCAGTTCATGCTGCAGTCGCTGCACGGCCAGACGAAGGACGCGCTCGCGAAGAACCGCGCAGGCGCCTGGGAGTACGACATCGCCTTCCCCGGCTGGAAGTGCAACATGACCGATATCCAGGCCGCACTCGGCCTCGCGCAGCTGCGCCGCTACCCCGCCTCACTCGCCCGTCGGCGCAGCATCGTCGAGCGCTACGAACGCGCCCTGGCAGATCGCGACGTCGAGCTGCTGCAGCACTACGGCAACGGCTTCGCGTCGAGCGGGCACCTCATGCTCGTACGCCTGACGGGCAAGTCGCAGGCGTTCCGCAACGCGCTCATCGAGCGCATGGCCGACGACGGCGTGGCCACGAACGTGCACTACAAGCCGCTGCCGCTGCTTTCCGCCTACCGCGCGCTCGGCTTCGATATCGCCGAATTCCCGAACGCGTTCGCCCAGTTCAAGAACGAGGTGACGCTGCCTTTGCACACGCTGCTCTCCGACGACGACGTGGAGTACGTGGCGGCATCGTTCAAGCGCGCCTGCGACGAGCTTGAAGCGGAGGGCGTCTGCTGATGTACGTGCGTTTCGGAAAGCGCGTGTGCGACCTCGTCGTGGGCCTGGTCGCGCTGCCCTTCGTGCTGCTTATCATCGCGGTGCTGGCACCGTTCATCCATTTCGAGGACAAGGGGCCCGTGTTCTACAACGCGCCGCGCGTGGGAAAAGACGGGCGCGACTTCAAGATGTACAAGCTGCGCTCGATGCGCGTGAACGCGCCCGACCTCGTCATGGAGGACGGCTCCACGTACAACGGAGCCGACGACCCGCGCATGACGCGCGTGGGCGCCTTCATGCGCAAGACGTCGCTCGACGAGATGCCGCAGTTCCTCAACGTGCTCAAGGGCGATATGAGCGTCGTCGGGCCGCGCCCCGACCTGCGCCGCGAGACGGAGCTCTACGAAGGCGACGAGCATCTCAAGCTCACCGTGAAGCCGGGGGTGACCGGCTACGCCGCCGTCTACGGCCGCAACTCGCTGCCCTGGCACGACCGTCTCGCCCTCGACGTGTTCTACGTCCGCAACGTCAGCTTCCCGCTCGATGTGAAGGTGTTCTTCAAGACGTTTTCCGCCGTGTTCAATCAAGAAGGCGTGTTCGTAGAAGGCGAAGACTCCAACAAGGAGAAGAAGTAACATTCGCTTAACACACCCCTCCCCCAACAGCCGTGCGTCCTCCGCACGCTCTATCATAGGAGCACGCCGCGACGGGGACGTACGAAGAGAGCATGCAGGAGAGTGACATCATGACGAACGATCAAATGGCATATCTACAGAGATACGGTATCGATTACGCTGAGGCGATGGATCGCTTCGGCGGCAACGAAGACCTCTTCGTTCGTCTTGCCACGAAGTATTTGAACGATCCGCATTTCCATGCGCTCGAAGCCGCCATGGCGGAAGGCGACGCTGCCGCCGGCGAGCGCGAAGCCCATTCCCTCAAGGGTGTCGCCGGTAATCTTTCGTTCACGCAGCTCTACGACCTGGCCACGCGTATCACCGACGCGTTGCGCAGCGACGACCTCGCAGGTGCCCAAGCCCTCATGCCCGAGCTCAAGCAATCCCACGAAGCCGTCGTCGAAGCGTTGGGCGGATTGGCGTAAACTAGTCTCTCTCACCCAAGCAAAAGAAGGCGCCGTATCAGGCGCCTTCTTTTACGTTACACCGTTACGGGCTCCCCCTCAGGTTCGAGCATCGCCGCATCTTGCTCCTGCACAGCATCAAGCCGCTCAAGCTCTTCCGCTTTCTTCACCGCGAGCAAGCTCGCAAACACCACTGCACAAATGCCGGCGGTCAACTTGCCAAGCAAGACAGGCACAATGAGCGTGGGCTGAAAATTCGCCGTGAAAGACAAATGGTCGCCGAACAGGAACGCGCAGCATACAGCAAACGACATAACCAACACCTTATCGCGCGCTTTGAGATCCTTCACCATCGACAACGCCGCCAACACGTTCGCAGAAGCAGCGAGCAAGCCGGCCGTTGCATCCGAGCTCAGCCCAACCGCACCGCCGATCTTGGCCAAGGGCTTCGCCAGGTAACGCTTGATGAGATACACCATCGGAAACGCGCCGCACAGCATCATGCCGATAGCTCCCGATACTTCGAGCGCGCGGAATATATCATCTTCGTCCGCGATGATGGGATCAAACCCGAATGAGCCGAACACCATCGAAAAGACCCCGGTAAAGTACTCGACAACTGCCAGCACAAAAACGATTTTCAGCGCCGCCTCCATCACGCGGCCGAACACGATAAAACCCTTGATCATAGCATCGGGTTTGAACTTCAATCCGAGCGCAAGCGCAAGGCAGATGATAACGAGCGGGACGAGATTAACGCCTATCTGCGCGAAGCTCAATGCAAGCTGATACGTAGCCTCAGCGTTGGTAGACACCACCTCACGAATCATCGGCTGAGAGAAGGCGATGATGACGCTTGCCACAAGCACGCCAATAGGAATAGCCAGCAAGCCGCTCATGACACCGAGAGCAAGATACTTTCGATCCCGTTTCACCAGCATCTTGAGCGCCACCGGAATGGTGAACACGATAGTAGCCCCAGCCATGTATCCGGTCATCATTGCCATGATCCAGCTCTCCCTCGTCTGAGCAAGAGCATCGGCCAATTGATAACCGCCCATATCGATGGCGATGAACGTGGTAGCGGCCATCGCAGGATCGGCCCCCAAAGCCCCATACGCAGGACCGAACACTGAGCTGACGAACGCCGTCAGATAAGGCGCTGACGCCATGATACCCGCAACCGGCAGGAAGATAGGGCCGATAGAGTCGATGCCCGCCACAAATTCCTTGCCCAGTTCGCTTTCAGGCTTCAGCGCCGAAGCAACTGCCCCCACCAACGCGCAGGCCATGATGACATACACCACGACCGTTCCAATCATTTCCATAAACCCTCCCCTTGCCTTTCGGGATATTAATTCGAATGAACATCGTATAGAGGTAACGCTTTCGCGGAATACGCCCGGACGGAGCGATACCACAGATACAGCCATTCCCCAACAGGATCTCCCGCAGACTCCTTATACAGCGCCCATACGAACCAGTAATAGGCAGCCAAAGCGACGTAGGCAAGACAGTGACGACGCTCATCCCTCGTCGGCTTGCGACCGAAATAGGTTGCGATAACCCGCTCTGCATCTTCGAAGTCGTAATCGGAACAGCAGATGAACGTTCCGAGGTCAGAAGCATAATCGGACATAGCCGAATACTCCCAATCGATTAGACTCATCTCGTCGCCCTTGACGAGAAAATTCGGACTGTAAAAGTCGTTATGGCAGAGGCAGTATGCCACATTATCTCGCCCGACGAGATCATTGAGCTGCGAAGCCTTCTCATTGATCTCGTCAAAGTCAGGGAATGACGGATAGGACCGTTTACTCAACAGGCCGACAAGCTCCTGAGCCTTGTCGTACACCCCAAACTCCCATTCCGAAGTCTCTCCGCTTTCATGCAGCTTCTTGATAAGCGACAAAGCGCGCGTCACCTGTCCCCAATTGTGGTAATCGAACGGTACGCAGTCCTCCATGTAATTCGACAGCTTCCAACCGGCAATAGGATCTTGATAGACGAATGTTTCGTCGATTCCCAACTTTTTCGCAATCGTTTGAGAGTACGCTTCGCTTGCGCGGTTGATAATCTCGCTCGTTCCCAACCCAGGATGTCGATACACGTACGAAGTTTCACCAATAGAAAATTTGAACGATAGGTTCGTAAGGCCCTCTTTGATAGGCACGACGCCTTCGATCTCGCTGCGTTCGCATCGCAACGTGCGACATATATTGTCGAGAATTTTGGAGTCGACGTTCATGAGAAAATCTTGATCGAACTGCTTGAGATCAGAAAGCGAGTCGAACTCATATATAACGCCCGCCTCGTAGGGGCGCAACACCATCCTCAGCTCTTTGAGATGATCGCGGTAGATATCCTCCCATAGCTTTGGCGCCGTATCCGGCAAACGGTACTCCCTCTCGAGAAGCTCGGAAAACGTCTGGGAAAACGCATGGTCGAAGTAAGCGTGTCCAAGCATGCCATACGAATCAGACCCTCCAACCGTGACGCCTACGATACGATCGTCACGCCCCGTCCTCATACAGTATTCGTCCGTAGGGCCCTCGAAAAACATGCCGGCATAGTACGCTTCATACACATACGGCTCGAACACGTTTTCGGTAAAATAATCGTCGGAAGAGCAGATATACGTATTTCCCAGCTGCTCGCGCACCAGCATGAGCGTGGAATTGTTATTGCGGGTTGCGTATTCCTCATTAACCAGGATCTTGACGCCCATCGCATCTTCCAAATAGAAGAACGCTTCTTTCATATACCCAACAACAAGCGTGATATCGTCAATGCCGGCTTCTAACAACTGCCGTATCTGACGCTCAATAAGCACCTCGCCCCGAACAGTAAGCACCCCTTTCGGCTTTTCATACGAAAGAGGAGCGAATCGCGACGACAATCCCGCAGCCATGATTATCGCATTCTCAACCTTGTAAGGAGCAAGAGCCTCATAACCTTCGGCCGTGAGGTAGAACCCGTCCATAAGCCCTCGTTCGCGGAGAACCTGGCACAAACGGTTCACCGATCCCAACGAAAGACCTGTCGCCTCAGCAAGAGCCCGCTGCGTGTAGAGGTTTTCGTCCATCAAAGCAATCAGAACCTTGAACTCGTTTTTCTCCAATGACACGGAAACCCCCCACCGTAGCGAATAATGACCACGAGGTGAGATTGTAGTTGCATTGTTCATTCTTGTAAAGCTTATGCAAAGAATGAACAACTGAATTCAATTCTACTTATCAAGGGAGGTTCTGATGCTCAATTTAGTAATTATCCCGTTAACATTGAACTCTTTATACGTACGCCTTATCGAGCTCCTGCAACTCGCGATACGTATCGATCTCAATCACGTCATCAAACGTGCACTCACGCACTGAGACTTCGTAATTACGCGCAAAGTAACGCAAGGCCACTTCGTCCCAATAGCGTTCCTTACCGCCCGGCATCGCGAACGTCGAAGCGACGTCTTCGGACAGCTTCTTTCCGTCTTCTTCGGTCCAGTACGATATGCCAAACATATGATGACAATCCGTACCACCCACCGACAACCCCGTAATGACACCGCGGCGCGTCTGAAAACACCAGTCATCGGTAACAGGCACCGGAACTCCGAGGTAGTTCGACGAGTATTGGTACTTCGTGATGAGTTTCGGGTTGTACAACAACAGATCCGACTCGAACACGTAGGTGTTCTGCAGCAGGTCTTTGGCAACCACGGCCGACGAGATATTGTTCGCTTCGTTGTAGAACGGATTCTCGATAAACTTGATTTGAGGATACTTATACAGTAGCTGATCGAATTGCTCGGCCAAATACCCGCGCACCACGTACACTTCCTCAATACCCGCAGCACATACCGCATCGAGCAGTGAATCAATGATACGCTGACCGTGCACGCGGATGAGCGGTTTCGGCGTGTTTAACGTAATAGGAACAAGACGCGACCCGAATCCGGCGGCGATAAGCACCGCACGTCTGACTCGATACGGTTCAAGCGCTTCAAGACCCAAAGCAGACAAGGTACCCTCGCGTACGAATCCGCGCTCGTGCAAATCGGCCATAGCTCGGTTGACGGTGCCAACCGACAAGTCAGCCGCAGCAGCAATTTCCCGCTGTGTGAGCGTCTCATCAACGCGAGCCTCGAGCGCAGTTAGTATCTTGAAATCCTTCATGTCGAGCGAACGAGACATGCGTGAATCCTCCTTCATTAGGAAAGCGCCTCGCGCCTAGACCGCAGAAGCAGTCGGCGAACCGGCACGATGCATTGCTTTTTTCACGCCTGCAAGTATGAGCTTGAAGGCGATGTTCGTTATCAAAATCAGGAGCGACACAAACGCGGCGCACTCTGTCAAACGCTGCGCATCAAGATCGGTAATAAGCAGCGCGAGCGGCATATCGAGCGTTGTGGACAAAAATGCCACAGCAGAGATGGTAACCATACAGTTGACGAAGAAGTAACCTACCATCTCGACGATCGTGTCCTTCGTCTGCGGGATGAGCACGTCTTTCAGTATACTCCCTCGGCTGATACCCATCGTCGATCCAACCGCTTCCAGATTCTCGTTCACCTTGCCAAGCGAGTTGTACGCCATAAGATAGGGCGATGCAAAGAAGTGAATGAGGTTCGCCAAAATAAGGATGGCAAACGTCCCGTATAGAATGGACCCCTTAAAGAATAAGACGTACGACAAACCGAGGACGATACCGGGGATAGCAAGCGTGGTAATGCACACGAGGTGCAGCAGTTTCGCAAAACGCCCTCCCATACGCGCCGTAATATAGGCGGCAAAATAGGCAAGCGTCGTACCTAAAAGCGCAACCGCGCACGCAATGATAATCGAGTTCACCCAATAATCACCCACGTTCAAGTTCATCGCTCGTCCGATGTTGTCCAGTGTCACGGTGAGATCGATCGGATATTTCTGGACGAACGACACCAAGACAAACGAGCCGAGCGGCAGAATAATGGCCACCGAAGCCACCAGCCCAACGACGTATCCGAGCGCATCGCGCGCAACATTGCGCTTGATGTCGAACGCTTTCGAAACGAACGATGACTTTCCCTTATCCGCATTAAGCACATCGACGAGAAAGGCGACGATCGCAGGAATGAGCAGCACGAAGCCAATAGCCACACCTGTATTGTAATTGAGCAAACCGATAACTTCCTGGTACATGAGCACCGGAAGCGTTGTTGTCTTTCCGCCCACCATGAGCGGCACGCCGTAGTCGGTAACCACAAGCGTAAACGTAGCGAACACCGCCGAAATCAGCGGCTTGCGCAAATAGGGCAACGTGATGCTGAGAAATTGATTGATCTTCGGAATGCCCAGCACGTCAGCAGCCTCATAAGGAGATGCGTCTTCGTACTTAAGCACATCGTAAAGCAGCAAAAAAGCAGAGGGGAACGAGTACAACACCGACCCCATGACGATGCCCCAGAACCCGTAGAGGGAAAAATCAAGGCCCAAAGCATTCGTGATTATGCCGTTCGATCCCAGCAAGAACACGAGCCCCATGCCAAGCGCGAGCGACGGAATAAGCATAGGGAGCGTCATAATCACGGCAATAGCACTTTTGGCGCGGATATTCGTCCGACATAGCACCCACGACATAGCAAGCGCCAGCACAAGCGATATGACCGTCGAAGTGAGGGACACGCCAATGGAGTTGAGGCAGGCGATTCTAAACTGCTCCGTGCCGAAAACCGCAGACGCTCCCGGACTTGCAAGCTGGGAGAACATTCCCAACAGTGGCAGCACCGCCGCCACGAGGAAGAACACGGCCAGCACAATGCGCGTGAGGTTGAGCTTACCCTTCCGTTTCACAACCGGCCTACCGATCCATGAATCGCGCGAGCGAATCCATTTTGATGTTGAGGTTCTTCACCACGAAATCAGCGACGTAGTCGTCCGCGGGATGAGCAATGATGTCGTCAGGAGCAGCCAGCTGGTGAATACGACCCTCCCCCATGACCATGACACGATCAGACAGAGCAAATGCCTCTTCCTGATCGTGAGTGATGTAGACCATCGTGGTACCAAACTCGCGCTGAATACGCTTGAGCTCGAGACGCAGTGAAAGACGCGTCTCTACGTCCAACGCGCTCATGGGCTCGTCGAATAGGATGACTTCAGGGTTGAGCGCCAACGTGCGCGCAATAGACACGCGCTGTTGCTGACCGCCCGAAAGCTGGCGTACGCTTTTATCGAGATGCTCCGACAAACCGAGCTGTTCGAGCACGCGCTGCGCAATCTCGCGGCGCTGAGCTTTCAGCTGCGGTTTGAACTTAAGTGCATATTCGACGTTTCCACGTACCGTCATATTCTCGAACAACGCGTAATTCTGAAACACGATGCCCATGCCGCGATCATCAGGAGACGATGCCGTGATGTCGCGCCCGTCGAGCGTGATTGTTCCCTCGTCGGGCGACAGCAGCCCAATAAGAATACGTAACGTAGTCGTCTTACCGCAACCTGAAGGTCCGAGAATGGAGAGAAATTCACCATCCCGTACATCGAAATCGAGGCCATGCAACACATCCGCCCCATCAAAGCGCTTGACAAGACCGGTGATACGGAGCTTCGGTTCGCTTGCACGCGCGTTGACGTCTGTCGCTTCTTTCGCCATTACCCGATTCTGTTCGCTCATCGTCAGTACTTCCATTTCTCAAGCAGCCGCTTCTTCTCGTCGATATCGAACACCCCGTCCATATTCGCGTAATGAGTGTCCTGAGGATAGTTCGGTATCTCCGTATGCTGGTCGACGAACACTTTGTCAGGTACGAACTCCTGCTTGTCGAGCAATATGCCCGTGTCGTACATCCAGTCCATCACCGCGCGTACAGCCGGCTTATCCTGCTTTCCGTCCACAACGGCGACGCCGTTCATGGTCCAGGGCGAACCCTCTTCAAAGAAAAGGACCTCTATGGGTACGCCTTTGTTAATTTCCGACACCGCTTGGTACGTCAAGCCGAACCCGATGAGCGCCTCACCTTGCACAAGCGCATTAACCGGGCCCGACCCCGAAGACGAGAATTGATAGACATTTTCGGCAAGCTTATCGAAGTATTCAAACGCCGCATCTTCGCCGCGCGTGTTCACAAGACTCTTCACGAAATTGTATCCCGTTCCCGACGATTTCGGATTAGCCATGCTAATCAAACCGCGGTATGAGGGATCGAGAAGGTCATCATAGGTTTCGGGAATGGCAATACCGCGTGCAGCGAGCTCCCCCACGTTTACGGCCACGCATGCACTCTCTCGCCTAAACGGCAAGTACGTCGAGGTTCCATCAAGCAAGTCGGATTCAAATGCATCCAGATCGTATGATGTGAGCTGCGCGAGGCTTGATTGGATCTGCCTCAAATAGCCGCCCTCCAGCATGAGCACGATGTCGGCTTCGCTTGAGGTTCCCTCGTTTTGCAGCTTCGCCGCACATGTTCCCGTGGATACGTAGTGCAAACGTATATCGTAGTCCGGCAAGTCGCGGTGCATGGCTTCGAGCAAAAGCTCGTTGGCCTCTCCTTCACCGCACGAATAGATGACAACGGTATTGTCGTTCGCAGAACTGCAACCGGGCAATGCCAACGACACCAACGCTCCAGCCGCGACCGCCACAAACGATCGCCGCGTCATCCCCCGTCTCGTCACCACTGCCCTCCTCGTTTTCATGACACCTTAAGGAGACAATGGTAACGCAAATGTTCATTTAAGTTCAAGATAATGTAAAATTGAACAAACAAACACATAGGAAACAAGGCTGCAAGCCCCTACTGGACGTCGAACCCCAACTCTATAGGAGCATGCTGTCGTCGCTCGTCCATAGGGGGAAGTTCGCGCCAGTCGCCGAACATGATCTCGAGGTAGCGTTCTATCTCGGCAGGAACCGGAAACTCCTCCCCTTCGAACATGTGACGCCCCGCGGGAACAAGCACGTTCGTCGGGTAGCTGCCAATGGCCACATACGACATGCACATGCTCGTATCACCCGGACTGTCTTCGCCCGCGAGCGCGGATTGCTGGAATTGCCCGGCCAAACGCTCATGACTGGTAAAGACCCTGAGAAAGGCGTGCGCAACACCGCATGCCGCACGCTCGAATGAACCGAGCGCTCCCTTGTGGGGAACCACCACATTCTTGGAATGGTAGAGATACAGCAGTTTCTGAAGCAGAGAACACCGCTGCCGCTGCTTCTGCGCGACGCGTTCATCAGCCGACAGCACATCGTAGGGCAAGATGTCGATACCAATCCCTTGACGCAGACCCGCATCAAGGGTTTCGACGGTATAGAACTTCGTTCCCCTCAGCCACACCTTCGCAAACATTGCAGAATGGATCGCGTTCGTCATTGGCTCGGAAAGCACGTACTGCTCGCCAAGAGCTTCGGGCGCGACGGAGAGAAACCGCTCGTAATCCGCACGCATCATGCCCACGTCAATGTCGTCGTCCCAAGGAATGAAGCCATCGTGGCGAGCGGCGCCCAATGCCGAACCAGAATCGAGAAAGTACGCAATATCGTGTTCTCGGCACACGCGATCAACCTCTTTTAGAATGCCGAGCTCCATAAACTGCATCTTTCGCAGGGTTTCGTCATCGTAACGCATGCATCTCTCCGTAGTTATCAAATCATCATTGTTTGCAGCAGAAGCATATCTTCGCAATAGTATACAATACCCTTCATGACAAAAAACTGGAAAGAAAGTTCCCGAACTGCTATGTCTAACAGAGAATCGCAAGTTCAGAGCCCGGATGGAATACTCGACGAGCGTTGCAGCGACATGATTGAGCGAACGCTCATCGTAATACCCGCCTACAATGAAGAGAGTTCGCTTTTGGGAACTCTCGACGAGTTGTTATCGACCATACCCACGTGTCACTACCTCGTTGTGAACGACGGATCAAGGGATGGCACCGAGGCTATTTGTCGCGAACAGGGCTTCAATCACATCAGCCTTCCCGTGAATGTCGGCTTGTCGGGGGCATTCCAAGCGGGCATCAAGTTCGCATACGAAAACGGCTACGACTTCGTTTTGCAGTTCGATGCGGACGGGCAACATGACCCGCGCTTCATTCCGAGCATTCTCCAACAAGCAGCCGATCACGATATCGTTATCGGATCGCGCTTCGTTACGGAGAAAAAACCTTTTTCGCTTCGAATGGTCGGCAGCGCCCTCATCACAACCGCAATACGCATGACATCGGGCGTGCACCTTAAGGACCCTACATCAGGCATGCGCCTCTTCGGTAAAAAATCCATGCGCGCATTCGCCAACGACAGCAACTGCGGCCCTGAACCAGACACCCTCGCCTACTTCATCAAAAAGAAGGAAGCATCGGTGGTCGAAGTTCCCGTAACCATGAGGGATCGCATGGCAGGAACGAGCTACCTCAACGCCAAAGCTGCCATCCTCTACATGCTTCGCATGACGGTGTCTATCGTGATCATCCAGCCTTTCCGTAGGTAAGGAGTCGTCGTGACTTTACTGTTTCAGTCCATCCTCATTGTCGCATCGCTTATTCTTGCCGTGCTCATGCTCAGACGAGTCGCTCAGACGCGCGCGAAAATCGAAGACTCCATCTTCTGGCTCGCACTCTGCTTCCTGCTCATTCTCCTAGGTGTGTTTCCAGGGATAGCGAGCTCGCTCGCCTCCCTCATAGGAATTTATTCTTCGACGAACTTCATTTTCCTTTTCTTCATCTTCGTTCTGATCGTCAAATTGTTTTTCACGAGCATGCGCGTTTCGAAACTGGAAATGCAGATCCAGGAACTCTCCCAATCCATTGCCCTTTCCAAAGCCGCAGATGCAAAAGACGAGCAATCGAAATAACAGGGGTTCTTCGTGAGCGCAAAACGCAGCGACGCAGATCAAACGATCGTATTCTTTTCGGCAAACTACCCGCCTCACACCGGAGGCGTTGAAACGTACACGTGCAACCTCGCACGCACATGCGTTGCAATGGGTTATCGAGCGGTTGTCGTATGCCTCAACAACTGCTCGGCAGCTCCTTACGAAATCGACGAGTGCGGGGTTGAGGTATTCCGGCTCCCTTGCCATAGCGCATTCAAAAGCCGTTATCCACTCGCAAACAAAACGAACGAGTACCGCTCCCTCATCGAGAAACTTGAAAGAGTAAGCGTCGATTACGTTATAGTGAACACGCGATTCTATCCTCTCTCGCTTTTCGGAGTTCGATTCGCGCGCAAGCGTTCAATCACGCCAATCGTCATAGAGCATGGAAGTGCCCATCTCACCCTGAACAACCCGATCCTCGACACCGCCCTTGCGGGAGTAGAACACGCCCTATCGGCCATCATTAAGCGCAGTGAGCCTCGTTTCTACGCCGTATCCGAAGCGGGAAGCGCTTGGCTCCGTCATTTCGGGATCGAATCGAGCGGCGAACTGCACAATGCCATTGACGCCTCTTCGTTTGAGTCGATGCGCAGCAGTCGGGACTATCGACATGAGGAAGGCATCGGAGAATCCGAGCTTCTTCTGGTTTCCGTAGGACGGCTCGTCCCGGAAAAGGGCGTACCCGCGCTCCTTGGAGCGATGGACGCATTGCAAGACGAGCCAATATGGTGTCTGTTTGCGGGCGACGGTCCGCTCCGTGCGTCCGTCGAGCAATGCGGACTCCCCCACGTTCGCGCTTTGGGAAATCTAAACAAGCAAGATGTGGCCGCCCTGCTCTGCCAGGCAAACGCGCTCTGCCTCCCCTCCCGCTCGGAAGGATTCGCGACGAGCCTTCTTGAAGCCGCCGCATGCGGCACACCCTCCATCGTGACACGCGTCGGCGGAGTCGCCGAACTCATTCCCAATGAAACGTTCGGCACCGTTCTCGAGAACGCCGATGCGACATCGATCGAACGGGCGCTGCGAACCGCCATCGAAAACAACAGCGAGCTCGTCTCACAAGGCCGCCGCGTACGGCAGCGCGTGTCCGATCTGTTCAACTGGCAGCAAACAGCAGAAGACGCCTTGCGGGCGTGTGAAGACGCCCAAAGGAGCTAGCTCCGACTTTCCCATTTTCTCATCCTGCTGCGAGCAGACCATGCGAACACAAATACGAAACACAGCAAAAGGCCCACGCACGAGATCGCATACGCCACGCTAGCCCCCATAATGCCCGAAGCAACCACAAAGGGCGTTGCGACAAGATGAGCGATCACAATAGCTACCGCGTAGCCTACGAGAACGCCATTCTGAGCCCGGATAATTACCATGGCGTTGTAGAACACCACCGATGCCGATAAAAAGCCGCCACCCAACAGCAAGATGAGCAACGCCGGCAAACAACCCGTCAAATCAATACCGTAAAACAATTCGAGAATGGGAATGCCGATCACGGCGCACGCCGCAACCACAAAGACGGTGATGCCCACAACCGCACCAAGCAATTTGGCGATAGTCTTCATGAAAGCATGCACTTCTCGCTTGAGCCACAACTCAGCCATGTGCGTAAGCGAAGGTCGGATGAAGAAGTTGACGAAAAGATTGATGACAAACGACGGCATGAACAGCACGTTGAAAATCGCCTGCATCTCTTCCGTACCCACCGCGTCGATAGCGTACTTGCAGACGTTGCCTAGATAGATCGCCAGAAAAGAGCTGATAAATAGGGGGAAGCAGGCGGCAAAAAGGGATACGAGAGGCTTAAAGGAAAAGTCAGGCTTGCCCACCCTTCTGATCTTTCGCAGGCGCGGAACATCATAGCAGCATATCCATACCGCTTCGCTCGCAGACGAGAGAAGCATCGACAGCACAATATCTTTCGTGAGTACGAGAGCCAACGCAAACACCACAATGGAGATCACCGATCGCCATGTCGTAGAGAATCCACTGATGTCCAGTCGATTCTCCTTTTGAAAAGCAGCGAACCAGTATTGGGACAACGCTTCAAAGAGTCGGTATGCGCACAGCGCGTAAGCCACAAGCGACTTGTGCGCGTCGTAGCCAAACGAGGTGATGTAAATGACGCTCGCGATGATCATAAGTCCGCAGGTAACCAGCTTAAAGCCAAGATATTGCGCATACGTGAAGCGATTCTCGGCATCGGTCGCGAAATACGTGGTCGCCTCGAACACGCCAATCGTCAGCATAAGTTGGGCGATAGCATATCCGATGGAAAAGACTCCACCCTCATCAACACCGCACACACGAACAACGATGATGAGCAGCAAGAAGGAAGATATCGCATATATCGCACTCCCCACGCTGTTCCATATGAATACACGCTTTTGCGATGCGGTCGTACGCAGCATGGACACATCCAGACGTCAGTAAATTGAGTATTGAAGCAAGATGCGCCGCACTTACGCCTCAGCGTACTCGCCGAAATCCAGGATATCCGGATAATGCTCGCGTCGCTGATCTAATGGCGGAGGAGTCATGAAGTCACCATATAAAGACTCCAACAACTTCTCCGCATGGCGAGCAACGGGAACCATCATGTCCTCGAATACCACCATTCGCACAGGAAACAAGTCCTCCCGATCGTACACACAAGAAAACCTATCGGTCTCGCACAAGAAACCTATACGTCGCGTCTGAACCCCGTTAAAGCGCGTCTGTTCGCGAAGCGATAACTCGTTGAAGTCGAGCGAGCGAAGGCCAGGAAGCTTGAGAAGCCCCCGCATGCCGAACGTCCCCGCGCGCAACATCAAAGCGCGTGCGCCACCGCCGCCAATATAGGGGCTCTTTACCAGTTTCGTGATCGATAGCTTATTGCACAACCATGCACGCCATGCCTGCTTACGGAAGGCCTTCTCGTCATCTGCGAGGCTATCGAGAGGGAATAGGTCGAGGAAAATGCATGACTCGAAGTCGGCTGTTTGAAGCGCCGCGTCTCGAAATTCAGTACCGTTCAGCATCAGACGCGTCGTTGCCATTGGATAGTTCGCGTTCGTCTGCGAATTCATCACACTGTATCGACCGGAAGCGTCTTCCTGCATGATCCGAACAAACGTTTCGAGGTCTTCCCGGGGCATACAGATGTCAAGATCGTCATCCCAGGGAATAAACCCTTTCTCCCGCACCGCGCCCAAAGCTGTTCCGAACGCCACAAACCAACGAAGGTTGTGAAGTTCACACACCGCAGAGAAATCCTTGAGCATTCCCAAGAGCACGCGATGGAGCTTTTCCAGCCGCTCATCACGCTGCTGGTCTTGCCCTTCTTCCCATTCACTCACTTTTGACACGACCGTTCACTTCCTCTCGTCCACGTCTTACGCCACATCTTCACATCTCGTTATGCGATAGAGACGCATATCCCCTCGGCCAAGCACCTTTTCAAAGCCGGGCGTATCGTCACGTATCAACTCAATACCGAGCCAGTTCTTGCCGTTCTCGTAGGTAAACAGTCGCGGTCGATCCTCTTTAGACTCTCCCTGATCGAGAACAAGCACGTATTCGGCACCGATGCTCTCAACGGCGGCGCGCACCTGTTCGTCCGACGCAATTCGGTACAACCTCGTGCGGATGAGTTTACTTTGCCTGGTCTCGTTTTCTTCCCCGTACACTCTCAAGTAGCGGTAATACGTGTTCAAGTCCTGCGTGCCATATGCGAACACGCTTCCGTCATCCGGTTCGTTAATGATAAGCGAACCTTCGGGGATAAGGCTCCGAACCTCCTGCACAAACGACATCTCCGCAAGATCATACACGCGTGGATGCTGCGTGCTGTTTTTCGAGGCGAGCGAACTCGACATAGCTCCAATACCCGTATTCACCGAGGCGAAGCCCGTAATCGTAAAGTTCGGATACATGTTGATGAAGAAAAACATCCCGGCGATGACGCAAGGGGCGATGCGCGAAACTGACTTGTCGCGCATGCCCGAAACCTTCAACAACACGCTTTTCAGTGCTGAGCTTGCCAGCCACAAACCAATAGCCGCCAAGGGTACAGCAAACAGCGCTGCGGAAGCGGCGATGCGGCAAGAATCCGTATACCAAAACCCGGTGAGAAGGTATTTGATGGGAGCATCAGACGTGACGTCGACAATGTACATGACAACCATCATAGCGTACGAGCATGAAAGCCAAAGATATCGGCGTTCTTTGATGGTGTACAACACGCCAACGATCACCAGCAGCGCGAGTGCGACTTGCGTGCCCTGCTCACGAAACGCGAGCGTGAGAACATCCACTAACGCCTGGGGCTTGGTGGTAAACGCAGGCCACGAATGCGTGACAACCCCTTGCATGAATGGAGCGCTGTAAAATGCATACCAAATAGCAGCGATCAGGGCGAGGCTAAGTGCGCACAAACCTATTTTGACGCGAACTTGCCGGGACTGTGGGAGGGAGAGCCCATCCACAGCGAGCGCAACACGATACACGCAGAAGGGTATGAGAAAGACGCCCATGGTAAACGCTGCGTTCGGTTGAGCGAATACGAAGGAGATAAGCCCCAGGCAGAACACTCCAACCGACGCGACGCGAGAACGCCTATCGCTACCCTCAGAGAACAGGCTCATGAAACAATATGCGACTGAGGGAAGCATGCAGAATGCCAGCATGTTCGGATACAGAGGCCCGAACGTAAAAAAGCCCCAAGGAAAAGCAGAGAAGCCGAGAACGAGAACGGATCCATAAGGAACGATGCCGGGTGTCTTGTAGAAGATGCGCCTCATGAGCAAGAACATACTCGAAGGAAGCACGATAGAAACCAGCATGAAGTTGACCGCATTTTCAGCCAGGGGAACCGATATCTGCAGCGAACTCACCAACAACGCGGCAAGCCAATTCCATGCTGCAGGATAGAAGGATGAGTCGGGAAGCGGGTTGATAACAGCATCGTCAGCCATTGCATACAGCGTAGCATTGAAGGGAGACCAATTGCCCGACTCGACGTATCCGAACGTCACGCCAAGATGGTGTATATTATCAAAATCTTGCACATACGAATCGGGGCTTTCCAAGTTGCCTACGAGCAAAAACCTTGCGACCACGACTCCGAGCGTAACATAAAGCCCCAGACAGAGCCAATCGCGCTTCACTGCGACGGCGCTCCGCGACGAGCGAAGCACCTCACCCCGCTTCCTCCCCGCAATGCAACCGATCACGCATAACGCACCGCACACTGTTAACACGGGAACGAAAAGCGTAGACCACGAGCAAAATACCCCCGCTTTCGCATACGCGATGCTCATCACCCCATAGGAGGAAATCGTAACAAGGGGAGCGCAAACAACGCTTATGAGTCGCGCTATTCGCAATGCGCGCAAAAACAGATAACCCGGCAGATACAAAAACAACGCCGCCATAAAGGCAGACGCATAAAACAACCCCCACATAATGACCCTTCCAGCCCACCCCGTCATACCGGTACGGTATGCTCAATGGTATTGTACGTTATTCCGATGGTATGATAGTGACGCACCGCACAAAGACCCTCTGAAAAGGAGTTCGGGCACATGCATCCCGAGAATCAACTGATAAGTATAATCATTCCCATCTTCAATGCCGAGCCATATCTTGAGCAGTGCCTCGACAGCATCGTGGCGCAAACCCATCGCGAACTCGATGTGATTTGCCTCAACGATGGCAGCACCGACAACTCCCTCGCCATCATGCAAGCCTATGCGGCACGTGACGGGCGCGTGCGCGTCATCGATAAACCGAATCAGGGCTATGGCGCCACGTGCAATCGAGGTCTGGAAGAAGCGAAAGGCACATGGATATCCATCGTTGAGCCGGACGACTGGATCGAGCCCGGCATGTACACCGACATGCTCGCATTCGCCGCAAAGCTCAACGAACCAGTTGACATCATCAAAACCCCGTATTGGCGCATCTGGATGCCCGACACGCCGGAACAGCGCAAGATGAACTGCAGTTATCGAAGCCGTATCAAGCCGCCGCGTCAGCCGTTCGCCATTCGCGATGCCGCGCATCTGCTCACGCACCATCCGTCCATCTGGTCGGCGATCTACCGAAAGTCGTTCCTCGACGAGCACGGCATTCGTTTCCGCGAATATCCAGGAGCCGGATGGGCCGACAATCCGTTTCTGCTCGAAACGCTCTGCCAGACAGAGAAAATCGCCTACCTCGACAACCCGTACTACTGCTATCGCGAGGAAACGCCGGAGAAATCCAAGTCATTCGCGCTCAACAACACGCTGCTTCCCCTTGAGCGCTGGAACGACATGATGGACGTGCTCGAAAACATCAACATGCACGACGAGTCCGTGTTGCGCGCGCATAACAGTCGAGGGTTCACCTACCTGAGCGGCATTCTTGAGGAAGTCGACCTGTCGAACGAGGAAGTGCGAACGAACGCAACCCAGATGTTCGAGCGCATGGATGCGAGCCTCGTGCTCTCGGACGCCGAGATCCCCCCCGGCTGCAAGCGCATGTTTTGCGAACTGCGTGGACTCCCCGAACCGCAGGTGAGCAGCATCCCGTATGCATGGGGACTCGTCAAGCAGGGCATGTACAACCTAAAGAATGTCGGACCGTCTTTTACGTGGTTTACGTTAACCAGCTACTTCAAGAAAAAGAGCAGACGAGAAGGCGATCTATAAAAGCAGGAGGGCGGCTCGATATCGAGCCGCCCTCCTTTTCACGCATAAAACACCCTACGCTGCCTCAACCTCAGGCAGCGGCACCACCGTAGTGGGATCGCCGCCCTCATCGACAACCTGCATGACCTTCTTCCACGTATCCTCGTCGCGCGGAGTCAACCAAAGACCGTCGTATTCCTCCATGAAGTCGCCTACATAGGGGCCGGTCCCCGAGAGCACCGTGATCTCGTCAGCATGCGCCGCAAAGTCAGCCACCATAGCGGCCAACTCGTCCGTCGGCCAGTTCGTGTCGGCATTGGCAAGAAGCGTATCGACATGCGCCGCAGCGTTTGCGGGATCAGCCGCCACCTGCTTGATACCCGCTTCCACGATCTGACGATCCTGAATCTGACGACAAGCCTCGATGTCGGCGGCGTACAGCTTGCGAACGCGGGCGAGCACCAAGGCCTGGGGGCCGTTGAGCTCTTGCGTACCAGCACTCAGCACTATCTTGTCACCGCCAACAATATCCTTTAAATGGAGATCAATGGGTACATTGGCAGTTATTCCGCCAATCTCATTTACAAAGTTCTCGAAACCGACGAACCCCATATCGAGATAGTATCGCACATGCACGCCCGTCAATTTTTCCACTTCGGCAATTGCGGCATCAATACCTCCCTGACGATAAATCTCGTTGATCTTCACTACCGAGCCATCCAAAGTCGCTTCAGTGTCGCGAGCAATGCTGACGAGGGTTACTCGATACGTCTCGGGATCAACGCGAGCCAACATCATGGTATCCGAGCGCCCTGTACCATCAGCATAGTTGGCGTTTTCAATCTCAGTCGTTCCCTTGCGGGAGTCATTACCAACGACGAGTACATAAAAGGGATCTTCCGTACTCTTTCCGGCCTCTTGCATAAGCTGTACGTCCGTCGCCGTCTCCGAAGGAGCAGCCTCCTGCTGCTGACAACCCGATAGCAGCAGGAGCGCGAATACGCCGCACACCGCGACCGCCATACAAGCGATCCGTTTCAGTTTCACTAAGATCATTCCTTTCAACACAACCATTCCCCTTGCTTTAGCGGTTCAATTTGTCCTTCAACCAGCAGGGCATCGCCATGATAGCACGACCCACCCTGTACGTCGTCGAATCGAGGTACTCTTTACGAACTCCGGCCATTTCCTCGGCATGCTCGATCACGTGCAAGCGAAACGAAATACACTCGTCCGCATCGAGACGCTCCGCGCACGCTTCCAACGCTGCGGGCTCAAGCGACAAGGCGTCGAACGCCGCCCTGTCGTAGCAAAACGCAATATGATGCAGCAGTGCCTGAGAAAACGCCCGAGAGCAGGCTTCGGCGCGCTGTCGCAGCCAAGCCTCGAGCTCGTACGCGCATTTGAAATGCCCGTAGACGTGTCGCAGCTCCCGCTTCGCCGTCATCGTGGACTCCGCGCGCACCCTTCGAACGTACAGCGGCTCATTGAGAAACGCGGCGCGCGGCGCCGAGGCAAGCATGAGACAGGTGAAGAGGTTGTCCTCGTGGATGATTCCCTCATAGAACAGGATGCCCGATTCCATCAGGAACTCGCGGCGGACGAACTGGAGCGCGGGCGAGACGCAAAACGAGTCCGCTTGAACGAACCGTACGAGCAGCTCTTGCCCGTTCATGACGCCTTCAATGGTCGCACGATCGTCGTAATCGTCGCGATACCGCGCGCGGGCTTCCGCATCTTCGTATACGGTGCGCGCCGAGAAGAACAGATCGTCCAACTCATCGCGCTCCGCTTGCTCAAGCAGCACCTCGAGGGTCCGGCTCGCGTAATAGTCGTCGGCATCGAGAAACAGGAGGTACTTCCCCGTCGAGCGCGCGATGCCGACATTGCGCGCAGCCGATTGCCCGGCGTTCTCTTGCGAGACGAACGAGAAGCGATCGTCGTCGCCCACGGTCTTTTGCGCGATAGCAAGGGTGTCGTCGGTCGAACCATCGTCGATGCAGACGGCCTCAAAGCTCTGAAACGTTTGACGCTGGAGCGACGTCAGACACTCGGAAATATACGCTCCGACGTTGTACATGGGAATGACAATGGAAACATCCGCCACGGGAACGCCCCTTTCTCGTTATGCGGCCTCGTCGAGCGCCGGGGGAACGATGGCAGTAGATTCGACATCCAACCCGCTGGGATCCTCTCCGGAATCAACGACCCCCATGAGTTTCGCCCACCCTTCGGGATTCTCGTAGCACAACCAAAGGCCGTTGTTCGCCTCGTCGAAGTCTCCGTTGCTTGGGCCGGTGCAACTGTACATCGTCATGCCGCCCGAACCGCCGGAAAACGTCAGGCCCAAGGATACGATATCGGATGTGTCCATGTCGGTGCCCACGCTTTCAGCGAGATCGAGTATGGTACCGGGAAGCTCCGTCACCGGCTTCTGCAGCACCTTTTCGATGATGGCAGACAGTATCTGACGGATGTTGCTTTGCCGCTTCGCCTCCTGGTTATCGCCGTATTCGTGACGAACGCGCGCAAAAATCTGGGCTTGTTGGCCGTCGAGCGTTTGCACGCCGGGCTCGATTGTTACCTTGTCGCCCGTTAAGGCATCTTTGTACGACATCTCGATAGGCACATCGACCGTAATGCCCCCCAGCTTGTCAACGATCTCCTGAAACTCCGAAAAATGCACCTCGGCATAGTGTGAAATAGGGACGCCGGTCAACTCGGATACGGCCTTGATGGATCCCGCAGATCCCTCGATATTGTACACCTCGTTGATTTTGACAACCGATCCGTCATCGAGCGTATAAGGGGTGTCGCGAGGTACGGACACTAAGGTCACTTGTCTGTTTTGGGCATCGACTCGTGCCAGAATCATCACGTCCGAGCGCTGGTTGTCACCCTGCATGGCAGGATTCGTCGACGTGCCCGACCCCTCGCGCGAATCAGATCCGAGGAGCAGCATGTAGAAAGGCTGGCCAACTTCTCGCGCCGTTAGAACGGCGTCCACCGAAGCATCCTGCTCGCTGCCCATGGAAAGAGCATTATTGAGCGCACTCGAGTACCACGCCGTATACCCCCCGACCGCGCACACTGCAGCAACGATCACGGCAAGCGCGCCTATGCCAACGCGCTTACACAAGCGATTACGCTTCCGTTTTTTGACGTAATCCGGATACAATTGACTTGCCGTGGGCCTCGATGCGACTGGCGAAGCATGGCCGTCGACTCGACTTCGAGCCGTATCAATCCGATATGGGCGGCTTCGATTACCTGAAGGGGAAACATACCGCTGAGCGTGCTTTCCCCTTTGCATGGAGGAAACCTGCTCCGGTCGACTTCCTCTTGAATAATCCGGCCGCAAAATCACACCTTCCCTCAGCACATACTCAACCTTCGGAGATCATAGCACGTACACAAAAGCGCTCGAAGAAAACCCACCAGACCAACAAGCGCCCCATCTCCGCCTTTACCGACAAAAGAAAGGCTGGCCCACTCACGAGGAGAAGCCAGCCCGAACAATGCTGTGGCGCAATTTTATGACTCAGCGAGGACCTCATCCAACTCGCCGATATTTTCAGGGGCGTCCACGCTGCACCCAATAGTTTTCTTGAGCGCCATCAGCACCAAAACAGTCAGAACGATTCCGACAGGAAGACAAATGAAAGCGTTTTGCACGAAGCCCGCTAGAACGAACATCACAAACGACACAGCCGCCATGGTGAAAACGTACGGCAGCTGAGTCGATACGTGATCAACGTGATTCATATTTGCACCCGCGGAGGCCATGACCGTAGTATCGGATATAGGAGAGCAGTGATCGCCGGCAACGGCACCTGCAAGGCACGCCGATATGCCGATGGTCAGCAACGTAGGATCATTTGCAAAGATCGGCAGAACGATAGGGATGAGGATGCCGAACGTTCCCCAACTTGTGCCGGTGGAAAAAGCCAAGAAGACGGCTACAAGAAAAATAACGGCGGGCAGCAAGTTGAACAAACCGGGAGCAGCGCCTTCCATCAGTCCAGCAACAAACACATCCGCACCCAGAAGCCCTGTCATATTCTTCAACGAAACAGCGAGCGTAAGCACCAGAATGGCAGGCACCATGGCATTGAATCCAGCAGTGAACGAAACGGACGAGTCTTTAAGAGTTATGACCCGACGGGCCAAGAGATACAGAAAAGACAGAACGAGCGCAATAAGCGCGCCCCAAGGAAGAGCAACGAATGCGTCGGTGTTGCCGAACGCCGCAATAAGGTCCCCGCTCGCTTCTCCACCGAAGAATCCGCCAACGTAAAGCATGCCCAATATGCAGAAGATGATAAGGATAACGACGGGAACAAGCATATCCCAAAGCGTCGCTTTGTTGTTCTCGACAACCTCGTCATTGCCAAGTGAACCCAATTCGCCGTTACGATAAGCTTCCATTTCAGCTTTCGCCATCGGACCGTAGTCGAAGTTGAGGAAGATAAGTCCTATCACGAACACGATCATCAGCAATGAGTAGAAATTGAAAGGGATGGCCTCTATGAACAGCTGAATGCCATTCACGTTCAGGTCGGCCGCTACGCCCGACACGGCAGCCGCCCAAGAAGATACGGGAGCAATCATGCAGATAGGAGCAGCTGTCGCGTCGATGATAAATGCCAGCTTCGCACGAGATACGTTCTTGCTATCAGTCAACGGACGCATGACGGAACCGACCGTTAAACAGTTGAAGTAGTCGTCGACGAAGATCAATACGCCTAGGGCAAAAGTCGCAATTTCTGCTCCTGCTCGCGACTTTACGTGAACGGCAGCCCATCGACCAAACGCAGCCGCGCCGCCGGCATTGCTCACTAACGCCACCACAATGCCCAGCATGACCAAGAATACGAAAATTCCGGCATTGTCCGCGACGGCGGGAACCAAGCCGTCGTTCACGATAGCGTCGAGAGTGAGCGTAGGATCGAAACCGGCCACGAGCAGCGCCCCCATGACGATACCGACAAACAGGGACAGGTACGTCTCCTTGGTAACCAGAGCCAGAACGATGGCAACCAGAGCCGGGACGAGCGCCCAAGCCGTATTCGCAAATTCCACGCGCGTTTCCTTTCCGCAGCTAGCCTGATCATGGCTAGGCGTCAAGGCATCAACTTGGCGTCTGACCATGGCAGCTCTCCGCATGTATGCGACAGTACGCAAGATATTATCTTGCGTCCCAGGAATTAGAGGGTTCGGGTACCCTCTAATCCTTCGGCGGCTTTCCCTTTCGCCCATGCGCACCCAAACGCTCTAATAGGGATACTGATGAAAGCCGCGCCTCTACCACGATTTCATTATCATGTTGCAATTAAATGGATACTACCATGCGTAAATCCCGTGTCAATAGTACGAATTCGAAAGCGTCCGGACAAAGCCCTTCCAAACGAAGGAAACGCCGGAAAAGTTGAGTCGATCAGCTCCGGCCACGGGAAACCTTTAACCCCATGCGTTTCGCAAATCGATCAGCATACGATCCATCGCTGCAAACAAGTACCACCTTCTCGCTTCCGACAAATGCATCATCTTCTATTTGCGCAATCGAATCAGGAAGCCTTACCGCCGTAAGGTTATGACAATACGCAAAGGCGCGTTGACCAATATGCACACACCCATCAGCGACAAATACAGTTTCCAACTTCGCACAAGAATTGAAAGCACTCCTCTCTATTATGCGAAGCGATGGAGGGGTTTCGATTCTTTCTATTTGATTAGCTTGATAGAAAGCCGCATATCCAATATTTCGAAGCGTTGAAGGGAACTGTACGCTTTTCGTATACGCGCTGCCCTCGAAAGCGGCCCGTGCTATGTTGGTGACCGCCCGTCCCTCAATTGTCTCGGGAATCGCAACATCGCAACAGGAAGCAAGCTTTCCTCGCACTGTTGCATGATCCGTGTAAACAAAGTAGCGCAGCACATCGTCGCGAAACTCGCCCGACCTAAACTCATAGCGCTCGAACTCTTCGTGAAACGCGGTTCCAAAAACCCTATCCACTGCAAGCTCAAGCTTCATGCCGTGGCTGCCCTTGACCATGAGAACGTCATTCACGGATACGTGCTTCTCCATCAAAGAAATCAGTTCGTCGAAGCATTCGGTATGCGCAACGCAAGTCGCATTGCCAAGCCGAGCGGCATCCGCAATGTGGCGACTTGCCGAACCGTAACATATGAGCTTTTCAATTTTTGATCGTGCGACCATTTCCCCAACGCGTCGATGAAATAATGCTTCCTCCTCGCCCGTCTCAAGCATATCCGCCAGCACGGCAACCCGGTGGCCCCCTTCGGGAACGCCCACCATCTCAAAAGCATCAAAGGCGCTCTGCATGCTCTCGGGCGAAGCATTGTAGCAATCAAGGTATATCGAATGCCCGCCATACCGTACCAAATTCTGCCGGATGCCTGAAGGTCGATAAGATGCAAGGCCAAAAACGATTTCTTCATCAGTCATATCAGCCCAAACGCCGGCAGCGAAAACCGCAAGAGCGTTAAGCACATTGTGCCTTCCAAAGCAGTTCAGCGTCACTGCAACAACTTTGTCTTCATAGAGGACATCGAATGCAAGACGCGATCCATCACTACGTATATTGGCCGCTCGATAATCGCATTCTTCATTATCTATGCCATAGTACACAACGCTACGAGAACACGAAACTCCCCACTGGAAAGGATCGTCGCCATTAAGTATCATCAATCCCTCACCGGTAGGCATTCCTTCTTGAACGCTTAGACAGCTATCGAGGATCCTCTCCTGCGTTCCAAACGCCTCCAAATGGGAAGAACCCACCAGCGTCACAATCGCAGCTTGCGGCTGAACCACTTTGGCGATAACACCAGCAGCGCAATACGGAGGACCCTCCATCGTTTCCTGCACGTAGTACATATGCTCCGGTTTGAGACGCTGAACCACCCCTCCGGCAAGACGGAGATTATTAGCGCTACTATCATTGCAATGAGCAGGATACTTGCTTTTCAAAACCGCCGCAGCCATCTGGGTAGTTGTCGTTTTGCCAATACTTCCCGTAACGCTTAGCGTTTTCGGACGAAAACGAGCGCGAACGCTCGAGCAAATCAGGCAATACGCTTCAACCGGATCAGGATACAGCAGGCATGGATAGTCCTTTATCTGGAAGGGCGCGATTAGCAAAGCAGCCCCTCTGGCTATCGCCACATCAGCAAGCTCTACGCATCTCTCTGGCGAAGTGTAGGTGTTCGGAACAGATGTATTGACCGTAATGACAGCTACGCCTCCAGGCTGAACATCATGTGCAAAATACACACGCGTGTATGTACTGTCAGAACCGCTGATCGGCAATTTGAGTATTTCGCATATCCAAAACTTCGTCAAAATCGAGAACTCAGACGAATAGTTCGCAACCGACGCATCCTGAAAAGATACCGTCTCACGAGATTCCAACACGTACCCTCCTAGCGCACTAATCTTGACATTGCATTGCAACGCTTACCATGTATCCAGGTGATACGCTTCCGCTTTCAATCGCATCTTATCCCTAAAGTATTCCCTGAATTCATCCGAATGCTCATAAACCTTATGAAGGTCTTGATGAATATTTATTTCTAGTATCTTGAAGCCGTCATCGGTAATAGCAATATCGAATCCCAGATACTCGAGTTCGGGCATAAAAGAGCAAACGCTCTTCACTTCTTCACACATGTAGCTCCAATTCGGGACAATACCCTTGATCCGCACTCCCGTATCCGGGTGAACCGGACACGGAACAAATACATGGTCCACAATTCGCTCTGGACAGTAATACTCCCCCGTGTCGATATCGACCTTTGCGCAAATGCCTCCGTAACCTACATTGTCCGTAAATCCAGTACTCGAAGACCCAATGCGCATATACGTTTGCATGATTTTTGGCTCGAAACCTGATTGATTCACTACCGCAACTCGAATGGTGTTAACCGAGTGAGGATAAATTCTGCGCAATTCTTCATGCAGGAAGAGGTACTCGGTGACAATGTAATAAGAATTGAAGCCGCGAATCATTTCTTCAATATCCGCTTCGCTCTTCTCTTCCCCGTTAACCAGATATCGGCAGCCTGCATACTCAAGACGATAAAAGCCATCACCATGAGTGCCCGAGGAGGGCTTCAGCGCCAATAATCCTTTTGCTTGCAACAAGGAAAAGAGATCAGCGAACGTGGCGCCCATCCCATCCGGTGCGTCTTGAAGCGTTTTCAGGCACGTCTCGCCTTCCATTTTGATAATAATGTAATAGTACTCCGCCAAAAGATGCTTATAGGGCTCCAGGACATAGCGTGTTGTCGTCTTATCGTTTACCCAAATTTGAAAACGATTGTTGATTCTGTTCAACCAATGATATTGATAATCCGATATGTATGTCCGATAGGTTTCCTCGGTCAAATGATATTGTTCTATTCGAAAGGACTGGAATCCGCGGCGCCAGCACCATAGTTTCTGCCTTAAGGTCGTACTTTTGGTATTGTGAAAATCTGATTTAACGGCATCGAACCATAATTTCTGCATGTACGGTCGCACGCCAGAGCGACATAGCTTTCTAATGAGACGATTCTCATGCCTCGTCTTAATGGTGTGCCAATCGTACGAGGCATCCACCTCGAATAGTTCGTGCTTCTTTTTCGCCCTGTTCATGAGATATTCATTGAGCTCTTGGCTGTGTTCCACAAGAGGCAAGGTGGGATTCGCGGAGAACGAATATACGACAAATGAATCTTTTGTCGGAATAAGATAAACGGTAAAGAATTCTATCTCGCTAATATACGAGGCCATCCCCTTCACAGCCTCAACCATATCAGACCAGTGAGGAACCGAGCGGCCATCGCACACACCCTCAGCTGAAATCGGAGCATACACCAAACCAGAATCCTGCCCTCGATCCAAAACGTACGCATCCAGTATCTCCGTTTTAGCCAAACGCTCATTTGCAACGTAAAGCTTAACGACGCCGCTGAACCCCGAAGCCTGCTCGAAGTAATCACAAATGACGTGACCGTATTCAAACTTCGAAAACAACTCATGTAGATCGCTTTTGGTGTAGAGAGGAGACTCATCTTCTGCACTCAACAGCGCCATTCGATCATAGTGATACCCGAATATCCTAAACCACTCACTTCCGATTGGATCACTCTTCAATGCAAACTGATCGCCACCAACGTGCTCAACAAGATAGCTGCAACGCCGCCTCGACGGTGCTGTCGGTCGAACGACCAGCTTCCCTCGTTTCTCAAGCAACTCGACAAAAGCGTCGTACCCCTCCCCGACACTCCTGTTAAGCGTGTCGGAGGGAAGAAAAATGTTCTCATGCTCTCTTCGAATGATGTTGAAGTAAAGCCGAGGAAGGAACATTGAATACCGTGCGAGAATATGCTCTATCGTGACCAGATCACCGATCCATTTTGAAAAACTATTGTTGAACGGCTGCAGGAACAGGTAATCCAGATCGCTAATTACCCTATCGGAATTCCGTTTGAGATCGTATTTTTCAATACTTTCGTAGAGAAAACCGCGCTCATGCGCCCATTCCATGTCTTTGCGATTCTCGGCAGAAACGCTCGCTTCATCGACAAGCACTTTTTTGTACCATGAATTCGCCAAGCGCCTCGAGCATCCCCGCTTTCTCCATGAGGCAATGAAACGCTCTTTTTTAAGTCTTCCGATCGGGTTCATATCTTCTTCCTGTTCGCTCCGCTTGCGACGAGCTATCGTCTTAACGTTTCGCCTTCTTGTATTCGATCTTTCGCCGAAAATACTCTTTCAACCGAGGATCATAGTTCGGGTATCGATGAAGATCCTGATGCGTATTGATTTCCAGAATCTTAAAAGCATCATTCGTTATCGCAACATCAAAACCCAAATACTCAAGCTGGGCAATGTACACGCATATATCTCGAACGGTTTGCTTAACCTCATCCCAATGAGGAATAAAACCGTCTATTCCAACTCCACTATCCGGATGCCGTACACAAGGCGTCACATTATGGTTCGAGGATAGCTCGCCTGAATGAAGACGCCCGGATTCGATGTCAACACGCGCAAAAATACCCCCATTGCTCACATTGTCGGTGAGGCCCGTCTTGTTAGTAGCGATCCTTGCATAAGCATCGAGAATGCAAGGATCGGAAACCCGAGTATTTACCACCGTGATGCGAATAGTCGAAACAGCATGCGGCGAGAGCTTTTTCATAAAATCATGGGGTTCGATATACTCCGTAATGATGTAGTTTTCATCGAACCCATGTAATATGGATAGCATTTCATCAGCGGATTTTGCTTCATTATTCAAAAAATAAGAACCATGTTCGCTGTATTCAAGCTTGCAAAATCCGATGCCCCTCGATCCTTCCGTCGGCTTTGCAACCAGCACACCCTTCTTCCTCAGCAGACTTAAAACGGAATCGAATCCTCCGCGATCCTCAAGTGGACAGTCCATCATCGGAGCGCATACCATTCCCTGACTACGAGTCATGATGTGAAAATAGTACTTCGGCAAAAATTCACGATACCTATCCAGCACATATCGGAAACTGACCTTATCGTATACCCACTTTCTATATTCGCAGTTGATGGGCCTCAACCATCGGTATTCCCTGTCGGACAAGAACTCGCTGTAGTTATCATCCGTCAGCCCATACTGTTTGATACGATAAGAAAAGAAGCCTTTGTCATGAGCCCAATTTATTTCTTTCCTATGAAGCGTGCTGCTTTGCGAATCAATGCGTAAATCGCGCTTCCAACTTCGATACATATACCCCATAAAACCGGTCTTATCGAGAATCCAAAGATCAGAACACTTACGTAACACCTGTCTTGCGATCTGCAAGAAGCCGCCGCGCTTCCGCTTTGCGTCCAACGCACTATCGAGATACCTCCACAAATCATCGTCGTCCGTCTTCCCCCAAAAAAGCTGCGGACATGCTGATATCTCAACAACCTTAAAAGAGCGCTCACAGACGACTACTTTGAATCCAAGGTATTCGAGTTCTGGCACGTATGCGGAAGCCGACAAAACAGCAGACACGAGGTCATCCCAAAGCGGAACAGCTTCGTATTCGAGATGCGATCCGTGCTGTTCTGATACTGAAATCGAACCTGAAATTATCCCTGTCGTTTTATCTATCGTCCTAATCTGAGACCGAGATGTATGGTCGTCGAGCACCGTATAGACCTGAACGATCTCAGGAGACACGCCGTCAAGATTGCATACTACGAACTGAACGGCACGCGCTTGCAAAGCACCTGCCTCGCCAAGCGAGTGCGACTTATCCATATCCTCAAGCACGATACTACGCGCCGGCATGCCCTCAAGAACGGCGGTGATTTCCGATCGGGACGATGGAACTCCCTCTTGAAAAAACGTGCCCTTTTCATACGATAGACTAATTCCGCGCGACGCCCCCTCGGACAATGATGGATCGCCCTTGGGACTCTTCACGATAAGGTTGGCACCTTCGCGTAGGAGTTTTTCTATTGCATCGCAATCGCATCCCTCGCAAGCTGGGGCATCCTGCAGGGGGACATAAACCGTCGTTCCCTCTTTTTTAATGAGCGAGTAGTAGTATTTCGGAAACAAGTCACCATAGCGATCGAACACATACCGAACCGTTAGGGGATCATTGACGAGTCGGTTGAATTTACCCTGCAGCGGGTATAAGTACAAATACCAATAGTCGGACAAACCTCGCAGGTGATCACGGCCGCAATCGCCAATCTGGGTGAAATCTTCAACCGAAAAACCCTTGCGATGAATTCGACGGAGCTCTCTTGAACTCATGTTCGAAAACTCAAATTCATCGCTTTGCTCAAGATAAGCCCAGTACGAGGATCCCCGCGGAGAGAATCCACGCAATATGCGCATAGCCTTTTGAAGCGCCCGACGGATATGTCGGGCGCTTCGCGTCATGCTTCTTTGATTACCCACAAACAGCTCCATGAAACCCGAAACGCATCAGCCTGCCCGCATGAAACGAATCACTCACAAAAAAGCCCTCTCGCTTCTCTGAAAGAGCGGATTCGCTCATCCTGAATGCGACCTCCCCTGATAACGGTCGCCTCCTGAACGTTGCCAGGGTATTCCCCCTCTATCATGATGTCGATGTATTTCGAAATTCCCGAGCTCAGAGTTTTAGTAACAGTAATGGGGTACATTGCGGGCGTGTTGTCAACCGCGTAATGGATTACCCCATCCACTTCATATACGGGGTCCTCAATTGTCGTCGCACGCGTTGTCTCAACTTCAAGACCTGGGTCGCAACTGATATCAATGATCATCGTACCAGTCTTCATTTTAGAGAGGTCTTCTCGATAGATTATTCTGTCCGTACGGTTTGTATCCCACATAACACAATTAACGAGAACGTCATAATCGAACATATTTTTACGGAAAAGCTTCTCCAACCTTCTAGGATACACGTCCACCTCCGCACCAAGCCCGTGGAGAATGCGCATTGCCCCCTTCGCCGTCTGGCCATTGCCCAAAATCGCAACACGTGTATCATAGGGCATTTTCCCGCAGTACATATACGCCTGCAACACACCCGCTTCGCCAGCAATCTCTCTGTTTCTGTAAAAAATGTATCGACCGTCCTCGAATATCTCTTCCCATGCAACCACCGTATGAGACCCCTTGATCACGGAGCTGGTAAAGTCGAGGGACTGCACGGCATGCGCCCACCCGAACAGGACTTTTCCATCCTCAATGTCGTCGAGATAATCAGCATCGCCCAACTTGACATCGGTGATGATATCGCATGCGAGGCACTCTTCCCGAGATACGATATGAGCTCCCAAACTTGCATAATCCTCATCCGAAAACCCGACCGATTCCCCATACCCCTGCTCGAAGTAGAGCGAATCCCTATGCTTTATCGACTGGAAATCGGTCGGAATAAGAGCTCGTCTCTTCTCACCGCATTTGTGGCTCTTAACGAATCCCATCGTCTTCATAATCAAAACCTCCCAAAATTGCGCTAGTATGCCCACGCCAACAAGCTCGGCGCATCAACACGTACTTATTCTTCGATTCAATTCTTCGATTCGTGACGGAGAACGAAACTGTCGTAGTCCTCAGGGCAATTGAAATCCATCGTTTCATCGGATACGATGCAAAAACCGCCTCCGATCTCGCGGCCCTCGAGCGGCATTTCATTGTACAGATGATACACTTGCCAGCCTTTCGCATCGTCTATCTCCCTCGCTACTATCTTCCCGCGAAGAATCTCAATGCATTGCCGAAGAATGGCGCCTCGTTTTACTCTCACCGCATAGATCGATGTCGCGCTTCCCCAGAAAAGCATTCCTTCACACGGTGTGCTCAGAATGCTCTCCATGACTTCGTTCGTGTAGAACACATCGCCGTACAAGAAACATGTTTCGTCTTCAATTAATTCAAAGCAAAATCGATCCAACTCGTATGCGTCCCGCTCGGGAGAATGCCGACGCGCTTGCGGGATTTCATACCGCTCATCCGAAGAGGATATAACCACCTCTGCTTCAGGATTGAGCTCTTTGACCAATCTCACCGTCCGTTCGAGAAGCGTCTCGCCATCGACGACCGAAAGATGTTTCGGCACACTGCGGTAATTCCCCCATCGGCTTCCTCGAAAGCCATTCGATAGCTTCGTTGCAGGGAGTCGCGGAATCCGTAGAGAATTACACCAAGATGTTCTATTGCGAATACGTTCCTGCTATATTTAGTGTTCGTCGTGAGGAACGGCCGGCTATAGAGAGGGGTGTCGTGCGCTGCGTAATTATGGCCAACTTTGTGAAATCGGTAAAAATCTCCGAGCTCATTGTCCTTTTGCGGCCCCCATAATTGAATGATGTTGACTCCAGAACTTGTATTCGCTTCGATGATACATACACCTTGAGAAGTCAGCAGCACATCCCACGCCGTGAACGGCGCAAAAGGAAAACGTCTTGCTAAAGATAAAATTTCATCTTTAACCTCGGGCCAATCAGGCACGACGGCTCCTTGTATTTGGTATCCAGAATCGGGGTGCACCTGAGAAGCCCCTAATGCATGCAGCGAGCGCGCCTCAGAGAGCTCACCGGTCTCCAGATCAATCATGGCGACCAACCCTCCTCGACTTCCGTTGTCGACGGGAATTGTCTCGTGAGTTCCGATACGGAGCACCGCGAAAAACACTTTATACGTGCCAGTTGAGGGATCGCGTAAGGTAATCACCCTCATTGTATTGGTAGTCTTGTCATAGATTTCGTCTAGAAACGGATGCTGCTTCACGGCCTTGGAGAGAAACCACGCGTCTTTTGATTCCAAAAACGAAACGAATTCCGTCTCCGTCAGAAGATCGCCATCGACGACAATGCCTCCATCTGCCTTTTCGAGACGAAAAACGTCTTTCCCTTTACCTGCAGCTATAGGCTTCATGAACAAAGCTCCTTCGTCCGACAAAGCTTTTATCACATCGCCGTAGGTTCTATATCCGTCTGCAGAATCGGAGCACAGCGAGACGATTTTACCCTTATTCTTCATCAGAAGATTTTCCGGCACCGTTATATATCGGCTCAATACCTCAGAGCATATGATCTTATTGTTGTACATTTGATCGAATGGTTCATTTATCCAGCGCGAACGATACCAATCGAATTCCGATAGGTACTCACGTCTGTCGTTGTGCTTAAAATCGTAAAGAACATACTGGTCGGCAAGATACCCGCCGCATATGTTCATTCTGAGCTTAGTAAAAAAATTCACATCGAAATGATTCGGTGCAAAGAGTATTCGCCTCAACCAGAGCAACGAGAGCTTTGCGATTTTGACGCACCGCTTTACTGCATTCCACATAGTTTCACCGGCCCTCGCCCTTAGATGCCAAACCAGCCTCGTCGAAAACAACATCAGCGATCGATTCTGTTGACTTACCTATGCAATCAAAAAGAAAGTTATCCCTATATCGCTCAAACGCATCGAAAGGATACGGCTTCGACAACGCTGCAGAAAGGTCAATGGCACTCTCAAAAACACAACCGGGCATCTCTTCATACAAATCAACGTTCATACCAGTCGTACGTTCATACAATTCATAATCATACGCGTAGTACAAGGTCTTCACCCGTAACGCAGCCGCCTCAAGCGCAATGGCGGAATAATCGGTAATAAGATACTCCGCAACCGTAAGTAATTCCATTGCGGACACCGAGGGGCATCTTTTTGCACGACAGTCATTCTCCATTGCTTGATTTGGATGAGGCTTGACGACAACACAGTACTTCTCCAGATCAAGAGCATCCAGTAAAGAGGCCAAATCTGTTTTTCCAACTCGTCTGAATGTTGGTGCGTACAAAATTACAGGCTTCTCGGACAGATCCGGAAATAGCGAGAAGATGTTCTTTCGTATGGAATTCGAATTCTGCAACAAATAGTCAATGCGTGGCAGTCCCACATTTCGAATTGCGGTCTCTGGGACACCGAACGCTTCAGCGTAAAAACGATTCCACCGCTTGCCACCCGCAATGACAAAGTCGTATCCATGATGCATTTTGAGTACGCGGGCCGTTTCGCCATCTCTTCCCCCAGGCTGATCAAGAGCTTGGCGACCAGATTGCTTTATTTTACCGAGGGCGTGCCACATTTGAATCACCCTCAATTCTGGTTTATGATTCAACAACGAAACGGGAGGCCAGTACGAATCGAGCACGCACACCTTGGATGTTGCCAAATGGTACAAGCTCTTCATCAGGCACGTCGCAAAGATAATCTTACTTGCTGGAGACCGTTTAACTCTGCAACATATGCAGACAACTCGCACATCGGGACAACGTTTCTTGAGCTCTTCGATAAGCAAAGAGGCATCCAAGGACAGAACATCACTCTGCCTACTAAGGAACAGTATTTTTTTACTATCAGTACGGAACAATTTCATCGGCATGTAGCATAGGAAAAGAAATGCTCTGATCACAAGGAGTAGAAACACCTTTGTGCGGCTCTTGAATTCATGCAGCACCAGACGGCCCTCTAAAAATTCTTCTCGTAATAGGTCGTGGCATCATCAATGCAGCCATCGAACACTTTCGTCCCCTCATTCAGCACGATGCCTCTACTGCAAAATTCCTTTGCCGTAGAGGAAGCATGCGTAACGAACAAAACCGTTACGCTTTCATCCATCATGATTTCGCGAATACGTTGGATGCATTTTTTCTGAAACGCCCGATCACCGACGGAAAGCGCCTCGTCTACTACAAGTATTTCAGGATCTATAGCCACGGCAAACGCAAAACCCAAACGCGCTTTCATACCGCTCGAATACGTACGCATGGGCTGGTCTACATAGAGGCCCAATTCGGCAAACTCTATGATGGCCGGCTCGATATCTTTAATTTCAGAATTCCTGAGACCAAGTATCTGGCCACGGAGGGCGATGTTCTCACGCCCCGTCAATTGCATATCAAACCCAGCAGTCAGCTCCAAAAGCGCGCTTACACGCCCCTTAACTTCCACCTCCCCGCGCGTAGGATGAGTCACCCCGGTAACCATTTTCAAAGCGGTGGACTTTCCTGCACCATTCCGACCCAAAAAAGCGACTGCTTCACCTTTCTTGATCTCGAAAGACAGGTCTTTGCTCGCATCGACGCTGCCCATGAATGAACCCTTCTTCTTATAATTGAAGATACCCAGAAAGCGTCCGCGATCATTCTTGTACAGATTATACGTCTTCGTTACATGGTCGAAGCGAATAACCACCTCATCGCTCACGCTCGTCTTATGCAACGACTTTGCGTCGCCCGGAATCTGAACCTCTTTATCACTAGAGGACATCGGATACCTCCTCGTTAAACCTCTGATAGACGAACAAGGCGGCGATGAGCGTGATAGAGAATACGACGGCAAATCCTATGCACATGCCAGGATCCTCCCAAAACCAGGTTTTGTCGTAAAAAGCACCGCGAAACGCTGAGGCAAAAAATGTGATCGGATTAAAGTTCAAAAGAGACTGCACCCATTCGATATGAATGCTTTTAACGTTGAACAAAACTCCCGAAAGCCAAAAAAACGGTGTGGACATAGCTCCCATGAGGTTTTTTACATCTTTGCTCATAGCCGAGAGCTGCGAGAAAAGAATTGATACCACATCCCAAAACAAAAACATCAGAAGAAGGAGCACAGGAACCTGCAAAAGGTATACATCGAGCGGCATGCCGCATGCAAAATAGATCACGAACAGAACAGCCATGAGCATCAGCTGCACAACCATAGTCGCACCCGTATATATGGTAGAAATACCGCTCAGAGGAAACTTAATCTTGTTCACCAGATAGGGATACCGATGCAAAACATCGATTCCCGAGCCAAGCATATCCTGCATGAAAAACCACGGGATGAGGCCAGCGCATAACCACAGTATGTACGGAGGAGCCCCTTCAACATTGCTTCCCGCACGAAGTCCGATCTCCAATGCAAACCAGAAGCAGAAGATATACATTGCGGGCTTGATAAAAAACCAAGCCCATCCAAGGACGGCACCGCGGCTCTTCTTCACTAATTCGAAAATCGCCAAGCGACTAATCTGCTTACGCCACTCCCAGTTGTCCCTTAATATCGTCGCCATCGTTTGCAGCACGACACTCCCATTCAACGCATTACACTATTGACCAAAATACTATCACAGCACACCCAAGCTTCGGCGCATATCCCGCGTCACGAATGCGAAGGGAGCCTCACGATCCCTTCCGGGTCATCACCTGCATCAACGACAGCCATAAGCTCAGCCCATGTTTCAGGATCCTCGCGTACGACCCATAGGCCGTCAGCATTCTCGCTCCCCGCGTACGGACCCGTTGCCGAGTAAACCGTAACATCTTCCCTATGGGTAATGAAATCTACAACGAGGTATCCGATCGAGGCCATATTCAAATTGGTTTCGGTGTTTTCCTCGAGATCCACCAACACAGCATTAGCGCTCTTTTCACTATCGAGAGAGAGAACTTTCTGAATCATGGCCATCTCAAGGTTGCGTACATTGATCTGCCGCAACGCCTCCTGATTATCGCCGTATTCTTTGCGCGCACGGGCAAGCACAAGCGCCTCAGAGCCGTCGAGCAGTTGGGATGCGCCGGCCTTGAGCGATATACTGTCAGCCGTCATAGGATCGGGGACCTTTACATCTTTCGGCACATCTACCGTTACCCCTCCAAGCGCGTCGATAAGCGCTTCGAACGAGGTGAACGTGGTCATCATGTAGAAGTCGATTTCGACGCCCGTCAGTTGTTCGGCAACCGCAACAACCTCTTCGGGATCGTTGTCCAGAAGTGCATCGTTGATCTTCGATGACGACCCCTGTAACACCGTGTCCCGGGGAATACTCACGAGTGTAATGGTATAGGTTTCCGGGTCTACACGCATAAGCGTCATAACGTCGGAGTGCTGATCAACTTGCGCATGATCCGTTTTGTTGCCGGTATACAGCGCCGTTCCCTTACGAGAGTCCGATCCGATCAACAGCACGTAGAAAGGGCTTGTCGACGAAGCTGACTCGATGGAGACGCTCCCCTCCTCCACTCGATCAGCTGTTCCGTCGAGAAACGATACCAAGCCGATGAACGCCAGAGAAAGCACCGCAACGACGGCGACCGCCGCAGCGGCCGTCCTCTTCGATTGTTTCTTTGCTGCTTCAGATATCTCTGCCATAACCTTCACATCATCGATGTCGGGGAACACGGGGGCCGCGTCTTCCCCGATTGTCGTAATGATGCTTCAAAACAGGTTTGAAGAGACCAAATTTCCAGATTACGAAGAACAAAACCACAGCCAAGCCGATGCTCACTGCCCATCGAACCGGCCCCGAAAAACTTCCGAGAAGGCATCCCGCCAACGAAAGGGCCGCCGAGCACAGCCATAACACCGCTACCGAACGCTTCTGGCTGAGCCCTGCACGCATTAAACGATGATGTATATGACCAAGATCCCCATCTTTTACAGGCTGATGCACTCGCTTGCGCCTGATGACGGCAGAAAGCGTATCGAGCACCGGCACACCCGCAATCACAAGCGGCACAAGCATAACTACGAAGCTCTGCGTACGGACAACGCCCGCAACCGAAACGATACCCACCGCGAGGCCAAGCAACAATGAACCCGAGTCCCCCATAAAAACCGACGCAGGAAAGAAGTTAAAACGTAGAAACGCAAGACAGATGGCAATGAGCGCAAGGCACACAAGCACAAGGGTGAAGCTCCCTCGCATCCAGACCAGATACAGCAAGCTGCATGTCACAATAGCCACGAGACCCGATGCGAGGCCATCCAACCCATCAATGAGATTCGTGATATTGACGAACACGACAAGGTATAGCACGGTCAGCGGATAGTCAATCCACCCGAGAGCAAAATAGTCCCCGCCCCCCATACCAGCCGCGCGCACGGCTCCGATGGTGATGCCGGAAACCGTCACAATGGTGGCCGCCGCGATTTGCCCGAGCAGCTTCACCCCCGGCGAGAGCTGCGTGATGTCGTCCACGAGCCCCACGGTGAACATCGCCGTCACGCCGACGAACAGCAGGATATAGTTCACGTCGCTCAAGATGTACAGGTCGTGCAGCGACCAATCGAAGAACCGGACGCCCAAAAACACGGTGAAGCACGCTGCGATCAGACCCAGATACAGCGCAATGCCGCCGCACCTTGGAATAGGCTCGCGATTCATGCGACGATACCCCGGATAATCGATCGCACCGATCCGAAACGCGATTTTCTTGGAAACGGGCACCATGCAGTACGTGACCGCAAAGGCCACGGCAAACACGACTACCGCCTGATACCATTCCATGATTGTCCTTGTCGATTCCCCAAGACGGCACGCATCTTCAACCAAAGCATTATAGCAGCATTAGCTGAACGGCCCCCTCCGGTATGCGAGGCAGCCTCTTACGACCGCAAACGGTCTTTCAAGCGCTGCGCGAGCCACTTGATCGAAGCCTGCGCATCTTGGAATCCGCACTTCTGCTCTTGCACTTCGGCGGCTTCGATATTCGCGCAGGCGAGCAAGAACCGCTCGCGCGACCCCGTACGCAGCCCCTCGAGCAACGCGCGATAGCGAGGGTCGCGCACCTCGCGCGGATCAACCTCGGCCAAGTCGAACGCGGCCAGATCTTCGGCCGTAAGGCGCGCGTAGGCTGCGACGAACCCTTCGTGATCGCGATACGTCGGTAGGTTGTAATACACCGCATCGAGCAACCACGTCTGATACGCCGCACGCAGCTGCTCGTAGAGGCCCGCCTCCCGCAACCACGCCCCAAGCGCTTCGAACGCCTTGAGAAAATCGAGCGGATAGCGACCTTTGTCGGCCATCGCATTCGTGCCGGCGAATTCGCGATGCACCATGAGCGGTTGCGCGATCCGCACGATGCTGCCCGACGCCACCGCCGCGGGCAGCGAATACATCAAGTCCTCCGTCAGCCGCAGCTCCTGAAAGCGAATCCCCCGCTCCTCGAGCAGGGAGCGACGCACCACCTTGTTCCACGGTACGTTCTGCACCGTCTCGAAGAAAAGCTCGGGCGCCGTCTCCCACGTGAACGTTCCGGCCGGGTACGCGGGATAGACCTCCTCGTGACGCATTCCCCACTCGGCCGGAAATGCCCGACCAACCCGCTGGTTGAACGTGCGGAACGCCACGAGCGCCATGTCGGCGCCGGTCTCGTCAAGCGCACGCGCGCACTGCAACAGCATATCGCGCTCGAGATAGTCGTCGGCATCGAGGCAGTACACGTACGTGCCGCGCGCTCGATCGAGCCCCGCATTGCGCGCAACGCCCGGACCCGCGTTCGCCTGACGGATGAGCGACACGCGCGCGTCGCGCTGCGCGCGCTCCTCGACAAGGGCGCAGGTACCGTCGGTCGAGCCATCGTCCACGCAGATGAGCTCGAAATCGCTCAACGACTGCCCCAGCACGCTGTCGATGCACTGCGCGACGAATTCGTCCGCATTGTGCGTAGGGACGATGACCGACACGATAGGATTCGCTCGCTCGCGCTCCACAGCAGCCTCCTAGTAGGTTTCCGGATGGTCGGCCGCGAACCGGGCCGCACCGTTCGCGAGCAACGCCTCAAGCGCCGCCCTGCTGTCGGGATCGAACAGCGACACGTCAAGCTCCCCCGCCTCGCGCGCCGCCCGATACTCATCGACGATACGCGCCGCGAACGCTTCGTGAGCACTCGCATCGATGCGTTCATAGTTCCAGCGATACTTGCTCCACTTGTCGACGTAGAACCACGGAAGCAGCGCCCGGCACCGTTCGGGACGTGCGCGCAAAAATCGCTCGCATTCCTCAAGCTCGTCGCACACCACGAACACCTTATCCGTGGTTTTCACCGACGATCCTGGGTTGTCCATGCGGTAGTGCAGCAGCGGCTTGCGCACGAGCGCGCAGCGCGATGCCGCAAACCATGCCTTCATGACGAACGAGGTGTCTTGAAACGACGCGCCCGGCGTCTCGCGAAAGCGGATGCCCGCATCGTCGAGGAGCGCTTTGCGATAGAGTCCCGTCCAGATAGCCGGAATCGTGCAGATGATGCCCGGTTTGTCCACCGGGTCGAACAGCGTGTTGTACGGAAAGGCGGCGAAGTTGCGGATGCGGTCTTCATGATCGTCGTAATGCTCGTAGAAATTGCATTTCACCAGATCGCAATCGTGCCGTTGCGCCATGCGCAGCAGCCGCTTGAACATGCTGCGATCAGGAAAATCATCCGGTTCGACGATGCCGACGTACGTGCCGCGCGCCGTTTCGATACCGCGGTTCATCGAAGCGCCGTATCCCGAATTCGGCTTGTCCACGATCACGATCCGATCGTCTTTCGCCGCCCATTCCTGCAGGATCGCCAGCGAATCATCGGTCGAGCCGTCGTTGATGGCCACGATCTCCAAATCCCGCAACGTCTGCCCGCACAGCGCCTCAAGGCATTGCGGCAGGTAACGCTGCACGTTGTATATAGGAACCAGCACCGAAACGCTGGGATGTGCATTCTGCATGAACGGACCTGCCTTTTCCGTGACGGCTTGATCTGAAGTTCTCATTATACGCAAGACCGTGCTGAACGTCGCGCCCCACCCGTCACGCGAGCATATCATCTTACGCGAAACTCATGAAAACAAAGGGCGGAATTGCACCCCATGGTATCATGCTACTTTGCGATGATTGCACAACGGGAAGCGCGCAGGGGCGCGCGTCGCACAGGAGAGGCAGCGATCTGCATTATGAGCGTAGCTAAGACACAGTTCAAGAGGGATTGGTTCATCCTAACCTCCCTCGTCTCGAAGGATTTCAAGCTCAAATATCGCCGCAGCGTGCTCGGCGTGCTCTGGTCGGTGCTCAATCCGCTGCTCATGATGATCGTGCTCTCCGCTGTTTTCTCAGTCGTTTTCCGCGGGAGCGTCGACGGGCCATTCCCCGTGTACCTGATCCTCGGCATGACCCTGTTTACCTTCATGTCCGACGCCACGTCCGGAGCCATGGGATCGATCATCGATTCGGCACCCCTTATTAAGAAGATTCGAATCAACAAGATGCTGTTCCCTCTCGAAAAGGTGCTGTTCGCGCTCTTGAACTATGCAATCTCTTTGATCGCAGTAGCCCTCGTCATGCTGTTCTTCCAGGTGGCACCCACCATCAACCTTCTGCTTGTGCCGGTTCTGCTCGCTTACCTGTTCATGTTCAGCCTGGGCCTCGGGCTCCTGCTTTCATCGTTGTCCGTGTTCTTCCGCGACATCATGCACCTCTGGGGCGTCATCTTGACGGCCTGGACGTATGCGACGCCTCTGTTCTACTCCGTCGATATACTTCCGGATTGGATGGTAAGCGTCATGCAATTCAATCCGATGTACTACTACGTCACGTACTTCCGCGACGTCGCCATGTACGGCATCACTCCGAGCCTAATGCAAAACATCATATGCTTCGGATGCGGGGCAATCGCGCTCGTCATTGGCGCCCTTGTATTCCGCAAGCAGCAAAAGAAATTCATACTGTACGTTTAGAAACGAAGGTTCGTTATGCCCGAAACAGTCAACACTTCAGCACTGGCTGACGTTATCGAAGACCTCAGCAGCGACAACCGCCCGACCATGGTCAAGGTCGACCACGTGTCCATGGTCTTCAACATGGCATCCGAACAGCTTAACAGCCTAAAGGAATACGCCATCCAAATCGCTCGACGCAAGCTTTTCTTCGAGGGTTTCACCGCACTCGACGATATATCGTTCGAGGTGAAAAAGGGGGATGTGTTCGGCATCATCGGCACGAACGGGTCAGGCAAATCCACCATGCTCAAGATCATCGCCGGCGTTCTGGAACCATCGAAGGGTACCTGCGAGATCAACGGCAACATCGCACCGCTCATCGAGCTCGGCGCCGGCTTCGACGACGAGCTGTCCGCTCGAGAGAATATCTACCTGAACGGAGCACTCCTTGGCTATTCGAAGGAGTTCATCAACGAGCACTTCGATGAGATCGTGGAATTCGCCGAGATCGAAAAGTTCTTGGACATGCCACTGAAGAACTACTCTTCAGGCATGGTGGCCCGCATCGCCTTCGCCATCGCAACGGTGATCGTTCCCGAAATACTCGTGGTAGACGAAGTGCTGTCGGTCGGCGACTTCATGTTCCAGAAGAAATGCGAAGACCGTATCAGCGAACTCATCGAGAAACACGACGTGACCGTACTCATCGTATCTCATAGCAATGCCCAGATTGAGCGTCTGTGCAACAAGGTCATCTGGATCGAAAAGGGCCATACACGTATGATGGGCGACGCCTCATCCGTATGCCGCGTGTACGGCGGCCTCGGTGGCCGTACCGGCAGCCCGGAGGCCGAGCAGCGCGTGTTCGAGGCGCTGAAAAGCGGCGGCGAGCACGAGGACGGGGATTTTAGCGTTATCTCGGGAGACGACGCTAACAGCACGTCGGTTCAACTTGCCGCAAAAGGCTGGGGAGGCGGCTTCAACGCCGCCGTTCTGGTATGCGGCGCGACGCACATCAACGCCATTATCGGAAGCGGCTTGGCGGGCGCCATCGACGCGCCCGTCCTCTCGATCAAGCCCGACAGGCTTCCCGACACCGTCGCCTCCATCTTACGAGAGTCCAAGCCCTCCACCATTTACTTTGTCGACTGTGGAGAAAACGCAACCGAACCACTCGCGATGCTCAAGCGCCTGCCTTGGTCACCGACCGTCGTGCCGTTCGTCAACGACGGCAGTGTGCTCGACCTATCACTCGATTTGCATCGTTATGGAATCTCGCACGGCCTCTGGGGTAACGAGGCTGTTATCGTTGACTTCGACGACAACCCGGAGTCGCTCGCAACGGCACCCTTGATCTGCGCCAAGGGTTGCCCTGTCATCACCACGCGCGGCGAAGCTCCCCTCGATCGCCTTGCCACCGCCTTCTCTGAAGGAGGCCAAAGTCGCGCACTCATTGTCGGCGTCGCAGCCGACCACGCCCTCGACGAGCACCTCCGCCAACGCGGCATCGAAGTGGAACGTATCGCACGCGACACCTCGCAAGCCACCTGCACGGCTATTTGCGAGCGCACGCTCGAGCATATCCGGGCAACACGGGGCCGCGCGAACGAGCTGTGCATCGCATCGCTCTCGCTCTCGCAGTGGCCCGAACTGCTCGGCTGCGGCGCCTACGCGGCAAAGGTCGGCGGTGCGCTGCTCCTCGAGAACCCCACCGACCTCGACGATATCGCTCAGTGTCTCGACTTCGTGCACGACAACGCCGACAAAATCGACAAGCTGGTGTTCATCGGTAAAGAGAGCGGCGTCGCCCGCCTTGATCGCGAGTTGCTCGTCGAAGCATTCGACGATGCACACGCCAGCCCGTCGAAGATCTAGAAGGCGCGATTCATGGCCAACACCCCCCTCGCATCGATCATCGTCCCGATTTACAACGTAGGGCCGTATCTCCTCCAGTGCCTCGAAAGCATCCGGAGCCAAACCTTCACGAACTTCGAAGCCATCTGCATCGACGACGGTTCAACCGACGACTCAGGAGACATCCTGGACGCGATAGCCCAAGAAGACGAGCGCTTCGTCGTCGTTCATCGCGAAAACGCAGGATACGGAAGCGCTATGAACGAGGGGATCGCCCGAGCCCGTGGCTCTTACATCGGCATCGTCGAACCGGACGACTATCTCGAACCGTCAATGCTCGAGGTCCTGATCGATGCCGCGGAACGTCACAACGAACCCGACATCATCAAAGCGTCGTACTGGCGCATCTGCCAAGCGGGCACTCCCGAAGAACATTGCGAGCCCTCGTTTCACACCGGACGAATCGAACCCGTCGACCGCATTTTCACCATCGGCGAGCATGCCGACTTGCTGCTCTACCATCCCAGTATCTGGACCGCCCTGTATCGACGTGATTTTCTTTCATCAGAGGGCATTCGCTTCCTTGAATGCCCAGGTGCGGGTTGGGTAGACAATCCATTCCTCATGGAAACGATGTGCGCAGCGCGATCAATCGTGTACATCGATGAGCCTTTATACTGCTATCGAGAGTTCTCAGAGGAGCTCTCCGGCGGACTCAAAGACCCCCGGATCATTGCGGAACGATGGATCGATATGGACGAAGTGCTCAAGCGGCGAGGCGTCACCGCACCCGCAGTGCGCGAGGCCCATCTATGCCGAGGGTGCGCCTATCTCGAAATGCTCGAGCACGACTTCGATCCCCAAAATTCCGAAGTGCGTGCGCTCATCGATGCCATGCTCCAACGCATGGACAGCGGCGTCATCAAGCATTCGACGAACATGGAGCCTTCGTTCAAACGCGCATACATCCAAGCGCTCATGCCGCTCGACCGTCTGCGCTACCACTTCAAGCGATAGTACGCGCTTTCCGGATCGAAGTTGGGGTTGTGACTCGGATCGCCCTGCCCATAAAGGATCCCGAATCGCCGAGCAAGCAGATCTCGGTCTTGGACCGCATGCACTCCAACAGTCGAGGCGAGCAGACTGCCCGTTGCTGCCTGCGAGAATCGCACTGAAGCAAGATACACCGCGAGCATCCCCGCTTGGTGCATTGTCATGCACAGGCAGGCCGAAGCATAGGCGCTCGTCTCGAAGGATGCGTCGAACCCGCCCGCACGGCATGCGTCATCGACACGCAGCATCAGCAGAGCATGGTTAACCAGCAAGGCATCGTAAGGTCGCTGAGAGCGTCCAACGTAAGCATAATCGTTGGTCGGCAAGTAGCGACTCATGTACATAAGCTTGCCACTCGGCTGAATGCACAAACCAGCGTAATCGATCAGACCGTCGGCACGGAGCACCTGGGGCGATACGGCTGCAACCTCCGCCCTTTCCATGCACCCTGCAAGCATCCCGATGGCATCTTCGCTCACGCTGCCTATCGGTGATGAAACATAGAGAATCACCTGTCCTGAAGCCTCTTCCAGCGCTTTGTTTCGCTCGACAGGAGTATCAGATGCATAGCGCAGCACTTCATACGAGCCCGTTTCAGTCGAGGAAGCGTACGCGTTCAGAGCATCGAACAACGCGGGCGTTGCGACATCGCCCATCAAGGCGCACGTCACACGCGGCGCGGAAGCATCAGGCAGCAGGAAATTGCTCCGATACGTGCACACCACGCTTTCCTGGTTCACACGAGCCGATACCCCCCTGCGTTCAAAATGTCCTTCGAGCGCGCGCTGACCCGCCAACTGAGCGTAGGGCTTCGAATCGGGATTCGCATTGATTGAACCTTGATGGATGCGCCAATGGTACAAAACACGAGGAACACGGACGATCTTGCGCGCCACCTCACCCGCCTTGAGCGTGAGATCATAGTCCTGCGCTCCGTCCACATCCTTCGACGAACGGGTCGTCCGGTCCAATACGAATCGGCTCACGGTCAGCCAATGAATCACGTAGTTGTTTGAATACAAGAGATCGGGATTGAACGTCGGCTTGAAGAGAGGCCATCCGTACGTGCCGCGCTCGTTCAAGCTATCCTCATCGCAATAGAGCATATCGACCGGCTCTTCCGACCTCTCGATCGCCTCAACGTATTGCAGCAAGGCATCCGGCTCAAGAAGATCATCGTGATCAAGGAAACTCACGTACGCGCCATGAGAAGCGGCAATACCCACGTTGGTGTTGCCAGCAATTCCGTCGTTCGTTGGATGCTCAATCACCTGAATACGATCATCGTCGTACGAGGCCAGCACCTCTCGCATACCCTCATCATCGGGGCTCGCGTTGACCAACACCAATTCCCAATTCTCGTACCGTTGTGCACGAACCGAATCAATCATCTCGCGCAAGAACGCCGGAGGCGTCTTGTACGCCGGCGTCACAATGCTCATCAAAGGACCTTCGGCTCGACGGACTCCCGACCCCTCATCGCGACCAGCGAAGAGCCATCGTTCGTATGCGTCATCTGCCGCAGCATGGCGAATCTCAAGATAGTGCGCGTCAAGCAGTTCGTTTCGCCGCGACCATCCGACCGAGCACCGAGCAGCACCGCACCGCAGCGAGAAAAAACGAGTATTGAGGGGAAGCGTAACCTGGAATTCGCGCACATTCCAGTCATCGTCGCAGATGAGCATAGAATCGCATGCGGGGACGGCATTGCACGATAGTATGCGCGACAGCATCGCACCAACGCCGGCAAGCTGCGGTTCCTCTCCTAGGAACGCACCTCTTTTGAAGTACAGCACCGCCCACGTCAGGGCATCGGGTTCTGCCGCGCGCACGCATCGGAGCACGCGCAACGCTTCGCCACGACCCCGCTCAGCCGCCGTGAGAGGACGCGATACCAGATGCGCCGAGGCGGCATCCGAAAGACGGAACGCATCCACCGTTAGAGCCTCAACTCCGCGGCGAGCATCGCAAGCGACGGGTGCGCCTGGTCCTTCTCGCTCAGCACGAGTTCCATGCCCTCGGGGATGGGCCATGCGATCCCGATCTCGGGGTCGTTCCACATGAGGCCGCCCTCGTCGTTGGGATGGTACACGTCGTCGCACTTGTAGCAGAACTCCGCGACGTCGGACAGCACGAGAAAACCGTGGGCGAAGCCGCGCGGCACGAAGAACTGCCGCCGGTTCTCGGCGGACAGCACGACGCCCTCCCACTTTCCGTACGTGGCGCTGCCGGGGCGCAGGTCGACGGCTACATCGAACACTTCGCCCGACACGACGCGCACGAGCTTCGACTGCGGATGCTCGATCTGGAAGTGCAGCCCGCGCAAAACACCCCTCGTCGAGGAGGACTGGTTGTCCTGGACGAACTCCGCACCGATGCCGCCCGCGACGAAGTCGGGACGCTTGTAGGTCTCCACGAAGTAGCCGCGCTCGTCACCGTACGCCGTCACGTCGACGATCAGGACGTCCTCGATGGACGTCTCGGTGAACGTGAAGTTGCCGTGTTTGACGCTGTCTCCTGCCGCCATGACGCCTCCTTACTGGCCCTGTTTCGCGTACTTGGCCTCGGTGGCATCCTTGGCGCCCTGCCACCAGCCGGGATTGTCCCGGTACCACGCGATGGTGGCCTTGAGGCCCTCGTCGAAGTCCGTGTGCTTGGGCTCCCAGCCCAGCTCCGCGCGCAGCTTCGAGGAGTCGATGGCGTAACGGCGGTCGTGGCCGGGACGGTCGCGCACCCAGTCGAAGTCGTCGGCGTCCTTGCCCATGTTCTGCAGGATGGCGTGCAGCACGTCGATGTTGTTCTTCTCGCCGTCGGCGCCGATCAGGTACGTCTCGCCCATACGGCCCTTTTCCAGGATGGCCCACACGGCCGAGGAGTGGTCCTCGGTGTGTATCCAGTCGCGCACGTTCAGCCCGTCGCCGTAAAGCTTGGGGCGCACGCCCGTCAGCACGTTCGTGATCTGGCGCGGGATGAACTTCTCCACGTGCTGGCGCGGCCCGTAGTTGTTCGAGCAGTTCGAAATGGTGGCGCGCACGCCGTAGGTGCGGAACCAGGCGCGCACGAGCAGGTCGGACGACGCCTTGGACGAGCTGTACGGGCTGCTCGGGCAGTACGGCGTGTCCTCGGTGAAGCGCGCGGGATCGTCGAGCGCGAGGTCGCCGTAGACCTCGTCGGTCGAGATGTGGTGGAAGCGCACGTCGTGCTTGCGCGCGGCCTCGAGCAGGCAGAACGTGCCGTGCACGTTGGTGCGGATGAACGGCTCGGGGTCGGCGATGGAGTTGTCGTTGTGCGACTCGGCAGCGAAGTGCACGATAGCGTCCGTGCCGGGCACGAGCTCCTCGAGCAGCTCGGTATCGCAGATGTCGCCGTGGACGAACGTCATGCGCTCCTCCGGGATGCCGGCGAGGTTCTCGCGGTTGCCCGCATAGGTGAGCGCATCGAGCACCACCACGTGCACCTCGGGCCTATTGTCCACCACCCAGTGGACGAAGTTGCTACCGATAAAACCGGCGCCGCCGGTCACGATGATCCGCTTCGGTTCGAAGATCTCAGACATTCCTCTAGCCTTCCAGTTCGGGTAGGTTCTTCAGATACGCGGACAGCGCCTCGCGCCAGGGGCGCATCTCGTCGCCCACGGTGTCCTCGAGGTGCTTGTTGCGCAGCGACGAGTACGCCGGACGCTTCGCCGATGCAGGGTTCATGGCCGCGTACTCCTCGCTCGTGCAGCGCGCGACGGCGCAGTCGAGATGCGCGCCCTCCATGATCGCCTGGGCGAAGTCCGCCCAGGAGCAGGTCCCCCCGTTCGTGCAGTGGTACACGCCGTAGTGCTCGGTCGCGGCGATAGCCAGTATCTCGTGGGCCAGGTCGTTCGCCGACGTGGGGTTGCCCAGCTGGTCGCCCACCACGGTCACCTCGTCGCGCTCCACGCCCAGGCGCATCATCGTCTTGACGAAGTTCTTGCCCACGTAGCCGTACAGCCAGGCCGTGCGCACCACGAAGCAGCGGCTGCACGCCTCGAGCGAGCGCTCCTCCCCGGCGAGCTTCGTGCGCCCGTACGCGGAAACGGGCCCCGTCGGGTCGTCCTCCTCGCGCGGCTCGGGGTCGGTGCCGGGGAAGACGTAGTCGGTCGACACCTGCACGAACTTGGCGCCGGCGGACTCGGCGGCGCGCGCCAGGTTGCCCGGCGCTTCGGCGTTCACGCGGAAAGCCGCGTCCTCGGCCGTCTCGCAGCCGTCGACGTTCGTCATGGCGGCGCAGTTGACCACCAGGTCGAAGGAGCCCTCCGACACGAACGCCATCACGGCGTCGGCGTCGGTGATGTCAAGCGTTTCGACGTCGGTGGCCACGACCTCGGCGCCTTCGTACAGCGCGGGGATGGGCCCGATCTCGGATGCCCCGTCGCGCAGAAGGCGCTGCAGCTCGTTGCCGAGCTGGCCGTTGCCGCCGGTTATGAGGATCCTCATGCGTACGCCCCTTCCCTGTGAGGGACGATCTTGCCCTCGGCCACCTTGCGCAGGTGCTGGCCGTAGGGGGACTTGCCGTAGCGCTCGGCGCACTCGAGCAGCTTCTCGCGGTCGATCCAGCCGTTCTGGTAGGCGGTCTCCTCGAGCACCGACACGCTCAGCCCCTGGCTGCGCTCGACGGCGCGCACGAACTCGCTCGCCTCGTGCAGCGACTCCATGGTGCCCGTGTCGAGCCACGCGTAGCCCCGCCCGAGCGTGACCACGTTGAGGGAGCCCGCCTCGAGGTACAGGCGGTTGAGATCGGTGATCTCGAGCTCCCCGCGCGCCGACGGCTTCACCTGCTTGGCGAGCTCGCACACGCGGCTGTCGTAGAAGTACAGGCCCGTCACGGCGTAGTTGCTCTTAGGGTGGACAGGCTTCTCCTCGATGGAGATGGCGTTGAAGTCCTCGTCGAACTCCACCACGCCGAAGCGCTCGGGGTCGTCCACGTGGTAGCCGAACACGGTGGCCCCGCCGCGCTGCTCGGCGGTCTCCACCGCATGCAGCAGATGACGGCCCAGGCCGTTGCCGTAGAAGATGTTGTCGCCCAGCACGAGCGCGCACGAGTCGCCGTCGACGAACTCCTCGCCGATGATGAACGCCTGCGCGAGGCCGTCGGGCGAGGGCTGCTCGGCGTAGGACAGGCGCACGCCGTAGTCCGAACCGTCCTTGAGCAGGCGCTCGAAGTTCGGCAGGTCCTGCGGCGTCGAGATGACCAGGATGTCGCGGATGCCCGCCATCATGAGCACCGACAGCGGGTAATAGATCATCGGCTTGTCGTACACCGGAAGCAGCTGCTTCGACGTCACCGTAGTAAGCGGATACAGCCGCGTGCCACTACCACCTGCGAGAATTATGCCTTTCACTTGCACTTACCTTTCAACCGGTTTCAAATTGACAGTATACGACCTTGATCGCTAAACCCGAGCCTTTCCATCAATTCACCCGCTCACGGCTTCCAGCAACAATGACCAAAACGATCATATCGTATCATCAAATATGCTGTCCTATTCGTTTCCCGCCAGCTGTGAGCTTAAGGAATCAAAAGCCGCACTACAATTCAACTGACTTCTCTGAATTAAGCTTGAACGTGCAAGCTTCTCCAGGAACATGAGAGAAGTTGCAGTTGAAATACGGGTCCCCCTCTGCAAGCACGCACGCCCATCGATCAAGAAAAGATGCCTTTTCACGATAATACTCGGGCATTGCGTTTAGATCGGTCTCTCTTCCTCTACCTCTCGAAGCCCGATGATCGATAGAAACCTCGGGCGTATATACAACCAACGATCCGGACTGGCGCACCCTGAAGCAATAATCTATTTCACCATATTTACGTACGAAAATCGGATCAAAGCCTTGCAGCCTCTCGAACGTATCCCTTCTCGTCATCATACATACGCCACTTACTGCGCTTAAGTTTTGAGTACTCAAGGGACGATATGCGTACCCAGGAAACTCCTTGTACAAACCAGGGGAGGACGGGATCACTTCTCCGTCGACGAAAAACAGACCTGCCTGTTGAATAACGCCGTCGAAATCGCAAATCATCGGTCCAACAACCCCAACATCGTCACGCATACAATGACGAAGAAGGGTCTCGATCCATTCGGGGGAGCTGATCCGAACGTCGTCATGCATTATTACGAGGTATTCACCGGACGCACAGGCGACGCCGGCATTAATCGAAGATGAGTAATTGAATGCTCCCGCATAGGAGACGACAGAAATCTTACACCTTGAGGCCATCCCAGCGATTTCGCGCTTTACAATTCGTTCGCACTCCTCACTTACGGAAAGCACGATTTCAACCTGCGCGTACGTACTCAATTCGAAAATCGATTCGAGAGCCTCCAACAAGGCAAGTCCACCACGCGTAGGCATCACGAGAGAGACCAGAGGCTCGCCTACAAGCGGGTAATCGATCTTGTAGCGAAAATCTCTCCCGTGAGCGCACTCAACCTTAGCTTGGATGCCTAACCGATTGAGATGATTCTCGACTGCCCTGATACCAGCCTGCGTTGCATAAGGCTTGCTCGATGCGTTCCCCGCAGTCGAATTCTCGCTAATGCGCCAATGATACAGCACACGTGATACATGGTGTATCCGCCTGCCCTGTTCCGCAACCTGCAATACCAAGTTATGATCCTGAGCACCGTCGAGATCCTCACCTGCCGGTTCCAGGCGAGAATGAAGATCCTTTCTGACGGTGAGCATATGGCACACATAATTGTTGTCCCGCAGAAGATCAATGCTGAAATCCGGCTTGAACATGGGAGTGGCGTAGCGTCCATCGGGGAAAAGCTTATCTTCATCGCAGTACAACAGATCGATATCGTCGTATTGGTTAAGAGCTCGGACGTATTCGAACAAAATATCCGGCTCAAGAACATCGTCATGATCAAAGAAGCACAGGAAATCGCCTTTGCTTTCCTTAATGCCCACGTTGGTATTTTCCGTGATCCCTCTATTCCCTTCGAGCGTAATCAACTTGATACGCTCGTCGAGCTCGGCATACGAGCGAGACAGAGACGCAAGCCCTTCGTCCTCCGGCGAGGCATTGACCAACACGAGCTCCCACGAAGAATAGGTTTGCGCGATTACGGATTCCGCCATCTCCTCGAAAAAGGACAGAGGAGTTTTGTACAAAGGTACCACAATGCTGAAAAGGGGCTCGTACTCAAAGCGCGTCTCACATTGAAGAGCAGCCCGTTTCGCCGTAATCCTATGTCTTCTCATCCATGGGCCATATGCGGGGTCGTGCCAGGCGTCGCAAAATGCATTCCAGTACTGCTCTTTAAGGCCCTCCCCGACATGCGGCTCAAGAACCTCGAAACATGCAGATTCAGGGGTCTTTTTATTACCAGCGAGAAAGCAGTAATTACCACGAATGGGTTGAGAGGTTGGCAACTCGACCGAAAAGCGAACCTCTTTCAAAGGCGAGCCGTGTCCGTCGCTCATGCTAGCTGAAGCCGAAGACAGAAAATGCACGGTAACCGGAATTTCCGTGCCGCTCGCGTCGAATACCGATATGAAAGCATCGTTAGCGTTTTCGCATGAAACGAATAATGAGCCTCGGAAGAGCCACGAATTTTTCTTCGGCACACAACGATCCAAGGTCAGAATCGATTGCCGAGCAAGACCCTTCCAATCGAAGTTGCGAATTTTCGCACATAGCTCTTTGCGAAGCACTCCATTTGCCCGCGATGCCCAAGTCGAATGAAGAGGAATGATGGTTCTTTTTACGGAAGAAACGGTATTGCCCGCTGCATCAAGCTCCGAAAAAGTCACGAATTGACGGCGATTCATCGTAAACACCACGAGAACGCATTCGTGCCATCCTTCTCGCGGCATTATTCCTAAAGGCAGCAACTTGCACGGAAGACTATCTCCCTCAACATTAACGCTTGAAGCAAATAAGCGAGAGCCCTCCGACACGTGGGCCTGAATCCATACATAGGTTTTCCCTTCACCTCTGCATCTTCCTTTGATCCTAACCTGCATGTGCACCTCTCTTGAGTAACGCTTAACCTATACAAGCTTGGCGAAGCCGGTATTCTATGCTCAAACGAACACTTTCGAAGCCACCAAGAACCAACAACACAACACCATGGGAACACAGGACAATGATATACAAGCAAGATTGTATCTATCCGACCTGATTCTATTCTGCAATCTGAAGTTAAAGCATAAAGCTAGCAAAGGAAATATCAGAGGAAGCAAATAGCGGGGCTGACAACCCTTCACGGTGTCAAGCCCAACAGGGGTAAATGAAACGTATAGCGAAGAAGCGACGAGCCCAACCGTCAGGATAAACAATAGAGCCATCCAGGCAATGATTGGCGCCTTGCATAACAACCACGAATGCTCTCCAGCATCGGAAACCGCCACAAACAGCAAGAATATCACCGGGAACGTGCAGAGCCATGGGTACACCATTCCAAGATTTCCGAAGTAAGCGAACGAAAGCGTATATTCGCAAGACATTCCGATTGCCAAATACTGATTCACGAAGAAGTTAATCAGTATTCCCACGTAACGCAGAGGATCAGCCAAGATAAAGGCGACTTGCCCGGGTGCGCTCACATCAGATCCGCCACGCATATCACTTGAATCTCCAGCCCCAGAAGCAACAAAAGGAAGGAGAAACGTCGCAACAACAATGCAGCCGAGAAGCACAACCGACCCTATAAAGAGTCTCCTTTGCTTCGCAGATTCAAATTTGCTTTTCGGCAGCAAGAACAGCAATCCGATCAGAGGAAAGTAGATTGCCTTCGGGCCCAACGCTACGAAGAAAACCAAAAACACGGTAAGCCATGTTTTTGTCGATAGTTTCTTATCGGGCGTACAGATCTCACGCACCACAAGAGCGATAGCGACAAATAAGAATGAAATAAGCCAGGGATCATACGAGTAATATGAAGCCATGAAAAGGTTCGTGGGCAATAGCGCAACAGCGCAAAGTAGGATTTTCTTGACGGGAATAATGCGGATTGCCACAAAAGACACAATGCAATACGCAAGCAAATTCATCCATCGACCTAGTGTAAACGTTACATCGAAAGGCAAGTGCAACGCCCGACCGAGCCACAACCCAACAGCCGAAGGCACATACCCTACCGACGTATACGTAGCCATCGATGTCTCTGAAGGAGCGGTATTGAAACCGTCGGTGATATGGTAGGGAGCAGTCTCGTGAGCCCTGTTGATCAAACTGCGATAAGCATCAATGTTCGACTGGGACCAAGTATCCCCATCGGGCATCCAATCGTCGCCAACAGTGGGGCGAGGAAAGTCCTCATCCGCGATCAGGGGATTCAACAACGTTGCATCCGCATCAGAATATTCGGAATTGACGATATAGGATAAAGCAAGGCTTCTTTTAAAATGAATCTGATCGTCCCAAGAAACGTTCGTAACCGCCGGTGGGAACAAGGCAAGGTAGGAACCCAGTAGCAACGCCGCCACCAAGAACAACCACTCCGGACGAGCTCCAGCGCGTTGACGCAAGCACACAAAAAGAGCTATGCAAGCGATCACGGAAAACGAGAGCATAAACGTTGACGCAAACGACAGGCTTTTGAACTGCTCCAGTGCAAGAGCAAGAGCACCTGACAAGACTGCGGAGATCACCAGCGCGATACCAGCACGCACCAGAAAGCGATGATCGAGGCGATTCCAGAGCGAGCGGAGAGCTTCAAAAGGTTTTTGGCGCGAACATACGGTGACGAACAAAAGAGATGCGTACGAAAGCACGAAGAAGAACCCTATGCGGAGCACATTCCAATCCGCTATCGACAAGGGAGTCATGGTGACAGCGCCAAAAAGCGTAATCCCCTCAAGAACGATGGAGCACATCAGCGATACGCCGAGCAACTTGCTAAGCAGAAGAACGCCCGTCATCCCGAACGGAGTCTCCCGAGGAGTCGCGATAAATGTGCACCACGTTAAGCACTCCAGAACGAGAACGAACGCTCCGCACAGCAGGTACACGAACAAGGCTTCAAGACTGTGGGATCGAGAAAACAATACGCAACCCAGTATAAGGGCGAGCGCGCTCGCCAGAAGCACACCCGCGAATACGAAATCTGCTCTTCGGTTGCGAAACGGGAATGCAGCATCTTCCGCAAAGCACTTCATGTATCAATCCTATCTTCAAACACGCCGAAACTCCAACTACGAAGAACGACAATACCACACCGAGGAGGAGCGTTCGACAACGGATCGTTCCCGGATGTATATGTTACGAAATACCGAGGCGCGGCAAACGAAAAGATGCGACAAGCGCGAAAACTCGCACATATCGCATCTTTTAATTACATTACACCAAGTCAGACGAGCGGGCAAAGTGAAATGCCTAGGCAGTTTTAAGCCTATTGATCAGGGAAACTATGCTCATACCGTAATTCGTCCCCGGCACAGCCCATTTCCCGCCCAAATCCTCAACGGTTAGCGCTGAGCCTCGTGCAACCAACGAGAAGCGAGGATCGACGCATGCACTGTTGAGAGGCTGCGTTGATCCGTATGCTTTCAGATGTTGCGCCTGAGCACGCAAACCAATTCTCACGCTTGAAAAGGTCGCACCTGCAGCCGTACTGCTCACCGCGCCAAGTCCTCCGAAATTACACTGCTGCGCCTTCACGCTTCCGCCGAAACGGAGCCACCCCGTCTCGTGCATCGCTTGCGCAAACAGCACCTCCGCTTTCACGCCCTCTCGCTCAGCCTCCTCGTACACGATCGTGCAGAAATCGTCGAGCGTTGCCGCCCCCTTTTCACTATACACATTTGAGGGATAGGCATCGCCAACGGTCGCACGGTAGAATCGGGCCATTTGCGCAGCCGTCGTCCCCGATGCACCCATAATGGCATAACCCGACACCTCCACCTTTGCCTCGGGCGTGGACGCCTCGAAGCCGTCAGGGCCCTTCACGTCGACCCAGAGGTAGTAGGTGCCCGCCTTGGTGGGCGTGAAGCTCCCCGAGGCCGAGGAGGTGTACTTGCCGGTGCCCTTCGACGTCGAGCCCCAGTCCGACCAGCCCGTGCCGTAGCGCCAGACGTAGTTGTACGTCAGCCCCGATGCGGAGCCGGAGACCTTCGCCGAGTAGGAGACCTTCGAGCCCGCCGCGGCCGTGGCGGGCGCGCTGATGCCGGAGACCGACCAGGTGCGCGACACCTCCACCTTTGCCTCGGGCGTGGACGCCTCGAAGCCGTCAGGGCCCTTCACGTCGACCCAGAGGTAGTAGGTGCCCGCCTTGGTGGGCGTGAAGCTCCCCGAGGCCGAGGAGGTGTACTTGCCGGTGCCCTTCGACGTCGAGCCCCAGTCCGACCAGCCCGTGCCGTAGCGCCAGACGTAGTTGTACGTCAGCCCCGATGCGGAGCCGGAGACCTTCGCCGAGTAGGAGACCTTCGAGCCCGCCGCGGCCGTGGCGGGCGCGCTGATGCCGGAGACCGACCAGGAACTAACAATTACTTTCTTTTCCTGCGTCGTCAGCGATACGCCGTTTGAGTTTTTTACATCTACCCAAACATAATATACGCCCTTCTTTTTTGCAGTAAAGCTACTCGCCGTGGACGAGGTGTACCCACCTGTGCTTTTTACCGTCGAACCCCAGTCCGACCAGTCCGTGCCGTAGCGCCAGACGTAGTTGTACGTCAGCCCCGATGCGGAGCCGGAGACTTCAGCAGAAAACGTAATCTCAGTTCCTACCGTACATTGTTCTGCGGAAACATTTGTATTGCCAACGGCAAACGTAAATTTATTCGCGATGCCAACCGCGTCAGCCTGGCCGAGTCTCGTAAGAAACGAATCGCTTGCAAGCTTCCCCGCGTCGTTTGCGTTGTCAATAAAGGCATGTTCGATGATGATGCCTGGTATACCCGCTTCACGACTTTGCTCGATAACAGTGTAGTAATCCTGAATACTTCCATCTGGATAGTAATAGGGGCCCTCACCATCGACACGCTCCGAGTCGCGCGTTTTCCAACCTCGATCTTTTAAACCCAGCGCTTCAAGCTGATCCAAAATCGAGCTAGCCACTTCTTTCGACACCTCATGGGTTTGATCCTTGAGATAGCTCGAATCATTAGGAATCCAAACCTCGGATCCCGTTCCACCACCGGAATTGATATGGATGCTGATGAACGCGCTCGCCCCGGCAGACACCGCCCGATCGACACGCTCAGAAAGACCGGGATTCTCGTTCTCCGAACGAGTTAATACCACTTCATAGCGTCCATAACTCTCAAGCTTGCTTTTGCATGCTTGCGCAATTTTCCAGTTGAGATCCTTTTCCTTGAGGCCATACCCCACGGCGCCGGGATCAGATCCACCATGGCCAGGATCGAGGGCGATCACGATTTTAGATGCAGAAGAGGCTACTCGAGACTCCCCGTTATCAAGCGAAAACGCAGTTGCCGCTATCCCCGCTGCGGTATCTTCACCCGTTGCTTCAGCGAGAGCTTCTTCGACCGTGTTCTCCTGCGTGATTCTTCCATCCTCACCGAGAGCATAGGCGTTGATGTCGCCTAAAGATTCATCGCGACCTAACGACTCCGCTGAAGAAACGCTAAATGCATACGCCGCATCCTGATCTTGAACAAGCTCCACCCTGAACGCATTCAGGCCGTCAGATGCCTCAATGGTATAGTCAAAACCACAAAGCTCAAACGTTCCAGTCTCCGATTCCGAGAATTCTTTTGAAAATAGCACCGTATTGTCAACGATGTTAGAAGCATCCATCGTAATGACGTCAGACGATCCAGCCGGTCGATACGACAGCTTTGCCTCCACAATCTTGCTTGCCGCGTCTTTCAACGCGACAACGATGTTCTGAGTATCCCCCACAGTAAGGTCACGCTGATCGATAAATATGTACGAGATCGAATCGAACGCATCTTTCTCAGGGTCTTCGGCAGAATCGTCCTCTTCGCTCGACAACTCGAGACCATCATGCAGGATTGATTCGGATTTAGTCGAATCAGATTCTTCATGTATCCCCTGATCCAAAGTTCCGGGAGAAGAATCTTCAGGGGATTCCCCGTCGACGCTCTGCCCTTGATCGATCTCGGGGAGATCGGCCTCTGAGTCCGCACCAGTCTCGTCACCATTCACATAACCCTGCTCAGGCTGAGTATTCGCATCTGACACAGACTGGCTGCCCTGATCTACGCCGAACGCCCCTGCGGGCAGTAACGCGATCGACAATATGGTGGCCAGCGCGGTAGAGAGCAGCTTCTTGCCTATACTCATAATCCATCCTTAGCAGTTTTTTCGATTCGTTGCCAAACAGCAATGAGCGTATTTTACCATTGGATTCCCGTTTGAAGGCAGTCGGATGCCGAATCATCGCCCCTCTCCGGCATCCGAAGAGCCCCCGAAACGCGGAAAGGGCCCCGGATCGCTCGGATCCGGGGCCCCCTCGGCGCTGAAACGCCCTCCGCGAGCGCGACGTCCTGTCCTCCCACGGGCTGGACCCGCAGTACTTTCGGCGATGGCAGGCTTAACTGCCGGGTTCGGAATGGGACCGGGTGATCCCTGCCTC
>NZ_PPTT01000050.1 GCF_003339815.1 Eggerthella sinensis
GGGCGGGGGCATGGGCGAGGCCATCCGCGGCGCCATGGCGGGGTTTCCTCAGCCGCGACATGAAATGCACGGGGCAGGCCCAGGCGCAGAACACCTTGCCCAGCACGATGCAGATCAGCAGCACCACGATCACGCTTATCACGGCCAGGGGGATGGCGGTTTTCTGGGCGAGCATGGCCAGCAGCGCGCCGAGGGGGCACAGCAGCGTGATGTCGCCGAAGCCGATACCGCAGAGGTTGCCGATGCCGCCGGCCGTGAAGTAGCCCACGGCCACGACCGCCAGCACGGCAAGCATCACGAGAAACCGAACCCGCAGGCTGTTTTTCTTCTTCATGCGATCACGCTCCCGCTTCTTCGGTGGGTTTCACCACGATGGCGCGATCGGTTGCGCCCGTGGTGATAGAGCCGGCCGACAGCGAGATGCAGGCCAGCTCGCAGGCACCGCATCCGTTGCACGCGTCGGCATCCACCACCGGTACGTTGTCGTAGCCCAGCTCAAGCGCCTCGTAGGTGCACACGTCCACGCACTCGTGGCACCCCATGCCCTTCGCCGCCAGGCACCAGTCGCGATTGAGCTCCGCGATGCCGATGATCACCGCGGTCGGGTCGACCTCGGTCAGCGCATGGGTCGGGCACACGGCAATGCACTTCGGGCCGCCGGGCTCGTTCTCGCAGAAGTCGCACCACCCGCTCTTGAAGTTCATACGCGGCGTGCGCGCGTTCAGAATGCCCTGCTCGATATGCGCGGGCGCGATGGCGTTGTGCGGGCACACCTCGCGGCACTTCTCGCAGTGCACGCACCCTGCCACCAGCTGCTCTTCGTCCTGACCTCCCGGCGGGCGACACAACGTCTGGCTCGGCAGGTACTTCACGCCGCCCAGGCCCACCACCGCGCACGCGCCCACGGCGCCGAGCGCGAACGTACGGCGCGAAACCGACGCCCCCTTCGGCGCGCTCCTCTTTTCCTCGGGCTCGCTCATTACGCCACGCCCTCTGCAACCTCGCGCTCCTCGACGGCGTCGCCAGCCAGCACGCCGTTATCCTCAAGCACCTCGGTGAGGAACTCGAAATCGTTGCGCAAATACCCGCTGGTCAGCTTGCCCAAACCGCGATAGAAGTCAGTGTTCGGGAACTTCTGCAAATCGTGCGCCATCATGGGATACCACGCCAGCAGATGATCTTCCAGGAAGTTGCGCTGCTGCAGCAGCAGGTTCAGGCACGTCTCGTCCTCGCCCTGCTCGAGCGCCGTCAAGGCGCGCTCGATGAGAATCTGCTCGAACTCCAGCTCGAGCGCGATGTGATCCTCGCCTTCCTTCCAGCTCTCCTGCTTGTCCAACCCGGCGGCGTGGTACAGCACGAGCACCTCGTCGCGCGCGTCCTGCATCATGAGGCGCTTCGGGCTCGTGTACACCGACTCGTACGGGTAGGCCGCCGAGAAGCCGTCGTTGCCCGACCCGATGAACGCGCGCACGTAGTCCACGGCGAGGTCGGTGAGCACGGCGGCATCGGCCTTGCCCAGATAGCTGCACATGAGACGGTAGCCCTCGTCCACCAGCTCGTTGCCCGTGTTCGCCGGGAACTTCATGGTCATGAGCGTGTCGAGCAGCTCCTGATCGACCTCGACGCGGAACAGCCGCGACAGGAACTGGTAGGTTGCCATGCGGCCGCGCAGAACTTCGGCGAAGGTGATGTCGTATTCAGTCATGATGGGCTCCTTAGTTGCGAGAGAAGATGTCGGATGCCATAACCTGAGTCCCCAAAGCGGAGACGGTCCACACGGTGTTCCATTCCAGGGCGCCCAAGCGCTCGAGCTTGCCCAGGAAGTAGCCGCAGAAACGGCGCGGCTCCACGCACAGCGGATCGTGGTCGATGGCGGCGTCGAGCTCTTTCACCGGGCAGCCGCCCTCGCGCGAGCACATCGAGAAGATGCGCTCGTACAGCGGCAGGTACTGCGGCTCCTCCTGCAGCATGGCAATGATGGCCGCCTCCGACACGCGCGCCTCCGCGGCGTCGAGGCCGGCCTGCGTGGCCACGTAGCGCACCGGCGGCGCCGGCGTCACCACTATGAAGCCGTCTGCGTCCACAAGGGACTCGCCCGCGTCGGCCGGTGCCTCGTCCTCGACGCGCTCCACGCCGCCGGCGCGCTCGAGCAGCTGCACGAGCTGCGCCGCCGTGTACACGCTCACCTCGTTCGGGAATTCCGCATCCACCTCGGCGGCAAGCTCGCTCATGGTGCGCGGCTCGCGGCACAGCTCCACGGTGCGCAGGATGCGCACCATCTGCCCGGGAATGCCCTCGATCAGCTTCGCGATGCGCTCGGCGGGCGGCAGCTCCACCTTCGGCGGCACCACGCTCAGCTCGGCGTCGGGAATGGGCGGCAGGTAGTCGGTTTCCTGCGCCACCTCCTCCTCGTCGATGCTGAGCTCTGCCAGGGGGTCGAAATCATCGTCGATGGTGAACACTTCGATATCGCTCATGGGTAGATCCTTTCAGGAAGGGAGAAAACGGGGAACGGGGCGCTAGGACACGAACGCGGAAGGTACCACGGATGCGTAGCGGATGCCGTTCTTGATGAACACGCGGGCGGTTTGCATGTCGAGGACGCCGGTGTTTTCCAGGCGGTCGCGTTCGAAGCGCGTGCACACCACCTCGTCGGTCGCCGTCGCGCACACGTCGTCGAACAGCACGCGCTCGCGCTCGAGCGCCACCGCGCGATGGTCGATGGTGTACTTGTCGTCCACCGCGTCGAGGCGCGGCAGGAAACCGTTCACGAGCCCCGTGACGAACGTGACGCGCGCGAAATGCCCATGGCAGCTGCGGTACGGCACCACGGACACGGCATCGGCACCGGCATCGGCCCCGGCACCCCCGCTCGTGCCCGCCCCCGCAAACGCGTTGCGCGCGAGGTTCTCGAGGTCGGCGCGCGCGGGATCGTCGCCCAGCAGCGCCACCATACGCGGCGCGAGCGGCATGCCGTGACGCTCGAACAGCAGCACGGCCTCGTCGCGACCGATGCCCTCGCAGGCGCGGCGCAGCTCGTCGAGCTCGTCGAGCGGTGCGTCGAACTTGCCGAAGACGTTCATGCCGCGCGCCTCGTCGTCCATCGCGCGCAGCGCCGCCACCGCCTCGGGCACCGTCATCTCGTGATCGCGCGCATAGGCCATGAGCTCGAGGAACGCGTCGGAACGCAGCAGCCAGTCGCCCATGCCAATCCAGGAGCGCAGCGCCGTGAAGTCATGAGGGTCGAGGATGAGCTGCAAGAACGCGGCCAGCTTGAGGTCGGCGCACTTCTCGGCGTAGCGCGGGTCGCCCTTGAGGCGCCCGGCGCCCCCGTCGCGCACCGCGGCGATGCCGCGCGCCTCAAGCGCCTCGACCATCTTCGCTGCCCACGTGCCGTTCGGCACGGCCACCAGCACGTCGTGCGGCGCCATGCCCGCGTCCAGCCGCGCTTTCACCTGATCGGCCACGCACGCGAACTCCGCATAGGGATCGGGGCAGACGATGCACGCGCCCACCGGCGCGCCCGCGCCCGTCTCGAGCGTCCAGGCATCGGCACCGGTCGCGTCCGCGAACGAGGCGAACCCTTCGATCCACGGGTAGGGCTCCTCGGCGTTGCGCGCCTCGGTCGAAGCGCCCGCCACCACGAGCCCCGCGCCGGCAACGTGCTGCACGAGCCGCTGCGCCGCCTTGCTCAGCGTGCCGAAGTCGTCCACCAGCAGCACGAGCGGCTCAACCTCCGCACCCGCATCCACCAGACCGTGGTACACCCGACCCGGCAGCTCGCACGGCAACAGCGCCCGGCGCACGTCAAGATTCTCCTCGAGGATGGCGAATACCATCTGCTCTTCGTTCGTGACGAGCCAGCCCGGCTCTTCGCTGAAGCAATCGCTTATGCTCTTGTAGAAGAACTTGAGCATCTCGCGCAGGCGGCGCGGCTTGATGCCGCTCACCTTGAGGTCTTCCAGCAGCACGTCGTGCTCGTTGTCGTTGAGCAGACGCGCCTCGCGGCCCATCGCGGCACGCACGCGCCCGTCCGCGGCAAGCGATAGGCACAGCTCGCGCACGGTCACCACCGCGTCGGCGCCGAGCGCCGGGTAGGCCTCAAGCGACGTGCGGAAGCGCTGCGCGGCGACGTCGTCCACGCACACGATGCGCGCACGGGTTCCCGTTTGGTTCAACTGATTCGCGTATGCCAGAAAGGCAGGTGCAAGATCGTCGGACGCACCGCGCTCGATGCGCAGCTTCGCGACATCGCCTCGCTCCAGCAAGGCATGCGTCACCTCGTCCACCGACGAAAAAGAACAAGCACTCATGTTCGGCCTCCATCCAAATGTTCGGATGAAACCCTCTGCCTGAAGCCCCCCAGCTTCATCAAGTGCTTTCAACTATCGGAGGTCAGTATGCCCGACCTCTCGCGGGGAATCTACCATCATTCCGAAACGGAATGGACGATGTCGAGCGCCTCCTGCTTGCCGCTCACGCCCAGCTTGCGGTACACGCGCCCCAGCACGTCGGCCACGTTGTCGCGCGAAAGCCCCAGCTCGTCCTGAATGGCCTTCAACCCGCGTTCCTCCAGGTAGAGCACGAGCGCGCCCGTCTCCTGCCGATCCAAGCCGTAGCGCTCGGCGGCCATCCGGCACTTGCAGCGCAGCACGGCATCGCACGATGCCGCGCGCCGCACGCTCGTTCCCGCAGCCGACGCCGCACCTGCCAAGCCCGCCCCGTCCGCACGTCCTCCGCGCTCGCCGCGCCCCTCGCCCGCCGCGCCCGCTGCCGCCGCGTGCACCAGCCCGCGCGTCTGCCGCAGCACGTGTTCCAGCTGCCCGGCCTGCGCGTACAGCGCCTCGCCCGCCGCCGTGAGCTTCAGGCCACTCCGGTCGCGCACGAACAGGTCGGCTCCGAACTCGCGCTCGAGGGCGGCCACATGCTTGCTCAGCGTCGACTGCGTGAGGTGCAGCTCGCGCGCAGCGGCCGTGAAGCTGCCGCACTCGGCCACGCACCGGTATTCGTGCAGGTAGGCGGTTTCCATCGCGGCTATTCGACCTCTTCCGCATGCTCACGCGTGCGCTCCACGAGGTCGATGAGCTCCTGACGGTTGTCCACGCCCGTCTTCTGGTAGATATGGCGGATGTGCGTGCTCACCGTGCCCGCCGAGATGAACAGCGTTTCCTGAATGCGCGAGATGGTACGGCCCTGCAGCAGCAGCGGCAGCACGTCGCTTTCGCGCGGCGACAGGCTGAACTTCTCCACGATGGCGTCGCACGGGTCCACGGGGTCCTCGTCCTCCCCCACGCTCTCGTCGACTTCCGCCACCACGCCCTCGTCCGCACCCGGCAGCACCCGACTCACCTCGCCGATGCCCAACTTGATGAGGTCGGTCTCGGTGAACAGGAACAGGTGCGCCACGAACAGCGCCGATACGGCCACCAACGTGACACCGGCCAGGTCGAACGACGTGAACCCCGCAATGTGCAGCCCATGCGCCATGGCCGAGCCAATCACCTCGCCGCCGCACAGCGCGAACAGCCCCAACCCGATGGTGCGCACCGCGCCGATGCGGAAGCTCCTGGCCACATCGATGCAGACCACGCACAAGGTGATGGTGAAGCAGTTGTAACCGCCGAAGATGATTGCGCTCGAATAGGTGTTGTTGTCTCCCATGAACGGCGTGAGCAGGCAGCCCAAGCACAGCAGCAACATGGCGAAGCGGTACGCGAAGAACACGCCGTCGCGGGACAGGAACACGGCGATGAGCACCACCGCGAGCATGGCGAAGAAGCCCGCCGCCAGCAGATACATCCCGTAGACGTCCTGCACCTCGAACGTGCGGTACCCCGACAGCACATCGAAGAAGCCTTCGAGCATCCCCACGAGCACCGCACCCGCCAACGCCTTCGCGAACAGCCCCACGGTGCGTCCCGACGGCGGCTGCTCGGGCAGCGGCAACGCCGGCGCCTTCGCGCCGCCCAACCGGCCCAGCATGAAGCCCGACGCCAAGGGCAGGCAGATCACCGCGATGTTCGCCAGCAAGGGCGGCACGGCCACCAGCACGAGCGACACGACGAACGCGACGCACATGCCCGCCGACAGCTCGAACAGCGACAAGCGCCCTCCCACGCCCGAGAACAGACCGATCCATCCGAGGAACAGCACGGCCGAACCGGTGCCGGTCATAATGCTGCTGATGCCCAGGATGAGCATGCCGTACGTGGTATTGAGGTCGGAGAAGGGCGTCAGCAGGCTGCCCACGCAGGTGACCGCCGCCGCAACCGCCACGATGGTGCGGTTGCCGGCAATGCTGTCCTGTCCTCGCATGATCACCGACACGAACAGCAGCGTGACCACCATCGCGCACAGCGATATGAACAAGGTGGTGTACAGCGAGCCGCGCACGTCGGACGAGTACAGATACGGAACGATGCTGTAGAACGCCATGAGCATCCACAGGCGATCGAACGAGAATCCGATGACGCGCTTGAGCGAGAGGTCCTTGCCCCACGAAGATCCCCGCGTTGATCGAAGCTGTTCCATGCTCATGCTCCCCCCGCCCGTCGAGCCGTGCAATCATGCTTCCGCCGATCCCTCAATCGGCAGATCTGATTATACGTATAACGATAATGATTACCGCGCTCTACTTTATACTAGTTTCAGTATAATTCATGATGCATCCGCACCATTTTACCTGGTCATCACCGTCTGCATGTTTCTCATGATCTGAAAATCATAAGAATTTATGATGCGCCGTTCCCGGCCTCGCAACGTTTCGACGATGCTCGCATGCCCCTCGCTTCCGTATGGTCACCGTGCGAACCGGGGAACTCTGCACCGCACAAGCGGAAACCCCCTTCCCCGATCGCCAGACGAGAGCAGTACCGAACGAGACGAGATTTGAGGAGAAGGAGGAGGAGTATGGGAACCCTGACTATGTCACGACGCACGTTCGTCAAGACCGCAGCCATCACGGGCGCCGCAGCTGCCGCATTCGGCGGCTCGACGCGCGTCGCGCTGGCCGATCAAACGTACAGCGCAGCGTCCGGCAACGACACCGTCGCCGTGAAAACCTGCTGCCGCGGCTGCGGCAAGATGGAGTGCGGCGTCAAGGTCATCGTGCAGAACGGGCGCGCTATCCGCGTCGAAGGTGACGAGGGTGCGTTCCAGTCCATGGGCAACTGCTGCACGAAGTCGCAGTCGTCCATCCAGGCGGCGTATCATCCCGACCGTCTGCACTACCCCATGAAGCGCACGAACCCGAAGGGCGAAGAGCCCGGCTGGCAGCGCGTCACGTGGGACGAGGCCATGCAGTCGGTCGTCGACAACTTCATGAAGATCAAGCAGCAGTACGGCGGCGAGGCCATCGCCTGCCAGGTGGGCACGTCGCGCATCTGGTGCATGCACTCGGAGTCCATCCTGAAGAACATGCTCGAGACGCCGAACAACGTGGAAGCCTGGCAGATCTGCAAGGGCCCGCGCCACTTCGCCACCACCATGGTGTCGCAGTTCGCCATGTCGTGGATGGAAACCATCACGCGTCCGAAGGTATACGTGCAGTGGGGCGGCGCTTCCGAGCTGTCCAACTACGACGACTCCTGCCGCACCACGGTGGACGTCGCGTCGCGCGCCGACGTGCACATCAGCGTCGACCCGCGTATGGCCAACATGGGCAAGGAAGCCGACTACTGGCAGCACCTGCGCCCCGGCACCGACGGCGCCCTGGCCCTGGCCTGGACGAACGTCATCATCGAGAAGAAGCTCTACGACGACCTGTACGTCAAGAAGTGGACGAACGCTCCGTTCCTCGTGTGCGAGGACATCGAGCCCTCCGGCTTCCCCACCGTCCGTACCGACGGTTCGTACTGGGACGTGAAGACGCTCCTGCTCAAGGAAAGCGACGTCAAAGAGGGCGGCAGCCCCTACAAGTTCCTCGTGTACGACAACAACTGGGAAAAGCTCAAGGCCGAAGGTATCGAGCACGAGTACGGCCCGTTCACCTGGTTCAACGCTGACCAGGAAGGCAACATCGACGACACGGGCGGCTTCTGGGAAGGCGAGAACTACGACTCCGAGAAGGCGCGCGAAGGCCGCGAGGCCAACCAGGACAACCTCCTGCCCGGCCAGACGCAGGGTTGGCTGCCCGATCCCATGCCGTTCGACCCCGCCATCGACCCCGCCCTCGACGGCGAGTTCGAGATCGAGCTCAAGGACGGCAAGACGTACAAGGTCAAGCCGGTGTGGGAGTACTACAAGGCCCAGTGCGGCAAGTACGACCTGAAGACCGCCGAGGAGATCACCGGCATCCCCGCCTCCGAGATCGAAGCCGCTGCCACCACCTACGGCACGCGCATCGACCCGAGCACCGGCTACGGCAACGGCGGCATCCAGTACATGCTGGCCATCGAGCACGGCTGCAACTCCGTGCAGAACTCCCGCGCGCTCGACAACCTCGTGGGCATCACGGGCAACATGGACACCCCGGGCGGCCACCGCGGCCCCACCATCGTGCCCATCGACGGCGACCTCCAGGGCTTCAGCGCCTGGGCGCCGGGCGCTTCCACCCCGCCGGCGGAAGTCAACGAGAAGCAGATCGGCATCGACAAGTTCCCGCTCATCAGCTGGTGGCAGTACTGGTGCGACAGCCATGCGCTGTGGGACGCCGTCATCACGGGCGACCCCTACCCGGTGCGCGCCCTGTGGAACGAGTCCGGCAACTTCATGAGCCAGTGCAACACGACCCGCGCCTGGGAAGCCCTGTGCTCGCTCGACTTCTACGTGGACCTCAACCTGTGGCACACGCCGCAGAACGACACGGCCGACATCATCCTGCCGGTTGCGCACTGGATCGAGCTCAACTCGCCGCGCGCCAGCCAAGGTGCCGCCGGCGCCATGGGCGCCACGGTGAAGTGCATCGAGCCGCCCGCGGAAGCCAAGTACGACCCCGAGATCGTCATGGACCTGGCCAAGCGCATGAATTGGCAGTGGACGAACGAGCCGGGCAACGAGTGGCCCTCCATCGATTGGCAGCTGGACGACTCCATCAAGCTGCTCACCGACGACGAGCTCACCTACACCACGTGGCACGTCGAGAACGGCAAGCCCACGTTCGAGCGCCACGGCGTGCCCATGGCCGAAGTGACGCCGAAGTACAAGACGTGGAACGAGTACGTGGAAGCCTTCCAGCAGCACGGCTGGTGGCAGGCGAAGGACGTCGAGCCGCGCAACTGGGGCACGTACCGCCGCTACCAGACCGGCGCGATGCGCGCACGCGACCGCGTGTGGGCCCGCCTCGACTACACGGCCGGCAAGGGCATCGGCGACTGGAAGCCGGGCTGGTTCACGCCGACGATGAAGCAGGAAATCTGGTCCACCGTCATGGAAACGCACCATCCCGAGCACCGCGACTGGTGGCTGCCCAGCTGGGACGAGCCGCCTCATGGCCCGAAGGACGGCGACCGCATCAAGGAGTACCCGCTGACCGCCACCACCGGCCGTCGTATTCCCGTGTACTTCCACTCCGAGCACCGTCAGCTTCCCTGGTGCCGCGAGCTGTGGCCCGTGCCGCGCGTGGAAATCAACCCGAAGACGGCTGCCGAGTACGGCATCGAGCAGGGCGACTGGGTGTGGATCGAAACCGAGTGGGGCAAGATCCGCGAAGTGGCCGACCTGTACTACGGCGTGAAGGAAGACGTTGTCAACCTCGAGCACACCTGGTGGTACCCCGAGGTGAAAGACGCCGGCCACGGTTGGCAGCACTCGCAGGTCAACCAGCTTATCGACCACGGCGCGCAAGACCCGCACGCCGGTAGCTCCAACCTGCGCGCCTACCAGGTGAAGATCTACAAGGCCACGCCCGAGAACTCGCCGTTCAACAACCCTGTGCCGTGCGACAGCACCGGCACCCCGATCATCCATACCTCCGACGACCCCCGTCTGAAGGAATGGTTGCCGACCTACGAAGGGAGGGAGTAAACCATGACGAAGGCTATCATCACCGACCTCAACCGTTGCGTGGGCTGCCTCGCGTGTTCGGTTGCCTGCAAAGGCGTGAACAACGTGCCCATCGGCAGCTACTGGAACAAGGTTGTCCGTGTGGGACCGAACCCCATCCCCGGCGGTTCGGGACAGTATCCCGACGTGTACATGTACTTCCTGCCCATCAGCTGCCAGCACTGCGAGAACCCCGAGTGCGTGAAGGTGTGCCCGACCGAGGCGTCGCACGTTGCCGAGGACGGCTCCATCCAGATTGACAAAGAGAAGTGCATCGGCTGCCAGTTCTGCGTCATGGCCTGCCCCTACGGCGTTCGCTACCTCAACGAGGAAGAGAAGGTCGTGGAGAAGTGCACGCTGTGCGAGCAGAAGCTGCAGCAGGGCGAGCTGCCCCAGTGCGTCAGCCAGTGCGGCGGCAACGCCCGCTGGATCGGCGATACCGAGGACGGCCTTGAGTCCTTCGAGGGCTCGGAAGACCCGCTGGGCAACCGCCGCAAGATGGTCGACTTCCTTGAGCCCTTTACCGAAGCCGACATGCACAAGCTTCCCGACGTGGGCAACAAGCCGTCGTACTCGTACATCTTGCGTGGACAGCACTGGGAAGGAGGTGATGAGTAATGGAAACTCAGTGGCCTCTCGTCATCTTCACGCTGTTCGTGTGCCTGACCAGCGGCATCCTGGGTGGCATGTCCATCCTGGCGCTCAAAGGCGAAGGTAAGACCCTGCAGATGACCGCGCTCATCACGTCCGCCGTGTCCCTCGTGGTGGGCGGCCTGGGAGCCTTCCTGCACCTCCAGCACTGGGAGCGCATCTTCAACGGCTTCGGGCACATCACGTCCGGCATCACCCAGGAGCTCATCGGCTGCGTGGCGCTGGCTATCATCATCGTCATCTGGTTCGTGATGCTCCGCGGCGACAAGCCGGTTTCCAAGGCGCTCGCCTGGGTGACCATCGTGGTGGCCGCGTGCATGGTTATCGCGACGGCGCACTCCTACCTCATGCCGGCCCGTCCGGCTTGGGGCCTGGCGCTCATCGCGTTCTACCTGGGCAATGCCTGCATCTTGGGCGCCGTGGCCATCTGGCTCATCGCCATCCTCAAGAAGGACGAGGCGGCCGAGCGCACGGGCATCCAGCTGACGTTCATCGCCTCCATCGTGCAGCTCGTGGGCGACGCGGTGTTCGTGGCAGCCTGCGGCATGGCGAGCATCGCGCAGTTCGGCTACTACGCCGACCCGACGTCGATGACCACCGCTCCCGTGCACATCGACAGCCTGCTCACCGTCATGATGACGGGCGAAGGCGCCCTGATGTTCTGGGGTTCCATCATCTGCGCCGTCATCGCGCTGGTATGCGCCCTCGTGGCCAAGAAGAAGGTGGGCGACTCGAAGGTGTACATGGTGGTTGCCGCCATCGTCATCCTGGCCGCGTCCGTGATGTTCCGCGTCCTGATCTACCAGCTGGGCTACCCCATGGTCCTGCTGTACTAGCACCGCACCGCTGATCGCGTTCCGGGGAGGAAACTGCAACCTCCCCGGAACCGATCGAGGTGAGCGGGACGCGGCTCCCCTCCTCCGTCCCGCTCACCTCGATCGTGCGCCGCCCAATCCCTCCCCCCGTGGCACCGCAGATCGACCC
>NZ_PPTT01000051.1 GCF_003339815.1 Eggerthella sinensis
CAATGGGGGGGTGCCCGAAGGGGGTTCCCCTACTCCCCTTTCGCGTACTGCTCGTAGTGCTCTGGGACGGCCTTTTCGCAGCAGTTCATCACGGTGCCGATGAGGTTCGCTCCCGCTTTGCGCAGCTGATCGCAGGCGTTCGCCACCTGGGTGCGCTCGACGAAGTCCTCGCGCACCACGAGCAGCGTGGCGTCGGCGGCCGAGCCGATGATGGCCGCGTCGACGAACGTGCCCACGGGCGGCGTGTCGATGACCACGTAGTCGTAGCGCTCGCCCAGAAACGCGACGAGGTTGCGGAAGCGCGCCGAGTCGACGATGTCGGCGGGGCTCGCCACGCCCGGCTCGGCGTCGAGGAAGTGCAGGTTGGGCTGCGCCGTGCGCACCACCGCCTGCCCGAGGTCCACGTCGCCCAGCACCACGGCGCACACGCCGGCCGATGCGTGCAGGCCCAAGCGCCCCGCGAGGGAGCGTCGGCGCATGTCGCATTCCATGAGCAGCGTCCGTTTGCCCGAGCGCGCCATCGCCTCGGCCAGCTCGAGCGCGATGGTCGTCTTGCCTTCGTTCGGAACCGAGCTCGTGACGACGATCGTCCCGAGCGGGTCGTCCACGCTCATGAACCCGAGGTTCGCGTACAGCGTGCTCACGGCGTTGCGCTGCGCCGAACGGGACGATTTCCCCAGTTGGGGCTTGAGCTTCTTCATGAACATCTCCACCGTCGATTCTCCGGAGCGCCGAGACGGCGATACGCCTCTTACGGACCGGCAAACTTCCTTCCACATCCTCAACACGGCTTCATATATGAAGCCGTGTTGAGGATTATACCGAATAATCTGAACGAATGGATGCAGATACGAAAAGAGCGCTCTTGGGCAGCGCGATACGCGAGCGACGGGAAGCCCAGAGCCTGTCGCAACAGAAGCTCGCCCTCATGGTGGGCAGCAGCAAGTCCCACATCTGGCGCATCGAGAGCGGGCGCGTGAGCGTCGGCCTCGACGATCTCGGTCGCATCGCCGACGCGCTCGACGTGCGGGTGCGCGACCTCTTCTCCTTCTAAACGCAGAGCAGCACGCAGAACGCGAGAGAACGCAGGGCGACGCGAGGGAATACGCGAAACGGCCCCGCCGACGTTGCCGTCGACGGGGCCGAACCATGCGCGCGGAATGCGCGCTCCGAGGCGGAACCCTCCCCTACCCCAGCAGCTTCTTGCCCAGGTAGGCGCGGATGATGCCCCTGCTGGCGAAGTAGGTGACCAGCAGGTACGCGCCGTACACCACGGCCACGAGCACGCCCGTCATGAGCGCGGGCTCGAGCACCGACACGCCCAGCTGCGAGAGCACCGCGTTGCTGATGACGCCGACGGCGCACACGGTGTGGCACACGGCCAGCGCGAGCGGCACGAGGAAGTACACGAGCACCTGCGTGCGCAGCGACCGGAAGATCATGCGGCGGTCGCAGCCGATCTCGGCGAGCACCCGGTAGCGCGGCAGCGAGTCGCTCGTCTCGGACAGCTGCTGGATGGCCAGGATGGCCGCCGTGGCGATGAGGAACACGAAGCCGATGTAGAGCGCCAAGTACGAGATCATGAGGTTCATGCCGCTCGACTGGACGAGCACCTCCTCGGCCGTGAACGCCTGGGTCACGGGCCACGGCTTCGGCGAGAACTCCCATCCGGACGCGGCGACCTCGGGAGTGGCGGGCGAGACCTCGGCCAGCATCTCGCTGAGCAGCTTGTCGCCTTCGGTGCGGCCCATCTTGTACATGAGGTTGAGGGAGCTCGTGTCGGGCTCCGCGCCCCCGGCGCGCAGATCGTCGATCACCGCGTCGGGCACGATGAACATCGCACCGCCCAGGGCGAAGGCCGCATCCTCCGTCGGCTGGCTGCGCAGCTCGCCTGCGGCGGTGAGCGTGCGTCCCGCCGCCTTGACGGTCTCGCCCGACCGTGCGAGCGATTCCGCCAGAGACTGCATGGCGTCGAGCGTGTTGTTCACGGCGTACTCGTTCTCGCCCAGCTCGACCGTGGGACGGCCCGACAGCTCGGCGAGCGCGTTGAACTGCGAGACGCCGATGAGCGAGATGCCCTGCGCGTGCACCGCGGCGCTCTGCTTGTCGTTGCCCAGATCCTGCCCGTAGCGGTCCATGAGCTCGCCGTACGTGGTCTCGTCGGTCACGTAGTTGTCGATCTGCGCGGAACGCTCCACCAGCTCGTCCCACAAAGGCGACGACGCGGCCAGCTTCGCGGCGATGTCCCAATCGTAGGCCTCGGCATCGGCGCGCACGGCAGCCGCCTTCTCGTCGGCAACCTGCTGATAGGCGCGATCGTCGTCGTCCATGTTCGCAAGCTTCTCCGGATCGGTCGTGCCGCCGGCGTTCAGGTACACGTTCGCCGAAAGCGTGGCGTCGTAGAGCGTGCCGTTTTCGATGTTGCCGGTGAAGGCGCGCGCCAGGCCCATGCCCGTGGAGAACACCGTGAGCGAGAAGAACAGCATGATGCACACCACCGACAGCGACACGAACGCGGTGTTCACCTTGCTCGCGATCTGGCGCATCGTGAACATGGCGAGGCCCTTGAAGTAGATGCCGCGCGTGCGCTCGATCACCGCGAGCGCGAAGCCCGCGAGCGACCAGAAGAACAGGAACGTGCCCACCACCATGAGCACCGTGGCCCGCCAGAACCCCTCGTCGAACTCGAGCAGGCCGTTGTCGACGAGCGTGACGTACGCCCACGCGATGACGCCCACGGCCGCGATGAACGCGACGAGGCTGATCCAGGGGTTGCGCACGCGGAAGCGCGCGTTCTTGGACCGGGCCGACAGCAGGTCGATGAGCTTGTAGCGGCGGATGGACAATGTGTTGAACACGGCCGTCACCGCGAAGATGATGACAAAGCATGCAAGCGTGAGCAGGAACGCGTCGAACGAGAAGATGAAGCGGTACTGCGTCATCTGCACGTTGAACAGCGCCGCCGTCACGAACGACAGCCCCTGCGACAGCGCGAAGCCCAGCAGGAGGCCCACCACGAGCGACACGAGGCCCACGGCCACCGTCTCCAACAGCACGATGACGGACACGCTGCTCGGCCTCATGCCCAACATGAGGTAGGTACCGAACTCCTGCTTGCGCCGCCTGATGAGGAACCCGTTCGCGTACAGCACGAGGAAGCCCAGCACGCAGGCGATGAGCACGCTGAACATGCCCAGGAACTGCCCCGTCATGGCGAACACGCTGCCCGTGGCAGAGTCTTCGAGGTCGAACAGGATGGATTGGCTGTTCACCGAGTTGAACGCGTAGAACACCGCCACGCCGAACACGAGCGTGACGAAGTACACGCCGTAGTCCTTCACCGAGCGGCGGATGTTGCGGAAGGCAAGTTTAGCTAGCATCGCGCACGTCACCGCCCAGGAACGTCACCACTTCCATGATGCGATTGAAGAAGTCGTTGCGGCTCGTCACCCCGCGGCGAATCTCGTTGAACACCGAGCCGTCCTTGATGAACAGGATGCGGCTGGCGAACGAGGCGGCGAACGAGTCGTGCGTGACCATCATGATGGTGGCGTGCAGCTCGGTGTTCATCATGGACAGCGTTTCCAGCATCACGCTCGTGCTGCGCGAGTCGAGCGCGCCCGTGGGCTCGTCTGCCAGCACGAGCTTCGGGTCGGCCACCATGGCGCGCGCCGCGGCGATGCGCTGCTTCTGACCGCCCGACATCTGGTAAGGGTACTTGTTCAGCACGTCTTCCACGCCGAGCGTGCGGGCGATGGCCTGCACCCGCGGCTTGATGGAGGACGAGGGGTCGCCCTTCACCGTGAGCGCGAGCGCGATGTTCTCGAAGCCCGTGAGCGTGTCGAGCAGGTTGGAATCCTGGAAGATGAAGCCCAGGTCGTCGCGGCGGAACTTCGCCAGCGCGCGGGAGCGCAGGGTGGTGATGTCGCGGCCGTCGACGAGGATGTGGCCGCTCGTCACCGTGTCGATGGTGGCCACGCAGTTCAAAAGCGTCGTCTTGCCGGAACCCGACGGCCCCATGATGCCCACGAACTCGCCGGGGGCCACGTCGAAGCTGATGTCGTTGATGGCGTGCGTGACGGAGTCGCGGTTGCCGTACACCTTCTCGATCTGGCGTACCGACAGGATGGGGCGGCCGCCCAGAGAGGACGCTCCGGCGCCCGGACGCGCCGTCGTCGTGTTGGGGGTCGCGTAGACTTCGGTCATGGTCGTATCCTTCCTCACGTTTTGGTCTGCAACCATGCTACGGCGCGCTGCGATGCGGCGCCATCGAAGTGGGTGACGCGAACCTTACGAAAATGCAAGGCGCGCCGTCAGGATGCGCGAGCGCGCCTCAGAGGGAGGACGTCTCGTAGTCGAGGCGGCGGCGATCGTGCGGGAAGGTGAGCAGCACGCGCGTGCCCGTGCCCTCTTCCGAGGCCAGCGCCACGGCCAGCCCCATTTTCGCGCACAGCTCGGCCACGAGGTACAGGCCCATGCCCGTCGACGATCCCGTGCGGCGGCCGTTCTCGCCCGTGAAGGCCCGCTCGAACACGCGCGGCACGTCGCCCGCCGGCACGCCGCAGCCGTCGTCGGCCACCTCGAGCACGGTGCAGGCGTCGCTCGTGCCCTCGTCCTCCAGGCTCACCGAGAAGCGCACGGTATGCGCGCCGTACTTCGCGGAGTTCGCCACGATCTGCCCCAGCATGAAGGAGAGCCACTTCGCGTCGGCGAACACGCGCGTGTCCTCCGGCACGTCCACCACGGGCGTCACGCCGCGCTCGATGAGGTAGCGCGCCTGCTTCTTCACCGCCTCGCGCACCGCGTCGACGAGCTTCGTCTCGCGGATGGCGTAGTCCTGCGCGAGCGACGTGGACCGCGCGTAGTACAGCGCCTGCTCTACGTATCCCTCGATGCGGTCGAGCTCGCCTTTGATGCGCGAAGCCTGCGGGCCGTGCAGGTCGGAGGTCATGAGCGTGGCGGCGGCGATGGGCGTTTTGATCTCGTGGATCCACAGCTCGATGTAGTCGCGGTAGGCCTCGGCCTGCTGCCGGTGCGACGCCACGTCGTCGGCGGCGCTCTTCCCCACCGCCTCGAGCGCCTCGTAGGCCAAACGCCCGTCGAGGAATCCGGGGCGCTCGAACAGCGCGGCCGCGTAGTACGCGCGCTCCAGATCGCCCACCACCTGATCGAGTTCCCGGTAGAAGGCGCGGCGGCGCAGGTACTCGATGAGCAGCGCCACGGCGGCGCACCCCAGCACGAAGCACGCCAACAGCACGGAGGCGTCCAACCCCGTGCCGAGCACGGCCGCCATGCCGCCCACGGCAAGCGCACACGCCACGGCGATGAGGATGACGACGAGACGGTCTCTCAGGTAGGCGGACGGGGTCACCTCACACCACGTATCCCTGGCCGCGGCGCGTGATGAGGAAGTCGTCGGGCACGCCGATGCTGCTCAGACTCTTGCGCAGCCGGTTGATGTTCACCGTGAGGGTGTTGTCGTCGATGAACGCGTCGGACTGCCACAGCTCCACCATGAGCTCCTGGCGCGAGATGATGGCGTCGTGGTTCGCCATGAGCATGTGGAGGATCTTGAGCTCGTTGCGCGTGAGGTCCACCGACTTGCCGTCGTGCTCCACCCGGCCGCGCGCCACGTCGAGCACCACGCCGCGATGCGCGATGCGCGCGGGCGGCTCCTGGCGTTGCGAGCGGCGCATCACCGATTGGATGCGCGCCAGCAGCACAGCGGGGTTGTAGGGCTTCGTGACGTAGTCGTCGGCGCCCAGGTTCATGCTCATGACCTCGTCGAACTCGCTGTCGGAGGAGGTGAGCATGACCACGGGCACCTCGCTTGAGCGCCTGAGGTCGCGGCAGATGGTGTGGCCGCCCGTGCCGGGCAGCTTGAGGTCGAGGATGACGCAGTCGGGCGCCGCCCCCATGATGTCGTCCACGATATGGTCGAACGCGGTGCTGGTCAGCGCGGTGTGCCCCTGCAGCTCCAACAGGCGCATCAGCTCGTCGCGCAGCGACGCGTCGTCTTCCACGACGAAGATACGTGCCACGGGTCCTCCTCACAACCGCCCGCTTCGGACGGTTCCCTCAGGGTATGCTGCAACCATAGTACGGCAGCGCAGCAAAACCGGAAACGAGGCGTAACCGTTTCGTTGCCGCGCTGCGGCTAACTCTTATGATGTTTCGAGTAGGTGCTCGGCATGGCGGGGCAGCCGGCTTTCGTGCTCTTGAAGTAGCGCAGGACGAAGCTCACGCCGGCCACGATGAGCGCCAGCCCGAGCCCCGTGTAGAAGAAGGCGATGAACCATTCGGGCACGAGCCCCGAGGCGCGCAGCGCGATGCCGCCGCCCATCATGATGGCCATCATGATGTAGCCCTTCTTGTCGAAGAACTTGAACACGTGGGTCTTGTCCTCTTCGTAGCCTCTGATGCGGTTGGCATGCTTGCCCACCATCTTGGTGAACACGAAGATGTGGAACAGCACGAAGATGAGCAGCGTGCCGCCGATGAGCACCCAGAACAGCCAGCCCGTCTCGTCCAGAAAGGCCGTGAGGCCGATGTTCACGATGTTCGCCCCGGCGATGAACCACACGATGCCGGCGACGAGCAGAAGCTTGTCGGTCGAAACCTTCAGCAGCTGCATGAGATGCTCCTTTGACGCGCCTGATTCTCAAAGGCCCGCGACGCGACGGCGCGCGAGCATCAGAACATTATAGGCTCGCAGCTCGCCGAGACAAGAGGCGGGCCGATGTCTCCATGGGAAGCATCGGCCCGCGTCTGCGCTACAGGACGTCCTGCGGGACGCGCGCGTCGTCGGCGTTCGTGCCGGCTCCGGCCACGTCGAGGATCTCGATGGTGGTGGGCTTGAAGGTGGAGCCGGTGCCCGTGCCGCGCATGACGATGACGTCGTCGGCGGAAAGGGTGCGGCCTTCGATCGCAGCGCCCGACTCGTCGACGATGGAGACGTCGCCCGAATCGAACATGATCTCGTCCTGGCCCGCGTTGAACGCCTGCGAGCCGCTGCCGTCGCTCGTCGAGCCCAGCTCGCCGATGACGACGGTCACCTCGGTGCCGTTCAGCGCCATGACCTGGCCGTACTGTACCGACTCGTTCTCGTTGTCGCTGTTTCCGATGGAACCTTCGGCGTCGTTGCGCTGCTGTTCTTCGTCTTTGAGCGCCTGTTGTTCGCCGAGGCTGTCCTGGGTCTCGGCGGAGCAGCTGGTCAAGAACGGAACGAACGCGAGCACGACGGCCATCGCGCCGGCGAACATCCTCATCTTCTTCTTGCTCATGAAGCCTCCCTTCGTCGTCGTGCGCACCGCGCACGTATCGGGCGTTTGTAGGTTAACGCTCACGATTGTGGAGGATGGGGCGCGGCTTCGGAGCGGGATGCGCGAAGCGTCAGGCAGCGGTCACGGTGTCGCAACCCGCTTGGAACGGGTCGGGAGCGCGTTCGTCACCCGCGCGGATGGGTGCGCGCATGCACCTGCTTGAGGCGCCCCGGCGAGAGGTGCGTGTAGATCTGCGTGGTGGACAGGCTGGCATGACCGAGCATCTCCTGCACGCTGCGCAGATCGGCCCCGCCGTCGAGCAGGTCGGTGGCGAAGGTGTGGCGCATGTCGTGGGGCGAAAGCGTCTCGTCGAGCCCCGCCTGGCGCAGCGCCTCCTTGAACATCTTGCGGATGGCGTCGGTGCCCATGCGGTTGCCGCGCGTGGACACGAAGAAGTAGTCGCAGGTGCGGTCGCGCAGGATGAGCGGGCGCGCCGTGGTGGCGTAGGCGCGCATGGACGACACCGCCATGTCGTGCAGCGGCACGATGCGCTCCTTCGACCCCTTGCCGAACACCTTCACCTGGCCGCTCGCGAAGTCGACGTTCGACGCGAGCAGGCCCGACGCCTCGGACACGCGGGCGCCGCAGGCGTAGAGGAACTCGAGCAGCGCCTGGTTGCGCATGTCGATGGACGACTGGTCGCGCTCGCGCCCCGCGATGTCGCGCTTGCTGTACACGGTGAGCAGCTTCACCATGTCGGAGGCCCTGATGACGTGCGGCAGGCTCTTCGGCTGCTTCGGGCCCTGCAGGATGCTCGCAGGGTCCTCGTCGGTGAGGCCGGCGACGTTGAGCCAGCGGAAGAAGCTGCGCAGAGCCGACAGGCGGCGGTTCACCGTGGTGCGCGAGTACTGCGCACGGTCGAGCTCGCCCAGGTAGCGGCGCAGTTGGCGGTGCGTGGCCGACAGGATGTCGATGTGCTCGCGATACGCCCAACGCGCGAAGTCCATGAGGTCGATGCGGTACGCGCGCAGCGTGTGGATCGAGGCGTTGCGCTCGACGCGCATGGCGTTGCAGAAGGCGTCGATCATCTCGACGATGCGCGGATCGCAGTCGAGGGGATCGGGGTTGGCGCGTGCGGAGAGTCCGCCGACGGTCATGAGGCCGCTTCCGTTCCGGCGGCGCCGTCGAGGGCGAGGCCGCGCTGCGCGAGTTCGTCGCGATAGGCGGCAAGCGCCTGCGCGCCGCGCTCGGCATAGGCGGCGTAGCGTTCGCGCTTGTTGCGTATGTGCTGGTCGAACGGCGGCAGGATGCCGAAGTTCACGTGCATGGGCTGGTAGTCGGCCGTGGCGGGGTCCGTGGCGTAGGCCATCAGCGCGCCGAAGGCCGTCTCGCGCGGCAGCGCGGGCGGCTCGACGCCGGCGAGCAGCGCCGCGGCGGCGAGGGCCGCGTGCAGCCCCGAGCGGATAGCCTCGCAGTACCCCTCGGTGCCGGCGATCTGACCGGCCAGGAACACCGGCACGCCCAAGCGGTCGGCGGCGGGCGCGTGGAGGCGCAGGTTGGCGTCGAGCAGGCGCGGAGCGTCCACGAACGTGTTGCGGTGCATGACGCCGTAGCGCGCGAACTCGGCCTGCTCGAGGCCCGGGATCATGCGGAACACGCGGCGCTGCTCCGGAAACGTGAGGTTCGTCTGGAAGCCGACGAGGTTGTAGCTCGAGCCGTGCGCGTCCTCGGCGCGCAGCTGCAGCGCGGCCCACGGGCGGCGGCCCGTGCGCGGGTCGGTGAGGCCCACCGGCTTGAGCGTGCCGAAGCGCGGCGCGTCGTGACCCTTGCGGGCGATCTCCTCGATGGGCTGGCAGGCCTGGAACAGGTCGCGCGTCTCGAAATCGCGCCTGATGACGCGCTCGGCGTTCACGAGCTCCTCGATGAAGGCGTCGTACTCCTCGCGCGAGAACGGCGCGTTCAGGTAGTCGCCCACGTCGTTGCCGGCGTCCTCGTAGCGGCTCTGGCGGAACAGGCGCTGCTCGTCGAGCGAATCGGCCATGACGATGGGGGCCGCGGCGTCGTAGAACGCCATATGCCCCTCGCCGGTGAGGCGGGCGAGCGCATCGGCGAGCGCATCGGAGGTGAGCGGGCCGGTGGCCACGACGAGCGCATCGGCGCCCTCGGCGGCACGGGCCAGATCGACGGCCTCCTCGCGCACGAGCTCGATGAGCGGGTGCTGTTCGACAAGCGCGCTCACCGCGTCGGCGAAGGCCGCGCGATCCACCGCAAGCGCGCCTCCCGCCGGGACGGCATGGAGCTTGGCCTGGGCGTACAGCTGCGAGCCGAGCTCGGCCAGCTCGCGTTTGAGCATGCCGGCGGCGCTGTCGGGCTTCTCGCTTTTGAGGGAGTTCGAGCACACGAGCTCGGCGCAGGCGCCGGACACATGGACGGGCGTCTGCACGTCGGGGCGCATCTCGACGAGGCGCACGCGGATGCCGCGCGCGGCGAGCTGCAGCGCGGCTTCGCTCCCCGCAAGGCCGGCACCCAGTATGGTTATGGATTTCTTGGATTGAGACATGCCTGCTAGGATAGCAAACCGGAAGCTGTCCGGAGCCCAGAAACCCCCGAAACCTCAACGCATCCGCTTATTGCACCGGCACGCCGAGGTCGTATAGATCCTCCGGGCCGATATCTTGTCCTTCGGGCCACCCCACCGCCATGCCGCCGTCGATGACGCGAACGCGCTGAAAGTACTCCGCATCGCCAAGTCGGCTGAAGAATTCCCCTTTGAACCAGGGCGAAGCGTCGAAGCGTTTCCGCTCTCCCGTTTCGTATTCCAGCAGCAGATGGCGCGAGTCTTCGGCGGAAACCGCCACAACGTGCGGCTCGGACGGTTTCGGCCCGACTACCAGACAGTTCTCCAACAGCTCTTGTCGCATGCGGCGCCCCCCTCATCTCAGCGCAACGGTTCGATCCTGAACGCCTCCCGTCCTTCTCCCAGCAAGGCCCAGTCGGCTTCGAGCTCCTCGCGATGCAGCACGATCCATGCACGCACGAGCGTCAGCTTCTTGAACGGCAGCTCACCTGAGAGAACTCGTCCGTCGAACCCGATAGATGCCCTGAACCCCGCACACTTCGCGTGGATATGGCCGAGGTGATGCCGTTCGTTCGCCTCATTATACATGGAAATCACGATGCCGTAGAACATGCAAAGCGCGGCCATCGAGTCTCCTCTCATTTCACGACGGGGCCCCAGCGGCCGTCGGGATGGCGGGCCACGACGCCTGCCAGCTCGGCTTCCACGAGGCGCTCCATGAGCCAGGAGCGGGGCTCGGCATCGCCGCAAGAGGCGGCAGCGACGGCGTAGAGGCGCTCCATGCCGAGCGGCTCGGCGCGCAGGGCGTCCACCACGGGGTTGGCGAGATCGCCGCCCGGCAGCCCCGAGGGGCGCGCGGCGCCCCCGCCGCCCGGCCACGCTTCCCGCTTCAAGCACCCGAACAGGGAGAACAGCACGTCCTCGAACGTCTCGTCGTCCACGATAGGCGTCGCCCCCTGGTAGAGCAGACGGTTCGCGCCGCGCGACGAGGCGGCCGTGATGGCGCCGGGCACCACCAGCACGTCGCGGCTGGCGGCGAGCGCCTCGTCGGCGGTCGAGAACGTGCCCGACGGCAGCCCCGCCTCCACGATGAGCGTGGCGCGCGCCAGGGCGGCGATGAGGCGGTTGCGCAGCCGGAAGCGGTAGGGCTTCGGGCCCTCGTCCCACGCGCATTCGGACGCCACGGCCCCGCCGCCGTCCACGATCTGCTGGAACAGCTGCGCATGCTCGGCGGGATAGGGCCTGTCGCAGCCGCCGCCGAGAAAGGCCACCGTGCGCCCGCCCGCGTCGAGCGCCGCGCGATGCGCGGCCGCGTCGCATCCGCGCGCCCCGCCCGAGACGACCACGACGCCCCGCTCTGCGGCGATCCGCGCGAACCGCTGCGCGCAGCCGCGGCCGTACGGGGTGGCCC
>NZ_PPTT01000052.1 GCF_003339815.1 Eggerthella sinensis
CGATGTCGGCGCCTCCCACGGTCATGGCGATCACCTTCGAGCCCTCGTTGGCGGCAGCCAGCTGAGCGGCGGCCTCAATGGCGTTCAGGTCGTAGGCGGACACGGTGTTCTTCGCCTTGGAGTAGTCGAGGCCCCCATCGGCGGCAACGACGATATCCTGGTCATCTGCAACGACTTTGCATGCAACGACTATTTTCATAATGCAATCCATTCTCCTTCGGAAACGAACAGCGATTTACTGCGACACGCCGGGGAGCGCGCCGCGCGAACAGCTTTCCAGCAGCACGGCGAGCGCCACGATGCTCGCAAGCGAGCAGTCGCCGAACAGAGCGCCCGCATTCCACGGCTGCGTGCATGCCGCGGCATGCACCGTGCAAGTCGGGCACCAGCGCGCTGCAAAGCGGTTCCACGATGCCAGCTCATGCAAGAGGCCCAATTCGACTCCCTTCTCACTCCATCGGACGGGGGCTGACCAGCACGGGCGGCCCCCGTCCATCGGGCCAGATCCTTCGACGCTTTACGCGAACTGCTTGAAGATGACTTTTCCGGCGTTCTTCACCATAATCTCGTCGGTGCCGGCGCCGATGCGGGAGATGCGCACGTCGCGCCACAGGCGGGACACGCGCGCCTCGTCGGTGTAGCCGATGCCGCCGTGCAGCTGCACGGCGTCGTCCACCACCTCGTTCGCCATCTGCGCGCAGAAGCGCTTGAGCACGGAGCTCGACAAGCGCAGCGAGTTGCCGTTGTCGGCATCCCAGGCCGCCTTCAGCACCATGTACTTCATGGCCTCCACCTTGGAGTACATGTCGACCAGCTTCTCCTGCACAAGCTGGTTGTACCCCACCGGCTTGCCGAACTGCACGCGCTGCGTGACGTACTTCGCCGCGTCCTCGTAGGCGCACCACGCCGTGCCCACCATGACGGCGGTGGCGTTCACGCGCTCCACCTCGAAGTTGTCCATGAGATGCATGAAGCCGTTGCCCTCGATGCCCACCATGTCGCTCTCGTCGAGCTCCACGTCATCGAAGTAGATCTCGCAATTGCTCACCATGTGCATGCCGATCTTGTGCAGCTTGTTGATGGTGATGCCCGGCTTTGACAGGTCCACCATCCACAGCGTGAACGCCTTGAGCGGGTTGTCCACCGGCTCGGACGTGCGCGACTGCACGAGCGCGTAGGGGGATTCCAGCGCACCGGTGATGAACGTCTTCTGGCCGTTGAGGTACACTTTGCCGTCGCGGCGCGTGTACGTGGTTTGCAGCGCAGCGCTGTCGGAACCGGCGCACGGCTCGGTGAACGCCATGCACATGCCCTGCTTGTTCTGCTGCACGGCCTCGCACACGCGCGCCAGCTGCTCGCGGTTGCCGAAGGACTGCAGGTCGTGGATGGCGAGCGCGCTCAAGCCCAGAAAGTTGATGGGCGCGCCCAGACGGTACAGCTCCATGTTGAACAACGTCTGAGTCATGTAGTCTACCGGCGTGCCCCCCAGCTCCTCGTCGACGCCCAAGAGGCCGAAGCCCGCTTCGTTGAACGCGGTGATAAACTCGGTGGGATAGCGGCCCTCGCGGTCGCACTCTTTGAAGTAAGCTTCGCTTCCATGCTGATCCATGAACTCGTGCACGCTCTCGAGCAGCAGTTCCTGCTCGTCGGTCAAGCTGAAATCGATCATGACGGTCTCTCTTTCTAGGATGATGGGTCGGGTTACTTGCGGTGCGGGATGGAATCGAGCTTGCCGATGACGCGCTGCTCGTACAGCGCGGCGATCTCCTGCTCGGAGTAGCCCAGCTCGGAAAGAACTTCGTCGTTGTCCATGCCCACATCGGGAGCAGGTCGCCAGCTCTTGACGGGGAAGTTCTTGAGCTTCGGCTGCGGAGCCAGGCCGCGTATCTCCTCGCCCGCGAAGTTCGTCCACGTCTCGAAGTCGCCGCGCAGGTTCATGTGCTCGTCGTTCTTGCAGTCCTCGTAGTCGTTGATGCGGGAGACGGGGATGTCCTTTTCGAGCAGGATGCGCTCGGCCTCCTCAGCGGTGTGCTCGGAGAAGAACTTGCTGAGCGCCGCCTCGTACACGTCGCCCGCCTCGGTGCCCAGGAACACGAGCGGCATGCCCTCGGGAAACATCTCGCTACCGTACTCCAGGCCGATGAGCGGAATGAGGCGCTTGAGACAGCTCTGGCTGCCGGCGCACAGGTACAGGTCCTTTCCGTCGGCGCATTCGTACGTGCCCACGCTTCCCACGTTGGCCGAATGCATGCCCTCGCGCGGGTACACCTTGCCGTCGGTCATATAGTCGGTGGCGTGGCAGGCGCAACGCAGCATGACCTCGTATTGGGCGATATCGACGCTGTCGCCCTTGCCCGTCTCCTTGGCCTTGTTGAGCGAGGCGAGTGCCGCATAGGCGGCGAACAGGCCCGTCATGTAATCGGACACGTACGGGATGAGCGCCGTGGGCTTGCGGTCGGGGAAGCCGTTCAGGATCATCGTGCCGGAATACGCCTGGGCGATGGGGTCGTACGAGCCGCGACGCACCTGCGAGGGCAGGCCCGTCTGACCGAAGCCGGACACGTGCACGATGACGAGCGCGGGGTTGTGCTCCCACAGCACCTCGTCGGTGATGCCCCAGCCGGCCCACTGGCCGCCCTTGGACGACTCGATGAGGACGTCGATGTCCTTGACAAGGCGGAACAGCACCTCGCGGCCCTTCTCGGACGGGATGTCGAGCGCGATCTCGCGCTGGTTGCGACGCTCCTGGTCGATGACGCGACTGCCCGCCCACCGCAGATAATCGGGGCCTTTGACGTTCTCGAGCCAGATGACATCGGCACCCATGTCGGCCATGAGCTGCGCCGGAAAAGGGCCGGCCAGCGACGAGGTGGCGTGGGCAACCTTGGCGCCCGATAGCGGGCCGAATGCGGGAAGATGAGGGTTCTGCAACATATGCACTCCTTTGACGGCCCGGAGCTTCACGCTCCGGGCATCGGTACGGTCTACGGACGGCGGCTAGCGCTTGTTGAACTCCGGTTTGCGCTTGTTCACGAACGCGTCCACGCCTTCGCGGAAGTCGGTGCTGTTCGTGAGGATGGCGTTTGCCATCCACTCCAAGCGCAGCTCGTCCTCCAAATCGCCCCAGCAGCACTGCGTCATGAACTGCTTCATCATCTTGAGGGCGTTCTTGGGTTTCGAGATGAGCTTCTGGCAGAGCTTGGCCGTTTCGGCCTCCAGCTCGTCGTTCGGCACCACCCAGTTGACGATGCCCACCTCAAGCGCCTGATCGGCTTTGATGCGGTCGGCCAGCATGATGTACTGTGTGGCCTTCTTCACGTTCACATGGCGCGTGAGCGCATAGGTTCCGCTCACGTCGGGGCAGATGGCGATGTTGGCGAACGGCTCCACGAACAAGGCGTCCTCGGAGCAGATGCAGAAGTCGGCCAGCAGCGCCACGCCGATGGCGCCGCCCGCGCACGCGCCGTGCACGCTGGCGATAACGGGCTTCCACGAGTTGCGGATCAAACGCGGCCACTCGCTGATCTCGCGCATGTCGAACGTCTCGGGCGCGACGGCGCCGGACTGCTGGTCATCGCCGATCTCCTTGAGCTTGTCCATGGCGCCGCCGCCGGAAAACGCCTTGCCCGCGCCGTTGATGACGATGACGCGGATGTCGTCGTCGTACTCCAGCTCGCGAAACGCCGCGTTGAACTCGGGGATCATGATGCCGCCGATGCCGTTGAGCTGCTGCGGGTAGTTGAACGTGATAGTGCCGACCTGGTCTTTCTTGGTGAGGATGATGCGTTCCATGCTGCTTTCCTTTCGTCGAGTTTGCTTTTATGAGTCCGGGGCTAGATCATGCCCAAAACCATCCAATACGGCACGCTGATCAGCAAGGCCGCCAAGTTCGCCACCATGAAGGCGACTGCACCGGTGGTGATGTCCTTCTGGACGACGTTCCCTCCGGTTAATCCCATTGCCGCGACGACTGTGGGGTTCTGGTAGTACAGCAAGAACACGATGCCGGACACCAGGATGACGAAGACGTACACGAAGGGGTCCACACCGCTCGAGGCGAACATGGCGGCGGCCAAAGCCGTGATCACCGTTGGCCCCACCATGGCGAAACGCAGCAGGTAGACCAAGATGACGAGCGCGGCCACGAACAGAAACGGGTTCGACATGAACGGAGCTAGCATGGGCGCCGTCAGGCTAGCGATCCAAGCCGCCACGCCAGTCGCCTGCAAGAGCCCGATCAATCCCAAGGTGGTGCCGATGAAGATGAGAATGGGCCAGTTGAGCTTCACCATGAAATCCTGCGTCGTGAACAGGTTGCCCACGGCCAGCAGCAACCACGCGCCCAGCGCGACGATGTACGCCGGAACGCCGATCTGATCGCCCATGAGGAACAGCGCGACAGCGCCCACCATAACCGCGAGCGAGAACCATTCTTTCTTGCTCATACGGCCCATCTGCGCAAGTTGCTCGTCAACTGCTCTCGTAATGGCGTCCGCGTCGATGTCGTCGACCGCATCTTCCTTCGACGAGCGGAAGTAGAACACGATGAACGCCGTGAGCAGCACGATCAGGGTGACGAGGTACACGGCAGACCCCCGTAACCATCCGACCCAACTGATCTCGTAGGGAATGAAAGCAAGAGCGGTTGCCACCGAGGCGTATCCGGTCAAGAAGCACGCTCCCACGGGAATCGTGAAGAACAGCACGATCAAGAAGAAGCTCGTACGCGCACGCCCATGAGGCTTGAATCCCAGCTGTCCAGCAATCTGCTCTCCCAGAGGCACGAGGATGGCCTGTTTGCCCACTGCTGCGGGAATCCATGGCGTGATCAACGCGGCAGCGGCTTCGAACGACAGCAGTTGCGCGAGACCAGTTTTCGGCGCGAGGCGAACGACGCGCAATGCGATGCGCTTGAGCAGCCCCGACGCGGCCAAGGCCGCTGCCAGGCCGAAGGCGCCAAGCATGAGCAGCACCGTCGGCGACCCCAGCTGCGAAAACACGATCGCGCCCGCATCGGGAACACCCGTTGCGATGCACAGCACGCACGCTATCAACGAGGTGATGTGCAGTGGCGTGAGTTCAAGCACGAGCATAACCACCCACCAGATGAAGATCGCCAAAAACCGCATGCCGCCAGGGTCGAGCCCCTCGAGCGGGGCGATGAACCACCCGAGCGCCACGCAGGCAAGCGACACGAGCGCGAAGATGACGAGCTTTATCGTTTTTCCCTTCATGACATCCCCTTTCCGGTCGGGCTAGCGACCCTTGAATTGAGGTGCGCGCTTCTCGACGAACGACGACGTACCTTCACGAAAATCGTCGGTGGCGAAGCAGATGGCCTGGGCGAATGCCTCAAGTTGGAACGACTCCTCCAAGTTGAGCGAGGCGGCGCGGTTCACGAGCTGCTTGATGAAGCGGATGGCAACCGTGGGCGACTTCGCCAGGCGTGCGGCTATCTCGAAGGCGCGCGCCTGCAACGCGTCGTCTTCCACCACCTCGTTCACGAAGCCCAGCTCGCATGCTTTTTCGGCCGGCACGCGCTCGCCAAGGAACATGAGCTGTTTGGCACGGTACGTGCCCAGGAGCTGCGTGAGGAAGTGCAGGGAGCCGCAGTCGGGCAGCACGCCCACGACGGTGGCGAACGTCTGCACGAAAAACGCGCTTTTCGACGCCACGATAAGGTCGCAGGCGAGCGCCATGCTGAACCCGGCGCCGGCCGCCGCGCCGTTCACGGCGCCCACGATGGGCTTTTCCATGTTGAGCATGAGCTTCGTCAGCCGCTGGCCGTTGTTCACGGGTACCAGGTCGTCCACCACGTTGCGCTCCGCACCTTCCGGGGCCTGGATGGCCTTGAGGTCGGCGCCGGCGCAGAAACCCCTGCCGGCTCCCGTCAGCACGAGCGCCTTCACCTCGGGGTCGGCCTTCGCGGCGAGGAGCGCCTCCTCGAGTTCCACGAGCAGCGCGTTCGTCACGGCGTTGCGCGCCTCGGGGCGGTTGAACGCGATGGTGCACACATTCTCCCGCACGTCCACGAGAATGTTCTCGTACGTTCGTTGGTCCGTCATGTCGCTTCCCTTCCTTGGTCGTCGGCTCGAATCACGGCGGATTCGAACTCCTTCTGCTTACGATTCTACGGGCCTTCATGCTTTTGACCTGGGAGGGAAAGCCGAGGCTGGAAAAGGGATTGCGCGGGGTGGGAAGAAATCTTTTCACCCCGAAGGAATTTCGTTCCCCCTGAAACGAACATCGACGCGACGCAGGAGCGCGACCGTGCGACGACGCGTCAACCCCGGCAAGATGGCGTATACTGACGGCGTTGCGCGGAATGATTCACCCCAAAGGAAAGGGTCACGATGGAAATCAACCACCTACGGGAATACATCGCGTTTTCCACGACGATGAGCTTCGCTCGAACGGCGAAAGAGCTCTTTCTTTCGGCACCCACCTTGCGCTCCCACATCAAGCTCATCGAAAGCGAGCTTGGGGTTCCCCTGCTGGCCAAACGCGACGACCGCATCGAATTCACCCCACGGGCGCCCAGTTCCTCTCCCATGCGCACAAGATCGTCGACGCGGCCGACACCGCGTTCGACGAATGCCGCGCGTTCGCCCGCGATTCCACATCGCTGCTCATACGCACGTACAACTATCCCCCGTTCGAGGACCTCATCGCCATGACGCGCGGCGCGTTTCTCCGAGAGCATCCCGGCAAGCATGTGGGTATCCGCTTCGTATCGAGCGTGCAGGCAAGCTTGGAGCTGGTGGCTGAAGGCAAGGTGGACATATCAGCGGCCGTGCGTCTCGTAGAAAACGACGAACTGGGCGCGCACGTCGCTGCGCCGACACCGCTTCCGGAGGGATACGAGCAGGTGTTTTATGGCAAAGAGCGCGGCGTGTGCTGGATCACCGAGAGCAATCCCCTGTTCGACAAAGATATCGTCTCGGCGCGCGACCTCGAAGGGTTCACGCTGCTGCTGCCCCATACGCCCGAAATGATGAACGCCGGCGCGACGATGCGCAGGAAGTTCGCCGACAAGGGCATTTCCATCAATGTTCGCAACACGCCGTTTGAAAGCTATGAGGAATACTTCTTCTCCGATATGACGCGTGGCTTCGGCATCGCATTGCATCGCGACACGACGAAGCACCATTACCATCCCGGCATGCGCGTGTTCGAGCTCGATGACCTTGCCATCCCCTGCAATCTCTACGTGATGTGCGACAAGGAGAATCTGGACGAATGCGGGCGCCTGTTCTGGCAGAACCTTATGGCTCGCATCGAGGATGCCCGACGTTCAAGCGATTAGAAGCGCCAACGGCTCATGGCCGCGCCGTCGGGCTTGCCGTTGCCGAGCGCGGGCAGCGCATCGACGAAGCAGATGCGACGCGGCACCTTGTAGCGCGTCATGGTGCGCTTGCAGAAGGCGATGAGGTCGGCTTCGGTGAGCCTCGCGCCCGGCGCACGCACGACGAGCGCCGCGGGCACCTCCCCGCGCTCTTCGTCGGGGATGCCCACCACATGCGCCTCGGCCACGTCGGGATGTGCGAGCAGCGCTTCGGCCACGTCGCGCGGATACACGTTGAAACCGCTCACAATGATGACTTCCTTCTTGCGTCCCGCAATCTGCAGCAGCCCGCATTCATCGAACGAGCCGAGATCGCCCGTGCGGAGCCACCCGTCCCGCAGCTGCTCGGCCGTGCGCTGCGGATCGTTCCAATACCCCTTCATCACGCTGGGCGAACGTACGACGATCTCGCCCACGGCGCCCGGCTCGTCGAGCACGCGCCCTGTGCGCACATCGACGAGCAGCACGTCGGTGTTCGCGAGGGGCACGCCCACCTTCCCCGCCACCGGACGTCCCACCGGCGACAGCGTCACCACGTTCACCGCCTCCGACAACCCGTAGGCCTCGGTGATGCGCGCATGGCTGAGCTCCTCGAAGCGTAGGATGGTATCGCGCGCCAAAGGGGCCGCGCCGGTAAGCACGATGCGCACCGACGACAGGTCGTAACGACGGCGCAGTTCCTCGTTGGCGATGTAGCGGTTGATGACGAGCGGCACGGTGGGCCACACCGTCGGACGAGAGCGCTCGATGGCGACCAGCACGTCTTCGAGCGACGGCTTGAGCGCATCCACGAGCACCACCGAGCCGCCCGCCATGAGCGGCGAGGTGACCGCGGTGGTGAAGCCGCTGCCATGCCCCATGGGCAGTGCCACGAGTGTGCGCGCGGGGAACGCGCCCAGGACGGGGACGAACGCCTGAGCCATGGCCGCGCTCGACGCGAGGTAGCCCCGGCTCGTATGACAGCAGCCCTTCATCACGCCGGTCGTGCCGCCCGTGTACTGGAGCACCTGCACGTCGTCGGGATCGAGGCGCACGACGGGCTCGGGCTGCGGCGGCAGCTCGTCGACGCGCAGAGAGGCGAGCAGCCGCACGCAAGGCGCAGCGGTTCCAAGCTCCTCGGCAAGATCGCGCAGCGACGGATAGGACCGCTCATCGGCGATCACCGCGCGCGGGCGACAATCTTCCAGCTTCGCCCGTAGGTCGCGTCGCTGCTCGAGAGGGTTCGCGCAGACCACGATGACCCCAAGCTTGAAGCACGCGTGGCACAGCAGCACGAGATCGGGAGCGTTCGCCATGCACAGCATGACGCGATGGCCACGGCCGCACCCGAGGCGCTGCAGCGCGGCGGCGAACCGGCGCGCACGTTCGTTGCACGCGCCATACGACAGCTCCTCGTCACGGTACACGAGGTAGGGCGCGTCGGGCTGCATCTGCGCGAGCTCGTTGAAGCGCTCTTTGAGCGTGAGGTCAGGCGCGGGAAACGCCGGGCGCTCCCGGCCGGCCAGCACCCGTTCCCATGCCGCGCGCTGCTTCGCCACGACACGCTCGCGCGCCTCCGCCTCCTCCGTCGCCGCTCCCGCTTCCGTCTCCATCGCCATGCCCGTCGCCATCGCCGCACCACCCCGCCCGGATCGCCCTTCCAACGCCTCGCATTGTAGGCCCGCATGCGCAAGCGGAGACGAAGGGAAGACGGTCGCGTTACTGGGATTTCGATCGGGGAGAAGAAAAAACCGCGCGGGGAAACGAATTTCCTTCCCCCGCACCCCCCCCCATACGCAAAAGCGCCCCGGGGATGCCGGGGCGCTTCAGGGGGTTGCGGCTTAGCCGAAGCGGTACTCCACGCCCATGGTGGGCTGGGGGTTCTCCCACTTCTTGACGATGGTGCCCTCGCAGGCGATGCGGCAGGTGCCGCACTCGAGGCAGCCCGCGTAGTCGAAGGACTTCTTTCCGTCCTCGTCGATCTTGTACAGGGCCGCCGGGCACACGCGCACGAGCTTGAGGAACTCCTCGGTGTCGGGGTCCTCCACCAGCTCGATGTGGGCGTTCTCCTCGTCCACCTCGTACTTGTCGAGCGCCAGGAACTCGTCGACGTTGACCGTGATCTCTCTCACCTTGCTCACAGCGACTTCACCGCCTTCCTCACTTCGCCGGCCAGCTTGAACAGGCCGCGCTGCTTCACGATGGGCATCATGCGCTTCATGAGCGGCTTCTGCGGCTCGCCGTCCACGCTGAACATGGCGTTGAAGATCTCCTTCACCATGACCGGGTAGTCGGTGAACATGCTCGACCAGCCCTCCATGGTGTGCGGCCACTTGCGGAACGTCGCGAGGTCCTTGATGACGAAGGAGTCCTCCATGGCCTGCTTGTAGGAGGCGAGGCCCGCGGCGCTCGTGTCGCCCGCGTCGAGCGCCTTCACGGCAGCTTGTCCCGCCATCTGGCCCGACGCCACCGCGAAGTCCATGCCGCGCACCTGGTAGCCCATGTTCATGCACAGCCCCGCCGACTCGCCCGCCACGAGGCAGCCGTCGAAGATGTACTGCGGCACCATGTCGTAGCCGCCCTCGGGCACCATGTGGCCCGAGTGCTCGACGAGCTTCGCGCCCTTGATGATGGGGGCCACGGCCGGATGGTTCTTGAAGTCCTCGAGCATCTGGTAGACCGGCACCTCGTTGGCGCCGTCGGCCGCGATGGAGATGGTGGCCACGAGGCCGAGCGAGATGGAGTCCTTGTTCGTGTACAGGAAGCCGCCGCCCACGTTGCCGTGCGTGCAGTCGCCCACGAACAGCATGGCCGCGCCCTCGCCCTCGGGCACCAGGAAGCGGTCCTCGATCTGGGAGGCGGGCAGCTCGAACACCTCCTTGATGCCGACGGCCATCTGGGAGGCCTTCGGGCGGGCGTTGCCCAGGCTGCGCTCGCACAGAAGCGTGTTCACGCCCTCGGCCACGATGACCACCTCGGCGGTGATCTCGTCCTCGCCGGCGCGCACGCCGACGACCTTGCCGCCCTCGTCCTTCAGAAGCTCCTCGACGGCGATGCCGCAGATGTACTCGGCGCCGGCGTCCTCGGCCTTCTCGGCCAGCCACTGGTCGAAGGGCGCGCGCAGGACGGAGTAGGAGTCCTTGCCCTCCTCGGCCAGCTCCGGGCTCGTGAAGTCGATGGCCATCTGGCTCGCGGGGTCCATGAACGCCATGCGCTCGTGGGTGATCTTGCGCTCGAGCGGGGCCTCCTGCTCGAAGTCGGGGAACACCTTCTTCAGGGAGTGCGAGTAGATGCGCCCTCCCGTCATGTTCTTGGCTCCGGCGAAGTTGCCGCGCTCGACGACGAGCACGCTCTTGCCGGCCGACGCTGCCGTGTAGGCCGCCACGGCGCCGGCGCAGCCGCTGCCCACGACGATGATGTCGAAATCAGCCATGTCCTATCCTTTCTTGCGTTTCCGTTTCCTAGTAGTGCCGAGGTGCACGCGTTCGAACCGCTGAGGCTGTCATCCCGAGCGCGCGAGGCGGTCGGGATGCGTTGAGTGCTACCGACGAGCTGGCGAAGGTCTCGTCGAGGAGAGGAGGGGATGCCGCGTCCACCCCGCCCGCAGCGCTCGGAATGACAGCCTTACCGGCTTCCCCGGGCTCGCGAGAGCCCGGGGAGCACGCCGTGTCCAGCTTACAGCGCAGCGGTCAGCGCCGGCAAGACATCCTTGACGTCGCCGATCAGGCCGTAGTCGCACTGCTTGAACACCGGGGCGTTCTTGTCCTTGTTGATAGCAAAAACCATGCCAGAACGGTTGCAGCCCACCATGTGCTGCA
>NZ_PPTT01000053.1 GCF_003339815.1 Eggerthella sinensis
GGCCCCAGCACGCTCCCCCGCACCCGCCGACGGAGCCCCGCCGCCAATCACGTGCGCCACGGCCGAGTGGCCGCTTTCCAGCGCCTCGATGCGCTCGGCGAGCGCCTCGAGCGTCAAATCCGAATCGGGGCGCACCATGCGCGTGAGCGCGATCTCGAACGACAAACGCGGGTTCGTCGACGTTTTCAGCTCGGCCGACAAGTCGCCCAACACGCCCAGCATCCGCGCCAGACGATCGGGCCCGAACAACGGCAGCTCGCTCGCCAGTTCGCGCCGCACGGTTTCGCCCACTTCGAGGGCCACGTCGGCCCCCGCCAGCGACATGACGTACATGTTGCGCATATGCTCGGCCAGATCGCGCGTGAACTGCGCCAGGTCGGCGCCCGTCTCCACGTACTCGGCCGTCCAGCAGAAGCACGCCGCCACATCGCGCGTGCCAATGGCCCGCACGATCTCCGCCAGGTCGTTCGTGTCGATGGAGCCCAGCAGACGCTCGGCAACCTCCATCGTCACCTTGCCCTCGCCGAACGCGATGAGCTGCTCAAGCGAGGTCAGCGCGTTGCGCATGCCGCCTTCGGCCCGATGCGCGATGAGGTCGAGCGCCTCGCCCTCGAACTCGACGTCCTCGGACACGCAGATGGCACCCAAACGCGACACGATGGACTCGGCCGAGATGCGGCGGAAATCGAACCGCTGGCAGCGCGAGTGGATAGTCTCGGGCACCTTCTGCGGATCGGTGGTGGCCAAGATGAACACCACATGGCTCGGCGGCTCCTCAAGCGTCTTCAGCAGCGCGTTGAACGCCGCCGTCGACAGCATGTGCACCTCGTCGATGATATAGATCTTGTAGCGCCCGCGCGTGGGGGCGAACTGCACGCGACCGATGATCTCCTCGCGTACGTTCTCCACGCCGGTTCGCGAGGCGGCGTCCAATTCGTAGACGTCGGGATGCTCGCCGTTCGCAATCATCACGCAGTCGTCGCAGGTGCCGTCGGGCTCGGGCGTGGGACCGTGCTCGCACAGCAACGCTTTCGCCAACAGGCGTGCGGTCGTGGTCTTGCCGGTGCCGCGCGGGCCCGTGAACAGGTAGGCATGGCTCACCTTGTCCTGCTCGATCGCGTTTTTGATCGTGCGTTCGATGTGCTCCTGGCCAACGACATCTTCGAAGATTTGCGGCCGGTATTTTCTATACAGCGCTTCTGCCATGAGTTGTGCCCTTGCCTCCATTCCATGCGTGCGCAGCCTGCGGAAAGCGTCGGATGCGCCCGTCGCGGCTCGCTGCTCTGCATAGTATAGCGGTATCGCGCCGCTCGCACGGCACGCCCCCAAACGACCTCACAGCATCAGCAGCAACCCATCGACGGTAAACGCGTATGATCCTGCGCCCCTTCCTTTGCGCGGCGGATTGCGTTTCCCCTGTTCGGAGGTTTCATCGCCGCGCAAAATGAGGGGGTGCGGGTTCGTAGATGTACCACAGCCGTCATTTTTGGCCAAAACCTCCGGCTGCCCGCGCGTTATTCGACCTCGGCGTTCGCTTTCTTCGCCTTGCGGGAGTTCATCGCCGCTTTCACCGCACCGATGATGGCCGGCGCCACCGAAACCGCCACGATGCCCAGCACGATGACCTCGAAGTGCTCCTGCACGATGGGAATACCGCCGAAGAAGTACCCCACCAGCACGAACAAGCTCACCCACGCGATGCCGCCAATGCAGTTGAACAGCGTGAACTTGCCGAAGTTCATATGGCCCGTGCCCGCGATGAACGGGGCGAACGTGCGGAAGAACGGCATGAAGCGCGTGATGACGATGGTGAGCCCGCCGAACTTCGCGAAGAAGTGATCGAGCTTCTCCATGCGTTCGGGCGTGAGCGCCTTCACCTTGCCGGAATCGATGATGCGCTTACCGAAGAAGCGGGCGATCCAGTAGTTCGACGTGTTGCCCAAGATGGCCGCCACGTAGAACACGATGAGCGTCGCCCAGATGTTGAGGCCGCCGCCGTCGGCTGAGAACACGCCCGCCGCGAACAGCAGCGAGTCGCCCGGCAGGAAGGGGAAGAACACGAGGCCCGTCTCTACGAACACAATCAGGAACAGCGGCGAGTATACCCAGAGCGGGCCCAGCGCGATGATCCAGCCGGCAATCGCCCCGCGAGGATCGCTGAGCAGGTTGACGAAGAAATTGATGATGTCCATGTACGCCCTTCGGTTTCAACACGCACGACGTGCCGTATGCGTCTCTATACACAAAAGTATCCCGGATAGGCAGGGGCGCTCGCCAGCGGTCCCTTATGGCTGCTTCCTCCCGGACCTGACCAGGTTCGGAACATGGCGCCGCCCCGGCCCATCCGAGATACTCGTACAACATGCTCAAGCATGCGAAGCATTAGTATATACGAACCGGGAAAACCGTGCTCGTTTTCCCCGAATGAAGCAACCAAAAGCACACAGGAATCGCCCGCGGCGCTTCTGGTAGAATCTCGATCGAGGTCGCACGCAGCGAACCGCGCCCGCCCAAGGAGAACGATTGCCCCATCACGCATCCCATAGCATCCCCGCGCGGCGGCCGAAGCGCGCCCTCATCGCGGGCATCGTCGGCGGCGCCCTCCTCGTCGCGACGCTTGCAGCGCTCGCCCTCGTCGCCGCCCAACATGCCGAAGCGCCCTCCTACGCGAACGACGACGCACTCGCCCCGTCGTTCGCCAGCGCGCTCGACGACGCGGCACGCGCATGCAACCTGCCCGCACCCGCAGCTCCTATCGAGCGCGAACCCTACGCCCCCACCGCCGCCGATATCGCGGCGCTCCCCTCTCAGCAGGAGCCCTTCGCCTTCAATCTGAACGCCGCGAGCGTCGACGCGTCGCCCGTCCTCGCCGACGAAACCGCCGCCGCCCTGCAAACCGCCTGCGCTCCGCTTGCCGAGGGCGGTTGGAACGTCGGCTACCTGCTGCTCGACCTCGAAACGGGTCGCGGCCTTGCCAGCAACCTCGACGCCGCCTCGTACGGCGCCAGTGCGTTCAAAGCCCTCTACGCGCTCTACCTCTGCGAAACCCAGCTCGACACGGAGCACGCAACGCTCGACACCCCGTGCCCCGAATACGCCGCTACCGCGTTCATGGACCCCGCCGGCACGTACCGGTACGACGACCTCGCCTCGTACCCCCTCGGGATGCTCATCGAGGACAGCATCACCGCCTCCGACAACGACTCCTACCGCATCCTCCGCGCGAACTACGATGCTGAATTCCCCGCATACCTTGCCGATCAGGGATTTTCCGCATCGCTCGCCGACGACTGGTACCCCACCTACCACACACGGGAAGCGGGGCTGCTGTGGCTGCACGCCGCCGCGTACCTCGCAAGCGACGCGCCGTCGGCCGCCTGGCTCGGCGCGCTGCTTCAGCAGACCGAAACGTCGTTCATCCGCGACGCCCTCGCGCCCCAGCGCGTCGTCGTGCAAGACAAGGCCGGATGGTACGCCGACGACGACCCCGCGTACTGCGGCATCAACGACGCCGGCATCGTGACCGTCGACGGGCGCACCTACCTCCTCTGCCTCATGAGCAGCGCGCCCTATTCGTCCGAAAACGCCGACGCACTCACCGCCCTCGCCGCAACCGTCTTCGCCGCCCGCGAAGACCTCGCCTAACGAAGAAGCCCGCCGAATTCGGCGGGCTTCGTACCATCATGCGGTGTGTCAAGCGCCGCTACAGCGTGCGCAGGTTCACATCCTTGAGCTGACGGCCGGTGACGGCGCTCGGAGAGCCCGTCATCGGGTCGCTTGCACTCGACGTCTTCGGGAAGGCGATGACGTCGCGGATGGACGCCTTGCCGCCCAGCAGCATGATCAGGCGGTCGAGGCCGAGCGCGATGCCGCCGTGCGGCGGTGCGCCCAGCTCAAGCGCGTGGATGAGGTGGCCGAACTTCTCCTCGATCTCCTCGTCGGTGAGGCCGCACACGCGCAGCACGCGGCGCTGCTCCTCGGCGTTGTGGATACGGATGGTGCCGCCGCCCACTTCGAAGCCGTCCATGACCAGGTCGTACGAGTAGCTGCCGCACTCGAGCGGCGCGCTCTCGATCTTGTCCACGTCCTCGTCGAGCACGTGCGTGAACGGATGGTGCTCGGCGGCGTACTTCTTCTCGTCCTCGTCGTACTTGAACATGGGGAAGTTCACCACCCACAGCAGCTGATGGCCCTCGCGCGGCACGTTCAGCGCCTCGGCCATGTGCAGGCGCAGCGCGCTCAGCACGGCGTTGGCAACCTCGGGCTTGTCGGCGGCGAACAGCAGCAGGTCGCCCGGCTCCACGTCCATGGCCTCCTTCAGCGCGGCGAACTCCTCGTCGCTGAAGAACTTGATGATGGGGCTCTTCTCCTTGCCGTCGGTCGTGAACGCGATCCAGGCCATGCCCTTCGCGCCGTTCTCGGCCGCGATGTCGGCCAGCTTCTCAACGTCGCCGCGGCTCCAGTCGCCCGCGCCCTTCGCGTTGATGGCGGCCACCTTGCCGCCGGACTGCGCCACGCTCGAGAACACCTTGAAGCCCGTGTCCTTCACGATATCGGTGATGTCGTGCAGCTCCATGCCGAAGCGCGTGTCGGGCCGATCGTTGCCGAAACGCTCCATGGCCTCGGAATACTGCATGCGCTGCAGCGGGAACTCATGGTCGACGCCCACGGCGGCAAGGGTCTCGGCCATGACGTCCTCCATGAGGTTCATCACGTCCTCGCCCTGCACGAAACCCATCTCGATGTCCACCTGCGTGAACTCAGGCTGACGGTCGGCGCGCAGGTCCTCGTCGCGGAAGCAACGGGCAATCTGGTAGTAGCGCTCGATGCCGCCCACCATGAGCATCTGCTTGAACTGCTGCGGGCTCTGCGGCAGCGCGTAGAAGCGGCCCGGGTTCGGACGGCTCGGCACGATGTAGTCGCGCGCGCCTTCGGGCGTGGAGTTCGCCAGAATGGGCGTCTCCACCTCGAGGAAGCCGCGCTCGTTGAGGGCCGAGCGCATGGCCTGAGCCACCTTGTGGCGCAGGTGCAGGGCCTCGAACATCTCAGGGCGGCGGATATCGAGGTAGCGCCACTTCATGCGCGTGGTCTCGTCCGTCTCGATGCCGTCCTCGATGGAGAACGGCGGGGTCACGCTCGTGTTGAGGACCTCGACCGACTTCGCCAGCACTTCGATCTCGCCCGTGGCCATATTCGGGTTCACGGCGTCCGCACCGCGATCGCGCACCGTGCCCGCGATTTTCAGCACGTACTCGCGGCCCAGATGCTCGGCCTTCGCGAAGTCGTCGGCGCTCACGCAGTCGGGGTCGACGACCACCTGCGTGTAGCCCGCGCGGTCGCGCAGGTCGATGAAGATGAGACCGCCATGGTCGCGGTTGTGCCACGCCCAGCCCGTGAGCACGACCTCGCGGCCCACATCGCTTTTGCGCAGCTCGCCGCACGTGGCAGTGTGCATGCAGTATTCGTTCATGAAGTCCGTCATAACGTTGGTTCCTTGCTCCTCAGCACTGCTATCTGCATCTGCCGACCCTCCCGAGCCGCACAGACGTTACTCAAACCTAGTCATTGTACTGCATTGCACGTATAATGCACGCTCCCGCGCGCATCGCTTCATGCAAAATGCGCTCCTCTAGAACTCGTCGTCCAAAGCAACGCAGTTCACCCCGTTGTCCAAGCACAGCTTCCGCAAACGCTCGTCCAACGTGAACAACGTCGCCGCATTACGCCGCGCGAGCACGAAATAGAGCATATCGCACACCGGATGATCGAGGCGTATGGCCTCGGACAGCGCTTCGCAGAGAAGATCATCCGTATCGCAAACCCGGTCGACGAGGCTTATTGCTTCTTTGGAGAAAGCTTGCACCTCCTCCTTGGAAAGTCCCCCTACATGCCCGTATTTCCAGAACGCGTTGCAAACCTCCGAGGAAAACAATCCATGGGTGATCACTTCTTCCCCATCGAGCAAAAGCCGACTCAGCGCCAACCCCTCCGGAGTTTTGCGCGCCATGTCGACTGCAGCGCTCGCATCGAGAACGATCATCGGGTAATCACCTCCCCGTATCCATCGTCGAATCCTACAGCACCGAGTGTACGTCGATCACGCTCTTCATGACCCTGCCGAATCAATTCTGCCGTGCTGGGAAAACCATCAGGCAGCTCGAACTTCGGCAATTTCTCAATCCGCGCGAACAGCTTCTTGCGCTTCTCGATACGGGCAGCGCGCTCTTCCTCGGTGTCGAAATCGGAGATCGGACGCACGGCGCGGCGCAGCTCCCGGCCGTCCCCATAGTGCTGCGCGTCGGCCGCCTCGAGCATCTGCTCCACCGCCACGATGGTCTGCTGCGCCACGCTGCGATGCTGGCTCGCGGCGTACGCTTTCAGCTGCTCGTACAGCTCGTCGGGGAAATCTCGTACCTGCAAAGCGGGCATAGCGACTCCTTTCGTGTCCTGCATTTTACATGCAGCATACATGAAACAGCGCCGCAACGCCACCGCCTTCGCACCAACGCCAAGCTCACTCTTCGTCGATCAGCGCGAGCAGCTCTTCGCGCGACGAGACCTCCAGCTTGCGGTAGATGCTCTTCACGTGGGTGCGCACCGTGCTTTCGGAAATGACCAGCGTGTTCGCTACGAAAGCGATGCCGTGGCCGCGCCCCAGATACGCGAGGATCTCGGTCTCGCGCGGGGAAAGCCCGCGTTCGCCTGCCACGCGCTCGCACTGCTGCTGCAGCTGCGAGGAGGCATCGCCCGAAGCCCGCTCGCGCGGCTCCAAACCGCCGTCGCGCCCCTCGCGTCGCCACGCCGCCAGCAGCGGCGCCGCCACGAGGAAGGCGAAGTACACCGTGCTCACCACGAGCAGGATCGGCCCGCCCTGCTGATCTTCGAACGGCGGCAGCCCGCCGCACATGATGCCGCAGAACGACGCGAGCGCGAAACCCGCCACCGTCAACCCGTAGATGAGCGTCGGCGGAAACTCGCGCGCATGGGCCATCGCGCACAGGCTTGCCAGCGCCAAAATGCCCACCACGCCGTAGAACACGTAGGAGAACGTCGCCGCCAGCCATTGCAGCACCGTGCCCACCGGAAAGCTGTTCAGCACCACGAGCACAAGCGCGAACAGCGGCAACAGCACCTGGTAGATGAGCGACAGCAGCGGCCGCTCCGTCTTCACGAGGCACAGCGGCAGCACCGCGAGGGCCGCCACGATGCCGCCGAGCGCCTCGACGTAGAACAGGTCGAACACCAAGAACTTGCGCACGCCCATGACGAAGGCGAACACGAGCAGCCCGATGAACGGCATGGCCAGCACCGACGCCATCCCGCGCACGCTGCGCGCCAACCCCGCGCGATCGCGCGCGCCCGCCGCCGCGCTCGCAAAGCGCTCCAACTCCCGATCCTCGCCACCGCCCGTTTCGCTCGCGATGCGAGCGAGCGCTCCGCGCGCAGCCTTCCAGCACGGCAGCACCACGCCCAGCACCAGCAGCAACCCGAACGCCACCAGCCCCACCCGTATCTCCACCGCCGACAGCAGCAGCTCCACCAGCGACGCCATCCCTATCATGAGCGAGAACGACAGGAGCGCCTGCCGCAGGTCGAGCATCGACAGGTACGTCCCCCAAGCAACGCACAGCGGCACCACGCCCAGCGACACGGCAATGCCCGCCGCCATGGCCAACCCAGCGGAACCGAACCCGTCAACGCCCAAGGTGAGCGCGAACAGCCCGAACCCGGCAAGGTAGCACGCGGCGCTCGCCAACACCGCGGGGAGCCGCACGAACGCGGCAACGCCCGTGCGCGAGGACACGAGCGCCACCGCCAAGCCCGCAGCCACGGCGGTCACCATCATCGCGTTCACGAACGGCGGCATGAACGCCTCCGACCCGCTCAGCAGGTCGTGGAACATCACGAGGTTCGGAGAATAGAGCGGCAGCGTGGCGAAAAACGCCACGAACAACAGCGATTCAAGTTTGAAGTCCTGCGAAAGGCGCATGCGAGCCCCTCCTTCTCCCCGTCGCGTCCTTCCCTTGCGCTCAGTATACCGCATGCAGCGCAGACGCTATCCTCTTATATCGAACCGTCTACCTGCGGTTTCTCGCATCTACCCCATTTCCGTGAGGGGTCGCGGCGCGAAATCCCCCATCGCCGCGATTACGCCGGCCGGGCGCGCCGCCTAGCATGCATTCCAGACGCCCGGCACGACGCTTCGCACCCGCCGGGCACCCGCACCATCGCGTCATCGCACCAACCGTCAGCAAGCAGCACCAACCAAGGAGCAAGGGAGGAACCATGGGAAGCATCGAATTTTCGCGCCGTGCGTTTTTAGGTCTGGGAGCAACCGCGGCCGTCGCCGCCACGGCGGGCCTCGCCGGCTGCTCGCCGCAGGCGAACACGGCCGACGCCGGGGAAAGCAAGAGCACCGCAAGCGCGGACGCGTCAAGCTGGAAGACCCCGCCGGCCGAGGTCACCGACTTCGCGAAGGAGTACGACTGCGACGTGGTCGTCTGCGGCCACGGCTTCGCCGGCATCACCGCATGCCGCGAGCTCGCCGAGCAGGGCAAGAAGGTCATCCTCGTGGAAAAGCAGCCCGAGGACACGTACGCGGCCGTCGGCAACGAGGCCGGCACGCTCAACGCGAGCATCCTCAAAGAGCGCGGCGTCCCCGAGATCGACCCGGTGGAGTTCTTCCAAAACTGGATGACCATCACGGGCAACTATCCGAACCAAGAGCTCGTCATGAAGTACGCGCAGAATTCCGGCGCGAACATGGACTGGTACCTCTCCGACCTCACCGACGACGATCTCGCCACCATGACCACCGCGTTCTTCCCGCCCACCGAGCACCAGATGGACCACCTCGGCGCCATCAAGTTCTGGCCGAGCGTGTGCAGCTTCTACGGCGACTGCAACCAGACGAAAATCCACGAGTACAACCGCAAAGCCGCCCAAGCGGCGGGCGCCGAGTTCCTGTTCGGCACCGAAGCCCTCTACGTCGTCAAGGACGGCGACAAGGTGGCCGGCCTCGTGGCGAAGAACGCCGAGGGCAACCTCAAGTTCACCTGCAAGGCCGTGGTCATCGCCTGCGGCGGCTTCGGCGGCAACCCCGAGATGATGGCCGACCTCATCCCCGACATGGCCGGCGCCCTCGTGGGCGACGAGCAGCTCTCGTCGATGTCGGCGAACGACGGCCGCGGCGTGCAGATGGCGCATTGGGCCGGCGCGCACCTCGAAACGTGCCCCATCCCCGGCATGAACATGAAGGGCCTCTCGGTGCCCGGCAAGATGAACTGCCTGCCCCAGGCCGTGTGGATCGACGAGAACGGCAAGCGCTTCTGCAACGAGTACTACCCCACCTCCGAGCAGCGCGGCCTCGCCACCATCTACCGCAGCCGCAAGACGAAGTTCGCCGTGCTCGACGCGAACTTCCCGCAGTACCGCCAGTACACCATCCCCCAGCATGCCGGCTTTACGGCCACCGACGAGAACATCGCCTCGCTCCAGGAATCGCTCGATAAGGCCTACGCCATCTTCAAGGGCACCTACGAGGAACCCGCGGCGGCCGAGGACGACAAGGGCGGCATGGGCCCGGTGACCTCCATCGACTTCATCGCCGACGACACGCTCGAGGGCCTCGCGAAGCAGATGGGCCTCGAGGGCGAAGCCGTCACGAACTTCATCGAGACCATCGAGAACTACAACGCCTACTGCGAGGCCGGTGCCGACCAGCAGTTCGGTCGCGACGCCGCCGTGCTGTTCCCCGTCAACGAAGCGCCGTTCTACGCCTGCACGTTCGACCCCGAGCTCGGCGAGACGATGGTCACCTGCGGCGGTATCATCACCGACGGCGAGCAGAACGCGCTCGACGAGAACTTCGAGCCCATCCCCGGCCTGTACGTGTCCGGCAACGACTGCGGCCGCCGCTTCGGCTACGAGTACATCACACCCATCCCGGGCGTCAGCCTCGGATTCGCCATCACGCTCGGCCGCGAATGCGGCAAGTCGGTGGCGGCGTTCCTCGGCTAACCGCCGCGCCCGTCCTCCCTCCCTGCAGCGGCCCGTCGCACCCCCTCCGCGACGGGCCGCTGCGCCTCACAGCAAGCCCGAGCCGTACAGCACGAGGTCGAGCAGCTCCTGCTTCGAGTGGATGTTCAGCTTCTCGTACACGTGCTTGATGTGCGTGCGCGTCGTGTTGTGGGAAATCGTCAGGTCGTCGGCGATGTACTTCGCGCTGCGCCCCAGCGCAATGAGCTCGAGAATCTCCTCTTCGCGCGGCGTGAGGCCGTTCTCCGCAGCCAGCTTTTGGCAGTACGCCCGCATCTCCGACGGCATCCCCTCGTCCGCCCCCGTCTCCTGTCCCGCCTGCGGCGCCTCCGCCGCCGTCGGCTCCGCCGCCTCGACCCGCGCCCGCTTCTTCGGCACCGACCGCGCCAGCTGCCGCCATACGCTCATGCCGTAGAGCGCCGTCAGGCCGCCCATCACCACGAACGGACACGTCGACAGCCCCAGCGTCGACACGCGCGCGATCAGCTGTCCGATGCACATCGCCTCGAACATGAGCCCCACGGCCAACCCCCTGATGGCATACACCGAATCGCGGATGTCGTACGCGAAGATGGCGATGAGCAGCACCCACATGTTGCTTTCCCACAAGGCGTCGGGCGCGTTCGACGGAATGGCCGCCCCGCCCATCACGAGGCCGATGGAAAACAGCGGTACGTAGCACACGCAGAACGTGAGCACCGCCGATCCCCGCGATGACAGCCCCCCCCC
>NZ_PPTT01000054.1 GCF_003339815.1 Eggerthella sinensis
TGCGGCGCGGCCCTGCCCGGCGGCTCCCCGCAGGCGGCCTACGCCGCCTTCCTCGACGCCCACGCCCGGCGATGGATGCCCGCCTTCGCCGCGGCCGTGCGCGCCGAGGCCCGCGCCCCCTTCTACGGCGCCGCCGCGCGCCTGCTCGCCGCCGTCGTCGAGCGCGGGTGACGCTCCCGGGCCCGCAACGTGGCAAGAAATGACGCGATTGCGTCCCTCGCGGGCCGAATGCGGCCGATTTCGGTCGCTTCGGCACCTGAACGCGCAAGGCGCGCCCGCATAGCCCCAGGTCGCGTGATCTCGCACCGCGCCGATACGCCGGGCAAGGCCGCAATCGCGTCATTTCTTGCCATTTCGACCCGCTGTGCTCCTGCATATGACACCGTGTCATATGCAGGAGGCGCGTTTTATGGCATACTGATGCGATCGCACCGGCGCGTCCGCGCGTCGCACCAGCAAGTCGGCCGGGGGAGGGGATATGTTCGGAGCGCTCGCCGTGTTCTACCTGTTCCTCGGCGGCGCCGGCGCGGGCGCCATCGCGGCGTGCTCGGCGCTCGACCTCCTCGCGACCCAGCGGCCCCACGCCGCCACCTGCTCAGTCGCCGGCCCCTCGGTGCGCCCGCTCGCGCGGGCGGTCGACGCCGGGTTCGCCGTCGGCTTCGTCTGCCTCGTCGTGGGCATGATCAGCCTCGTGCTCGATCTCGGGCGCGTCGACCGGGCCTTCGCCCTGTTCCTCGATCCGCACCCCACGCTGCTCACGCTCGGCTCCTACGCGCTCGCGGCTCTCGCCGTCCTTGCGGCCTTCGCCGCCGCCGTCAGATTCTTCTACCTGCCATTCGTCCCGCGCCGCGCGGTGGTTGCGGCCGAGGCGGCGGCCATCGTGCTCGCCGTCGTCGTCATGCTGTACACGGGCCTACTGCTCGGTACCGTCGGCGGCGTGCCGCTGTGGTCGTCGCCGCTCATCCCCGTGTTGTTCCTGCTGTCCTCGTGCTCGAGCGGCCTCGCCATCCTGTTCTTTGCCGCGCCGTTCACGGGCCTCGACGCCCCGGCGGCGCGCGTGGTACATCGCCTGATGGCCCTCGACGCCGTCATCATCGCGGTCGAGCTGGCCTGCACGGCGGCGTTCGTGCTCCTCCACGGGGCAAGCGACCGGCCGGGCGCGCCCGCCGCGCTCGATACGCTGCTCACCGGCGACGCGACGGCTGCCGCCTGGTGGTTCGGCTTCGTCGTGTGCGGCCTCGTGCTGCCGCTCGCGCTCGAGGCCGTCGCCCTGTGCAGCGCGCGCTGCCCGGCCGTCGCGGTTGCCATCGTCGCCGCGCTCGTGCTCGTCGGCGCCTTCTGCCTGCGCTACAGCATCGTCGAAGCCGCCGACCATCGCGCGCTCGCCCTCGAACCCGTCGAGCACACCCTCAACCTCGCAGCCATGCCCGCAGCCCAACCGGCCGGCTCATCGTTTACAATACCGTTCGAAAGCGTCCATATATGAGAGCGGGAAGTACGCACGTGAGCGACAAGGAAACCGTCACCTCCGCAGCATTGTTCGAGATCGACGAGAAAAGCAGCATCCCCATCTGGCTGCAGCTGAAGAACCGGTTCATCTACCTCATCACCTCGGGGTACTACCTGCCGGGCGATCAGCTGCCCACCGTGCGCGGCCTCGCGGCCGACGTCGAGGTGAACTACAACACGGTGAGCAAGGTGTACATGAGCCTCGAGCAGGACGGCTACATCCAATCGAAGCGCCGGCAGGGCGCGTTCGTCAACGACGTGAGCGACAAGCCGGGCGTCAACATCGCCTCGACGGCCGAGATCATCACGAGCGAATACCTCAAACGCTGCTTCGAGCTGGGCATGTCGCTCGAGGACGTGGAGGAGCAGTTCTCGAAGAGCCTCGCCGAGGCGAAATCGAAACGGGTACAAGGGTAGCGGGCGCGCAGGTCCGCGGATAAGGGGAGCACGATGAAGCGCAGCACAACGCAACGGGGCGATCGCGTCGCCGCTTCCGCCTTCACGCAGGCGGGGCAGGGGTCCACCGAGTTCGGCTTCGACACGGGCCGCCGCCGCAGCTCGCGCAACGGCGCCGTGGTGTTCGCCATCGTGCTGTTCGCGCTCGGGTTCGCGGCCGTGCTGCTCGTGGCGCAGCTCGCGCTTGGCGGCATCGGCGTGGCGGCGCTCATCGTGGCCGTCCTTGTGGGGTGGCTCGTGGCCTCGTCCATCCACATCGTGCTGGAATGGGAGAAGGCCGTCGTGCTGCGCCTGGGCCGCTTCAATCGCGTGGCCGGCCCCGGCGTGGTGTTCACCTGGCCCATCATCGAGTTCTACACGCTGCGCGTCGATCAGCGCGTGGCCACCACGTACTTCGGCGCCGAGGAGACGCTCACGAGCGACCTCGTGCCCATCAACGTTGACGCCGTGCTGTTCTGGATGGTGTTCAGCGCGAAGAAGGCGTGCGTCGAGGTGGAGGACTACTCGACGGCCGTGGCGTGGGTGGCGCAAACCGCCATGCGCAAGGCCATCGGCCGCGCCACCGTGGCCGAGGTTGCCATGCGGCGCGATCAGCTGGACGCCGAGCTCAAGGACGCCATCGAGGAGAAGCTCAGCCCGTGGGGCATCGACATCATCGACGTGGAAGTGCGCGACATCGTGGTGCCGAAGGAGCTGCAGGAGGCCATGTCGCTCGAGGCCATCGCCGAGCGCAAGAAGAACGCCCGCATGGTGCTGGCCGAGGCCGAGAAGGACATCTCCGACATGCTGGCCGATGCGTCGGTGGCCTACGACGGCAACGAGAACGCCATGAAGCTACGCACGATGCACCTCGCTTACGAGAGCGTGGAGAAGTCGGGCGGCACCCTCGTCATCCCGAGCGCCTTCAGCGAAGGCTTCGGTGCGAACCCGGCGGACAAGGACGCATAAGACAGGCGGCGAGCCCCAAGCGCCCCGGAATATTCCCTGATCAAACGCTTTATCCAAAAAATAGAATAATCTCGTGTCATACTCTGTCATACATTGTTATTGATAATCATAGTGACGTATGGCAGAATGAAGCCACACGATCGGCCGATCGCTTTTATGGGGGAAGAGGGGAATGCGCGCGGCTCCAGGTGCGGCACGCGCAGGAGGCCTTACTCTTCCCGGAGCATTCTTTTTTGCGAAGAGTGGAGGACGAGGGATGTCACAGACGAATGGTCCGAGCGGTGGACTCACCCGAAGGAGCTTTCTCAAGACGACGGGGGCCGTGGCGGGCGTCGCAGCGGCGGCCGGTTCGGGCATGGCGCTCAGCACGCTCGCGGCGGGCGAGGCGCATGCGGAAGGCGCGGCGGCAACCGAGACCGAGCAGGTGTTTCGCAGCTCATGCCGCGGCAACTGCGGCAGCAAGTGCCCGACGCAGGTGGTTGTCCGCGAGGGCAAGGTCGTGCGCGTCGCATCGAGCGAGCTTCCCGGCGACGACAACGTGCGCCGCCGTTTCTGCGTGAAGGGCTACACCCAGCCCCAGCGCATCTACGATCCCGATCGGCTGAAGTACCCGCTCAAGCGCGTGGGCGAACGCGGTGCCGGCGAGTGGGAGCGCATCGAGTGGGACGAGGCCATCGACACCATCGCCGGCAAAATAGGCGCGGCCGTGAAGGACTACGGAGGATCGTCCATCGGCGTGTGGTCGTCGTACGGATCGTACGGCGTGCTCAACGGCGCCATGGCCGGCTACATGTCCGTCGGCTACGGCCGCTTCATCACCGCGCTCGGCGCGACGGTGCTGGGTGCGGGCGCCGACCAGGCGCAAATCTACGAGCAGTCCACGCTGCTCGGCGTCAGCGGCAACGACGCCACCGACATCGTGAACGCGAAAACCATCATGGCCTGGGGCGGCAATCCCGCCGAGGCGTACGTGCACGACTGGCAGTTCGTGTGCGAGGCGCGCGAGAAGGGCGCCAAGCTCATCACCATCGACCCGCAGTTCACGGCCTCGGCCATGCACTCGGATGTGTACGTGCCCATCCGCCCCGGCACCGACGGCGCGCTCATGCTGGCCATGGCGAACTGGATCATCGACAACGACCTGGTCGACGAGGCGTTCATGAAGCAGAAGACCGTCTCGCCCTTCCTCGTCAAGGAGGACGGCACCTACCTGCGCATGAGCGACCTGGGCGTCGAACCCACGGAAGGCCCTGTGAACCCGCAGACGGGGCAGCCCACCGTCATCGACCTCAACGTGGTGTGGGACGCGTCCACGGATGCACCCGCGCCGGCCGCCACCGCCGTCGACCCCGCGCTGCTCGGCCAGTACGAAGCCGCCGGCATCAAGGTGCAGACGGTGTACCAGAAGGTGAAGGACGGCATCGCGGAGTACACCGTGCAAAAGGCCGCGGACATCTGCGACCTGCCGGCCGAAACCATCGAGGAGCTCGCGCGCGTCTACGCCACCGAAGGCCCCGTCGCCGTGCTCACCTTCCAGGGTCTCGGCCACCACGTGAACTCGCACCACAACTTCAAGAACCTCGCGTTCATCGCCGCCCTCACCGGCAACGCCGGCAAGCCGGGCGCCATGATGACGCGCGGCACCTGCGGCATGTACCCGGTGAACATGAAGGCGTACTTCATGGGGCAGGCCGGCGACAACATCACGGGCATGTACCTCCCGCAGATCATGGAAACGGGGAAGTGGGGCCAGAAAGACCTGACCATCCGCGTGCTGTGGTGCTGCAACGGCAACATGCTGTCGTGCGAGTCGGGACGTCAGGATCTCATCGAGGCCGTGAAGAAGGTCGACTTCGTCGTGTGCGCCGACACGTCCATGACCGACACCGCGCAGTGGGCCGATATCGTGCTGCCCATCCCGCACGCCTACGAGACCGAGGACTTCGATCCCATCTGCTCCACGCCGTACCCCACGTTCTACCACAAGGCCATCGATCCGCTGTACGAGTCGAAGACCGACCTGGAAATCCTGCGCGCCATCGCGGGCAAGCTGGGCATGGATAAGATCTACGCCCAGAGCGACGAGGAGCTGCTGCGCCTCGTGCTCGACACCGAGACGAACCTCGCGGCCGGCGGCGGCTACGACGCCTTCGCCGACAACAAGCTGGGACGCAACTTCTCGTTCACCGAGGACTCCAAGATCGACACGTTCAAGGCCACGGCCACGCAGCGTCTGCAGTACTACCTCGAAAAGCCGATGCCGCGCAACAACTTCGGCCAACAGGTAGCCGACTACGAGCGCATGCCGTACTACGAGAACGCTCACGAGTCCTACTGGGACAACCCGCTGCGCGACAAGTACCCCCTGTTCGGCTGCAGCCAGCATGCAAAGTACCACGTGCATTCGCAGTGCGCCTACACGCCGTGGCTGCGCGAACTCGAGCCCGAGCCGCTGCTCAAGCTCAACGCCGCCGATGCGAAGGAGCGCGGCATCGAGCAGGGCGACCTCGTGCGCGTGTTCAACGACCACGGCTCCGCGGTGCTCAAGGTGCTCGTCACCGAAGGCATCAAGCCGGGCGTCGTCTCGATTCCGCACGGGTTCCAGGCCGACCAATACGTCGAAGGTCACACGCAGGATCTGACCAGCGTCGTCATGAACGATTTCTGCTCGAACAGCGCATTCTACGACTTCCTGTGCGAAGTCGAGAAGTACCAGTAAGGGGTGCGAATCATGCATTACGGAATGGCGATAGACACCAAGCGCTGCGTGGGATGCAACGCTTGCTCGATGGCCTGCAAAATGGTCAACAACCTGCCCAACGACACCTGGTGGACGCGCGTGCTCACCGACGGCGGCGACGAGATCGATACGCCCGCGGGCATCTTCCCCAACGTGTCCATGAAGTACCTCACCGTGAGCTGCCAGCACTGCGAGAACCCGGCCTGCGTGAAGGTATGCCCGGTGGGCGCCACGTACAAGGACCCCGAGACGGGCATCGTGCGCCAGGATTACGACAAGTGCATCGGCTGCCGCATGTGCATGGCGGCCTGCCCGTACACGGGCGTGCGGTCGTTCAACTGGGAGGAGCCGGCCTACAGCGTGGACTTCGCCGTGGGCGACGTCGATGTGGCGAAGCATCAAAAGCACACGGTGGAGAAGTGCACGTTCTGCTATCAGCGCCAAGCGCGCGGCGAAGTGCCCGCCTGCATGGACCTGTGCCCGGCGCGCGCCCGTCACTTCGGCGATCTTGACGATCCTGCCTCCGACATCTCGAAGCTTGTGAGCGAGCGCGAGTACATGCAGCTGCTTCCCAGCGAGGGAACCCGGCCGTCCGTCTACTATCTTGTGTAGGGACAAGGAGAACATCATGTCTGAGAACGTATCGGCGGTTCAACCGCCCCAGGCCCCTGCGGCCGAGAAAGCCCCTGCCGCGCGGTTCGGCGGGCGCGGAATGAACATCGCCATCGCGGCGGCGGCCGTCGTCGCGGCGGCCGGCATCGGCCTGTGGATGCTCCAGCTCTCCCAGGGCCTCGCGCTCACGAACATGCGCAACCTCGATTCCTGGGGCCTGTACATCACCATGTTCATGTTCCTCGTGGGCCTGTCGGCCGGCGGCCTCATCATCAGCTCGGTGCCGCGCGCCTTCGGCGTCGCGGGCTTCGGCGGCATCTCGAAGATCGCCGTGTGGACCTCCGTCTGCTGCACGGTGCTGGCCATCGGCTTCGTGGTCATCGACCTCGGGCAGCCCTTGCGCCTGTGGGAGCTGTTCGCGTACTCGAACCTGTCGAGCCCGCTCATGTGGGACATCGTCGTGCTGGCGGTGTACCTCGTCCTGTCCGTCGTGTACCTGTGGGCCACCGTCCGTTTCGAGGCGGGGAGGGCCAGCGAGCGCTCGCTGCGCCTCATCTCGGTGATCGCGCTGGTCACGGCCGTGCTCGTGCACTCCGTCACCGCGTGGATCTTCGGCCTGCAGGCGGGCCGCGCCATGTGGCACACGGCGCTTCTGGCCCCCTGGTTCGTGTCGAGCGCCCTCGTGTGCGGCGTGGCGCTCGTGCTCGTGGCGGTGATCGCGCTTCGCCGGGCGGGCTACCTCGAGCTCGGCCAGGAGAACGTGGTGAAGATGCTCAAGCTGCTGGGCGTGTTCGTGATGGTGGACCTGTACTTCTTCGGCTGCGACCTCTTGACCGAGGGCTTCCCGGGCGGCGAGGGCGCCGACGTGGTTGCCATGCTGACCTCGGGCGCGCTCGCGCCGTTCTTCTGGGCCGAGATCGTGCTCTGCGCCTTCGCGGCCGTCGTGGCCTTCGTGCCCGCCCTGCGCCGGAACGGCCTGATCGTCGCCGCGTCGCTCGCGGCCATCGCCGCCATCTTCTGCAAGCGCGTGCAGCTGCTCGTGGGCGGCTTCCAGCTGCCGAACCTCGACTACCCGGCCGTCATGAGCGGGTCGGGCCTCACCGAGGCGGGCGCGGCCACGCACGCCCTCGGCGGGTCGATGGTGTACTTCCCGTCGCCCATCGAGTTCGGCATCGTGCTGGGGGTGTTCGGCCTGGGGGCGCTCGCGCTGCTGCTGGGGCTGAAGTACCTGCCGCTGCGTCCCGTGCCCGAGTCGCACTAGCCGCATCCTCCTCAGCGAACGGGACGCCCTCCTCCTCATCGGGCGTCCCGTTCGTCGTATGAGCGGCGTCTGACGGAAGGGAAGGGCTGGTGAGGCAATGGGATCGACGGTGAAGTACACGCTGGTGACGCTCGCGGTGTTCCTGGTGGCGGGCCTGGCCGTGTTCGCAGCGGGCGCGGCTTCGAGCCCTTCCGTGGGGCTGCCGCAGCCCATTGCAGCCGACTCTGCGTGCCCGGCCGTGGGCTGCGCGTCGGGGTCGTGCCACGGCTACGAGGCCGTGCCCGAGCCCGATGGCGTGCATGAGATGTCGTGCCCCGAGGCCTCGTGCTCGTCGGTGGCGTGCCATGCGTGGGACACGCTCGTGACGCGCTACAACCGTCCGAGCGATTCGAGCCTCAACGTGTGGATCATGGCGCCGGTGGTCATCGTGGTGGCCCTCGTGCTCGTCGTGCGGAAGCTGTAGGAGGGCAAGCGGATGAAGCGATTGCTGGCGATCGATGCCGTGGCGCTGGCGGCGTACGCGCTCGCTGCGCTGCCGGGGTTCACGGGCGTGCCCGTGCACGAGTGGCTGGGCGTGGGCGTGTTCGCGGTGTTCCTCGTGCACGGTGCGGCGCACGGCGCGTGGGTGGCGGGCACGATTCGGCCTGCCGGTGCGCGCGTATCGCCTGGTCGGTGGGGCAACTTCGCGCTCGACTGCGCGTTGCTGCTCGCGTTCATGACGGTGACGGTGTCGGGTCTCGGCGTGTCGGGCACGGTGCTGCACGCGTTCGGCCTGTACGTCGACGGATACTTCGTGTGGGCGCCCCTCCACGCCATCGCGGCGAAGGTGTTGCTGGCCCTTTTGCTCGTGCACGTGGCCGTGCACGCGGCGCCGTTGTACAATCGGTTGAAACGGGGCGGCGCGCCGAGACGCGCCGGGCGCGACGACGGGGGTAGGGACGATGGACCATCTGCTTGAGGCACGGCCGACGCTGCGCGCGTGGCTCGACGAGTACGCCAGCATCGAGGCCGACTTTCTCGACCAACTTGCCGCCTGGGGCATTCGCGTGGGCGCGCGCGATGCCGTGAGCGCGACCGAGCGCCTGGCGAAGGAGCGGCTGCGCGCGAAAGGCGCGCGGTTCCGCAACGGCGACGCGAGCATCGTGTGCGGCGCGTTGTCGTCGGCCTGCGTGGCGTGCACGGGCGGGCGGGGCAGCAAGACGTTCTTCCTGTCGCTCGCCTGCAACCGATCCTGCTACTTCTGCTTCAACGCCAACCAAGCCGACTACGAGGAGCACCTGCGACTCAACGAGGCGTGGCGCGACGACGTGGACGCGTTCGCCGCGACGTGCGGCGAGGTCACGCACGTGGGGCTCACCGGAGGCGAGCCGTTGCTGCACGCCGACGAGGCCGTGGCCTTCTGCGCCTACGTGCACGAGCGCCATCCCGACGCGCACTTGCGGCTGTACACCGCCGGCGACTTCCTCGACGAGGCCGTGCTCGCATCCCTGCGCGACGCGGGCCTCACCGAGTTGCGCATGAGCATCAAGCTGGACGACGGGGAAGAGGATATCGACGAAGCCCTCGCTCACTTGGCGCTCGCGCGGCGGTTCGTTCCCGACGTCATGGTGGAGATGCCGGTGGTGCCCGGCACGGGCCCGCAGATGCGCGCGCTGCTGCGCGAGCTCGACCGCATCGGCGTGTTCGGCATCAACCTGCTGGAATTCTGCTTTCCCATGGGCTCGTGGGACGAGTTCGAGAAGCGCGGCTTCGCGGTGAAGAACCCGCCGTTTCCCGTGCTGTACAACTACGGCTACGCCGGCGGCCTGCCCATCGAGGGCAGCGAGCTTTTGTGCCTCGAGCTTCTGGAATACGCGCTCGACGAGGGCCTGTCGCTCGGCGTGCACTACTGCTCGCTCGAGAACAAGCACCGCGACCAGGTGTGCCAGCAGAACCGCGCCTGTGCGGTGGGCGGTGTGTACGAGCAGGACCCGGACGACTTCCTCCTGAAAACGGCGAAGGTGTTCGACGGCGACGTCCCTCTCGTGCAGCGTGCGCTCGAAGCGAATGGCATCCTCGACTACGAGCTCGATGCCGAAGACGGCAGCCTCGCTTTCCGCCCCAGCGACGTGCCGGTTGTGGCCGCCCTGCCCGTGGCGGTATGCCGGTCATGCAACATCCTCGAGCAAGGAGAAGAGGGCCTGGTGATCAGAGAGCTGAAGCTGGAAGTGATGAACAGGAAGTGAACTCAGTCGTGCAGGACGCATGCCCCAGATGCCCCCCGCATCCCCCC
>NZ_PPTT01000055.1 GCF_003339815.1 Eggerthella sinensis
TACCCGTTCGGCGGCGGCCTGCACTGCTCCACCGCGGACGTCTTCCGCGAGGGCGAGTGCCTCGACTACTTCCCGAACCGCGTCGCCGACCCGACCCTCATCCATCCCGAGATGTGGAACGACTAGTCTCGGACTAGCGTGAGCGCCCGCGCCAGGGGACACCGCGCGCGGGCCGCATCTCCCGACACCGGCCCCGGAAAACCCGATCTGCCGAACACCAGGCACTCCTTGTTCGAGGTTTTCCGGGAGCCGCCCGGCTTTTCCCCTTACGATACTTCAACACCCATGCGGCGCCGCAGCGCCCGCGTGATTCGTTGCACCCTTGAGCACGTCCGCCCGCCCGGACTTTGGGTCGACGTGTATCCAGGACTCGGACGACACGACGCCGCGTCAAGGAGGGATACATGAACGAACAAGCGAAGTACAAGCTCAAAGGCTTCATCTTTATGTTCCTCTCGTCGTCCGCCATGGGCGGCATCGGGGCATTCGGACGCTACATCAACGCCCCCGGCGACTTCATCTCATTCGGACGCAACCTCATCGGCTTCATCGCGCTCACCGTCATCTTCGTCGTGTTCGCGCGCGGCAACTTCAAGAAGGTGCGCTCCACGAAGCTCTCGCCGGCCATGGTGTTCTCCGGCATCTTCCTGGGCCTGCTGTCCGGCCTCTACGTCATCTCGACGCAGTACACGACGCTCGCGAACGCGTCGTTCCTCATCTACACGGGCCCCATCTACTCCACCATCCTGGCGGCTATCTTCCTCAAGGAGAAGATCAACCTCAAGGGCTTTCTGTGCATCGCCGCCGTGGTCGTGGGCATGCTGTTCATCGTGGGCATCATCACGCCGACCGGCCTCACGCTCGACCTCGACCCGAAGTGGATGTTCGGCAACATGATCGGCCTGGCGTCCGGCGTGGCCTACGGCCTGTACCTGTTCGTCGGCCGCTATCGCCAGGATTGCGACTCCAACGTGCGCTCCTGGTGGAACTTCCTGTTCGCCTCCATCACCATCCTGGGCCTCATGGCCGTCGACAGCCTGCTGTCCGGCGGGCTCAAGTACACGGTGAAGGTGAACGGCGTTGCGCAGGTTGACGCGGCCGGCCAGATCATGACCGCCCCGTGGGACATCTTCACCATGGACGCCACGTCCTGGCTCGTGTGGATCGCCGCCGCGCTCATCACCGGCTTCATCGCCTTCCACCTGCTGGCCTACGCCACCAAGATGCTCAAGGCCGGCGAGCTTGCCGCCATCTCCTACCAGGAGACCATCATGGCGTCGGTGCTGGGCTTCTTCATGTTCGGCGAAGTGCTCACCCAGCTGCAGCTGGTGGGCGGCGCGCTCATCATCCTCGGCGGCGTGTCCCAGATCTTCTTCTCCACCAAGGCCGCCAGCAAGGCGGGCGACAAGATCGAGAAGGAGGCCGAGATACGCGAGACCCTCGAAGCGCACATCGACGAGGAATCGGCCAAGGAATCGCTGAGCTAGCCCACACGCCACCGACCCGAGGAGGGTGCGAACCATGAAGATCACATCCAACCTGACCCATATCGCCACCGAGGTGGAGTTCGAAGCCGCGAAGAACGAGGACGAGCTGCAAGCCGCGTTCGCCGCGCAGGGCCTGCCCGGCTTCCCCGCCGAGCTCGACATCGCCGAGCGCACCGAGGACCACGTGCAGATGATGTCGCTCGACGCGATGCTGCAGTTCGCGAAGGCCGCCGGCGCCGGCGCGGTCGCCTACGACGTGACCTACTTCCCGCATGCCGACGAAGCCGAGGTGGACTACCAGCTGGGCCAGCTGGCCCGCGACCTCGAGATCAGCGCCGACGTCATCCGCGACCTCTGTGCCGAGCAGATCGACGAGTACCTGAAGCTCGATGGCTTGCGCAACGTCGACGTGCCGGTGCACAGCATCGTGGAGGCCTACGTCGGCGGCACGGCCGTCGCCTGGTACGGCATGAACGACTACCCGCGCCTCAAGCGCGTCATCCTGCGCAAGCTGGCCCAGGGCGGCGCCCAGGCCCGACGCAACTTCATCCTGCGCGCGAGCAAGGCCCAGGTGGACCTGCTCGAAGACTACTGATCCACGCGCTGACCTGACACGGCGCCCGCCGCGTGCGGCGGGCGCTTTCCGATCCAAGGAGGGACCCCTTATGAAACCGACGGTCTACATGGAGGAAATGGACGCGTTCACCTACCGCGAGAAGCTCGGCCGCGACGCCGTGGTCTTCATTCCCGTGGGCGCGCTGGAGCAGCACGGGTCGCACATGGCCATGTGCGTGGACGCCGCGCTCACCAAGGCCATGGCGGGAGCCACGGCCGAAGCGCTCGTGAGCGAGACGGACGGCGCGCTCGAGGGCATCGTGGCCGCCCCCATCACCTACGGCTACCGCTCGCAGCAGCGCTCGGGCGGCGGCTTCCACCTCACGGGCACCACGTCGCTGTCGGGCTCGACGCTCATCGCGCTCGCCAAGGACATCGTCTACGGCCTCATCGAGCACGGCGCGCGCAAGATCGTGTTCATGAACGGCCACTACGAGAACTACCAGTTCATCTTCGAAGGCGCCGAGCTGGCCCTCGAGAAGGCCCGCGCGAACGGCGTGGGCGATGTGAAGATCCAGCTGCTGAGCTACTGGGACTTCGTGGACGAGGGCACCATCGAGGCGCTCTACCCCGAGGGCTTCACCGGGTGGGACCTCGAGCACGCCGGCGTCATGGAGACCTCGCTCATGCTGCTGTTCTACCCCGACCTCGTGGACATGGACCGCATCGAGCACCCGCTGTACGACGGCCTGCCGGCCGCGCTGCCGAACTACGACATCCTGCCCATCGTCCCCGGCTACACGCCGCCTTCGGGCTGCCTGTCGTCGCCCGAGGCGTCCTCGCGCGAGAAGGGCGCCATTCTGCGCAACGTGGCGGTGAAGAACATGGTGGCGGCCATCGCGTGCGAATTCTCCGGCGAGGGAGACTACCATGAGATCTAACGACTCCGACGACGGTCGCGCGCACGCGCGCACCGTCGAGGAGATCGAAAGCGAGTCGGGCGAGCTCGACCCCGAGCCGAAGCACGCGCAGGCCGCCCGGCTCGGCCGCACCGTGCGCCACGACTACCTCATCCGCGCCGTGTCGGTGGCCATCGTGCTCGTGGTGGTGGGCATCGCCGTGGTCAGCGCGAGCACGTTCATCGACGCGGTGGGCGCGCTGCGCACGTTCGTCACGCAGTACTGCAGCTGGTGGATCGTGCTGTGCGCGTTCCTCTGCTTCGTCGTCTGCGTGCTCGTGGCGGTGACGAAGTATGGCACCATCCGGCTTGGCGGCGTCGACGCCAAGCCGGCGTTCTCCTACTTCTCCTGGTTCGCCATGCTGTTCGCCACCGGCCAGGGCGTGGGCCTCGTGTTCTGGGCGGTGGCCGAGCCCATCATGATGTACGGCGGCACGCCCGTCGCCATCCCCGACCCGCTGTTCGCGGGCGACGCGGCGCTGGCCTGGACGTACTTCCATTGGGCCATTCCCGCCTGGGCCATCTACGCCATCGTCTCGCTGTTCATGTGCTACGCGCGCTACAACATGCACAAGGACACGACGTTCCGCGGCACGGTGGAAGACCTCTTCCCCGCCCGCGCCAAACGCCCGGCGGGCATCGTCGTGGAAATCCTCGTGGTCATCGCCACCATCTTCGGCCTCACCACCTCGCTCGGGCTGGCGTCCTACCAGTTCAACTCGGGTATCCAGCAGATCTTCCACATCCAAACCGGGGCGGCGCTCCAGGTGGCGTTCGTCATCCTGTTCGGCTGCATCGCCACGATGTCGGTGTGGTTCGGCGTGGTGAAGGGCATCAAGAACATATCGAACTTCAACGCCGTCGTGTCCATCGTGTTCGTGGTCGCCGTGTTCATCTTCGGCCCCACGCTGTACATCCTCGGCGTGCTGCCCGAGTCGTTGAGCGTGTTCGTGGACCAGTTCATGCTGATGAGCGGGTTCACCGAAGCGACGAACCTGGCATCGGGCATCGCGACGTACGGCGACTCGTGGCAGGCGTTCTGGTCGTTCTTCATCTTCTGCTGGTGCTTCGCGTTCGCCACCTTCACGGCGGGCTTCGTGTCCACCATATCGCGCGGCCGCACGCTGCGCGAGTTCGTGGGCGGCGTGGTGTTCGTGCCGGCCGCCGTGTGCATCGTCTGGACGTGCGTGGTGGGCGGCACCGGCGTGTGGGCCGCCATGTCGAACCCCGACATCGTGGCGCAGACCACGGCCGACTCGTCCATGGGGCTGTTCCTCACCATCGACAGCATCCCGCTCGTGGGCGGCGTGCTCACCGTGGTGGCCGCCATCCTCATCGGCGGCTACATCGTGACCTCGGTGGACTCGGGCGTCATGGCGCTGTCGAACTTCGTGTCGCCCGCCGCCCGGCAGAGCCGCAGCTTCAAGGCGGTGCTCGCGCTGTGCATCACCGCGCTCGCCGTGCTGTTCATGGTGACGGCCGGCCAGGATTTCCTCAACACCATCCAGTTCGCCACCATCGCCGGCGGCATCCCGTTCAGCATCGTGGTGCTGCTCATGGGCATCCAGTTCTTCAAGTGGGTTCGCCACGACGAACAGCTCGTGGCGCGCGGCCTGGCCGAACCGTTTCCCGCGGGCTCCCTCGCGGCGAAGCAGCTGGCGCAGTGGCACGAGGAGAAGGAGGCGCGCGAAGCCGAAGAGGCGTGGCGCGCACGACATGAGCAGCTCGCCGATGCGGAGGAGCCTGCACCAAGGGGGTCGTTATGAGCGCAGAAGCCGCGCAACCGAAGGTACCGTTCAAGGTAGCCGCCTCGTCGTTTCTGGGGAACTTCATCGAGTGGTTCGATTACGCCACCTACACGTACTTCGCCATCACCATCGGCATCGTGTTCTTCCCCGACTCCGAGGTGAACTCCACGTTGCTCGCGTTCGCCGTGTTCGCGCTGTCGTTCGTGTTTCGCCCGTTGGGAGCCGCGTTCTGGGGAAGCATGGGCGACAAGAAGGGGCGCAAGTGGTCGCTGTCGCTGTCCATCTTCATGATGACGGGCGCGGCCTTCCTCATCGGCTGCCTGCCGTCGTACGAGACGGTGGGGCTGCTGTCGCCCATCCTGCTGCTGTGCCTGCGCAGCGTGCAGGGCTTCTCGGCCGCCGGCGAGTACTCGGGCGCAGCCGTGTTCCTGGCCGAGTACGCGCCGGCGAACCATCGCGGCAAGTACTGCTCGCTCGTGCCGGCCTCCACGGCGGCGGGTTTGCTGGCGGGCTCGACGGCCGCGCTGCTCATCAAGCTGCTGCTGCCCGAGGCCGACGTGATCTCGTGGGGCTGGCGCATCCCGTTTCTGCTGGCCGGGCCCCTCGGGCTGGTGGCGCACTACATCAGGACGCGGCTTGAGGACTCGCCCACCTACCAGGAGATGACATCGGTGGCCGACCCGGCCAAGGAGGCGCCGCATCCCACGCGCCTCGTGTTCAAGAAGTACAAGAAGCGCCTATTGGCAAGCATCGCGGCCACCATGGTGAACTCGGTGGGCTTCTACCTCGTGCTGACGTATTTGCCCACGTACCTGACCAGCTACACGTCGATGGAGGCGTCGGCGGCGCAGTTGGCAACCGACATCGCGCTCGTCACGTACATCTTCATCATCTTCGGAGCGGGCAAGGTGTCAGACCTCGTGGGACGCAAGAAGATGCTGCTGGGATCGTGCGCGGCGTTCATCGTGCTCAGCATTCCGGCCTTCATGATGCTGGGCACGGCGCAGCTGCCCATCGTCATCGCCGCCGAGCTCGTCATGTGCGTGACGCTGTCGTTCAACGACGCGAACATCGCCTGCTACCAGGCCGAGATGTTCCCCACCGAGGTGCGCTACACCGGCGCCGCGCTGGGTTCGAACATCGCCTACGTCGTGTTCGGCGGCACGGCCTCCATGGTGGCCACCGCGCTCATCGACGCGACGGGCAACGGCCTCATGCCCGCGTACTACATGATGGGCATCAGCCTCGTGGCCGGCATCATCCTGTTCTTCACCGCCCACGAGTATTCGGGCATCAAACTGAACGACATCGAGTAGGGGCGAGCGCCCGGCGGCACGCCGCCGGGCGCTCGCGCGTCAAGGCGCTCGTATACGCGGCGCCATCCCTTGCGCTACAACTCGGAGCGGGCGATTGTGCCGGGAGGCCCCGCGTGGTTTCCTGCTGGGTATGGCGTTTCGCAAAACATACGTGGAGGTGACCGCGCGCATCGATGTCGATGGGCGCCTCACGCCGCTCGAAATCATCTGGCGCGACGGCCGCACGTTCGCCATCGACCGCGTGCACGAGTCCATCAGGCGCGCCTCGCAGCGCGTGGGCGGCACGGGCATCCGCTACCTCGTGTCGGTGAACGGTCACGAGAAGTTCCTCTTCTACGAAGGCCCGCGCTGGTTCGTGGAGGAAATCGCCGAGGAGTAGCGCACGGTTACATCGCGGCGTCCCGTATACGATATACTGGTGACCGTTGTGCAATCACGGCGGCCGTGCGGCCGCTTCGCGAGGCGAGCGCGCTCGCCTATGAGGAGAACATCACCATGGGGAAGCCCGAGCAGTCCGACCGCGTCGACAACGCCCTCGAACTCGACGATACAACGCCCACGTCGCACCATAAGATCCCGCTGCCGCTGAAAATCTTCGGCACCCTGTGCATCGTCAGCGGCGCGGCCCTCGTGCCGGTGCTCGTGCTGCTCATCCTCGGCATGGCCGTGGCGTTCCAGCAGGGCATGATCACGGGCGAGCTTTCCACCGCCACCCTCGTCATCTTCATCGCCGACACCGTGCTCATGACGGTGCTGTCGGTGATGTTCGTCATCCTGGGCATCCGCCTGCTGCGCGACAAGCGCCGCCGCACCGCGCAGATCGCCGAGGTCATGATCGTGGTGCTCATCCTGGTCATCCTGTGCGACATGATGCTGAGCGGCCTCACGCCCGACCTCATCCCCTACGGCGTGGTGCTCGTCGTGCTCATCGCGCTGTCGAGCTACGTGGACCCGTCGCTGGCCGACGAGCGCGAGCTGCAGCGCAAGCTGCGCGACATGGAGACCCGCGAGGACGCCGAGGACGGCACGCTCGGTCGCGACGAGACCGGCAAGGGCTTCATCGCGCTCAACTTCTTCAACCTGTTCTGGATCTTCGTCGTGTGCTGCGTGATCGGCCTCATGCTGGAGACGGTGTACCACTTCCTCGTGGTGGCGCCGGGGCACTACGAGGATCGCGCGGGCCTGCTGTTCGGGCCGTTCTCGCCCATCTACGGGTTCGGCGCCGTGCTCATGACCGTGGCGCTCAACCGCTTCCACGACAAGAACGTCATCCTCATCTTTCTGGTGAGCGCGGTGATCGGAGGCGGGTTCGAGTACCTCACCAGCTGGTTCATGCAGTTCGCCTTCGGCATTGTGGCCTGGGACTACACGGGCACCTTCCTGTCCATCGACGGACGCACGAACGGCATGTTCATGGCCATGTGGGGCGTGCTGGGCGTCGTGTGGATCAAGCTGTTGCTGCCGTGGATGCTCAAGCTGGTGAACCTCATCCCGTGGAACTGGCGCTACACGCTGACCACCGTGTGCGCCGTGCTCATGATCGTCGACGGCGGCATGACGCTGCTGTCGCTCGACTGCTGGTACCAGCGCATGGCGGGCAAGGCGCCCGAGACGGCCGTGGAGCAGTTCTTCGGCGAGCACTTCGACAACCAGTATATGGAGCAGCGCTTCCAGAGCATGTCCATCGACCCGAACAACGCCACGCGCGCGCACTGAGGCGGGGCTCGAGGCGCGCGGCCGGATACGCCGCCGCGCGATCAGGCTTCGGCGGAACCCGTGAGCGCGGTGCGGATCGCGCGCATCGCGAGGCGGCCGAGCGCCACGCCCACGAGGCACACGACGACGCTGCCGCAGGCGTACGCCGCGCCGGTGGCGAACTTGCCGCTCTCGAGCAGGTTGAGCGTTTCGAGCGAGAACGCCGAGAACGTGGTGAAGCCGCCGCACACGCCCGTCTTGAGGAACAGGACGGCGTTGTCGGGCAGGCCGGGCCCCACCGTGGCGGCTTCGAACACGGCGCCGATGATGACGGCGCCCACGAAGTTGATGATGAAGGTCATGAGCGGGAAATCGCCCTCGTACGGCACGAGGCCCAGCAGGTAGCGGCCCACCGACCCGATGAAGCCTCCCAAGCCCACGCACAGCACCGATAGCATCGTGTTCGCCCCTTCTCGCGTTGTTTTCTCCGTCTCGCAGTATACCGCAAGCGCGAAACGAGGCCCCCGCAGGGGCCTCGTTCGGATGCCGGGATGGCGGTGGCGCCGGGCGCGGTGCGTTGCCGGGCGCGGTGCGCCGCCTACGCCTGCTTCTTGATGGATTGCGCCAGGCAGGTGCACACCACCACGATGAGCACGCTCACGATGTCGTTCCACGCAAGGGCGCCGTTCATGATGTCGAGCACGAGCCCCGCGATGCCGAAGATCAAGCCGATGATGCACATGACGAAGAACGCGCCGATCTTGCGCGGGTTCTTCGCGCCGCGCAGACCCAGCAGGCCAATGATGAGGTTGATCACGCCGCCGACGATGGTGCCGATGCCGAATGCGAGCGCCGCCGTCGACATGTTCATGATGCCGTCGCCCGTGTCGATGGTTTCGGAGGACACGCCGGGCACCGCCGAGCCGGCCGCCATGAAGGCTCCCAGCAAGATGACCACGATGGCCCACACGATCATGATGATGGAGATGATTTTGAGTGCTTTTTGGGAACCGGACACGGTTGACCCCTTTCTCGCTCGACGAAGAAACCCCTGATGCACGGCGACAACCATATTCCGCACACGATCAAGTGTAGCGCAGCGCCCCGCCCCCACCCCCCCCCCCCCCGC
>NZ_PPTT01000056.1 GCF_003339815.1 Eggerthella sinensis
GCCCCCCCCCCCCCCGCCTTGCTGCCGCGCGAACCGACTCATCACGCCGCAGCAGAACACCATGAGGATGACGGCCAGCACCTCGAACAGCACCATGTAGTTGAGCCCCGACGACAGCGTGTCGCCCTCGCGCCCCGACAGGTACACCGTCACGCTGCATCCGATGGCGAAGGCCGCAGCCACCACCACGAGCACCTGCAACGCCTGCGCGCCGTCGCCCAGCTCGCGCACCTGCGCCTCGCCCTCCGAGGAGGGGTTGCCGGAACGGATGATGCACGCGATGGTCACGAGCGGCAGCGCCAGCAGAAACCCCTGCGTGATGGTGTCCGAAAACGAGCTGACCGCGCGGAACAGGAAGTAGCACACCACCGCCACCACGAGCGCCGGGTCGAGGTAGAACGACGCGCGCTCGAGCCGCGCCGCGTGGATGGTGGACGTCCAGATGACGATGATCCAACCGCAGGCGAATCCCAGCAGCGCGCCCGCCGCGTAGAACAGCGCCACGCCCACCACGGGCAGCATCGACACGAGCGCGAGCGTCGCCCCCAGCGCCGCCACCACGCTCACGGCGGGAACCCCCAAGGCCGACTCGGCGAACCGGCGCGCCCGCAAAAGCGGCTTCGACAGCAGGTGCGCGAGGATGGTGGACGCGATGACGACGAGGAAGAACACCGACAGCTCTTCCGCCGTGCGATCCACCCCGATGAAGTACAGCGCCCGAATCACCATGTGCGACGTGAAGAAGTACAGCACGCCCAGGCCCACGTCGAGCACGGTCGGGCGCACGAAGAGTGCCGCGCGCCCCTCGATGCGCTCTTCGGATTCGGTCATCTCTGAAGCCATGTCTCCCCTTCCATGGTGCGATGCCATGTCGCAAGTATAGAGGATGGCGCGGGTAAGGAATAACGCATTTCGAGTGAGATACGGCCCCGCGCCCGCCGCGGCAACAATGCCACACTTTGAGTGACGCGCTCGTTCGCCGCCGGGCATACACTGCCCGGTATCAAGCGAAATCGCAGGTCGCACGCTTTATCGCACGCTTGATAGGGGATCATTCGATCAAAGGAGGGAACATGGGAACACCGAAATCAATGGATCGTCGCAGCTTCCTGAAGGGCGCGACGGTGGCCGGAGCCGCCGCAGCCGCAACGGGAGCGCTCGGTTTGGCCGGCTGCGCGCCGCAGGACAAGGAAACCGTCGCCGCATCGAGCGAGCTCATCCTCGACGCCGAGAAGTTCCAGAACGCGAAGTGGACCTTCGAGATTCCGCCCGAGCCCGTTGACGAGAGCAAGATCACGAACACCGTCGAGTGCGAGATCCTCGTCATCGGGGCCGGCGTGGGCGGCCTCGTCACCGCATCGTCCGCCGTCGAGGAAGGCGCCGACGTCGTGCTCATCGCCTCGAGCGACGGCCCCGTCTCGCGCGGCGGCTCCAACGCCGCATTCAACACGCGTCTCACCAAGGAGCTGGGGCTGGACTTCACCCGCGAGGAGATCGAGCCCATCTTCCAATCCATCTTCGCCTCGAACAGCTTCCGCCTCGATCAGGAGAAGTGGTGGCTCGTCTACGACGAGTCCGGCACCGCGATGAACTGGCTCATGGACAAGATGGAGCCCTACGGCATCTCCACCGTCATCGAGAACAACCAGCGCGACGGCGGCACCGACTGGTGGGACGGCGGCCCGCTCAAAACGCTCAACGTATCGCACTCGTTCGTTGCCGAGGGCGCCCAGGCGGCCGGCGCATCGCAGCAGATCGTCGTGGAAGCCCTCGCTGAGGAAATCACGAAGGGCGGCGGCCAGGTCTTCTACAACACCACCGCCGTGCAGCTCGATCGCGAAGGCGACAACACGGGCCGCGTCACCGGCTGCGTCGCCAAGCACAACAACGAGTACACGCGCTACACGGCCACGAAGGGCGTCGTGCTGGCCACGGGCGACTTCTCTCAGGACAAGGACATGGTGGCGAAGTACTGCCCGATGGCGCTGCCGTTCGGGTACGGCGGCGTCTACGACGGTTCCGGCCTCAAGCTGGCCCTCTGGATTGGCGCGTCGTGGCAGAAGTACACGCCGAACGCCCCCATGCTGGCCACGATGGGCGACGAAGTGCTGCCCTGCCGCTGGTGGGCCGAAGGCGCGCTCACCACGTTCCCCGGCCTGCTGGTGAACAAGAAGGGCGTGCGCTACTCCAACGAGAACTGCACGTACGGCTACATGCCCTATCCGCAGCGCGTGCAGCCCGACGGATGCGCCTTCCTCATCTGGGACGAGAACTGGGTTGCCGACTCCGCGCCGTGGCAGAGCGACCGCGTGGGCGGCGAGCCGCGCGACACGCAGGAGGTGTACGACGCCATCCAGGCCCTGTTCGACCCGAACACCGACTGGACCACCACCGACGAGTACGCGGGCTTCGACGCCACCATGGCCGAGAACGCCGTGAAGGCGAACACCCTCGAAGAGCTGGCCGACGGCCTGGGCCTTCCGCGCGAAGAGTTCCTCGCCCAGGTGGAGCGCTACAACTCGTACTGCGAGACGGGCCTCGACGACGAATTCCACAAGGACAAGCGCTTCCTGCTGCCGGTCAAGCAGCCGCCGTTCTACGGCATCAAGAACGAGCCCTACACGCTGTGCATCACGGGCGGCCTCAACACCGACATCCAGATGCACGTGTGCGACGAGAAGAACGACCCCATCCCCGGCCTCTACGGCGTGGGCACGGTCGTGGGCGACATGTACGGCGACGTGTACGACTACAAGTGCCCCGGCATCAACCTCGGCGGCGCCTGCACCACGTTCGGCTACCTCCTCGGCAAGAACCTGAGCGCCGGCACCTGGTAGAAGCCCTTCCCTCCCCTCAAAGACGAAGGCGGCCGCAAGGCCGCCTTCGTCGGTTCCGTCATGGGGGCGCGCATGCGGAGCCGCTACTTCACCGTGACCCAGCTCGCGTACTCTTCCATCTGCGCCAGCATCGCGTCCTGCTCGTCCTGCGGGATCGAACCCCAGCCGTTGAACGGCTCCGGCAGCTGCTTGACCACGGCAACGTAGTTCCCGGGCATCACCGTCGACGAGCCCGCTTTCTCGGACATGAACTGCCCTTGCGGGCCCCATGCGTCGGTGTACATCGTCACGCTGAACGATTCGTCGGTCTCGGTGTTCCTGATCGTCGTGGTGTAGCCGATGCCCAGCTCGGCGTCGGTGCCCTTGCTCTGCTCGTCGATGGTGTAGGTGTCGCCGTACTCGTACGCGAGCACGCCGCGCCACGATTCGGGCACCACCACCGTGTAGTAGGGCGTGTCGATGGTGCGCTCGGCAAGCGACGAGGCCTCTTCCGTCGGCTGCTCGACCGGCGCATCCGCTTCCTTGCCGGTGTCCGCCGCAGGCTCGCTCGTCGTCGCGCAGCCGGCAAGGCTCACCACGGCGACGAGCGCCGCCGTCAGCACCGCCGTCCGCGCGCCGCGCACCACCGGCAGCCTCATTCGGCGTCCAGCTTGCTCAGGGCCGCTTCGAGCGCGCCGGGGCTGCCGAACGATTCGCCGCCGAAGTGCGCCAGCAGCGACTTCATCACAGCGATGTCCGCCGTGCGCTCCTCGTGCGTGCGCATGTTGCGCACCTTCACCTGGCCCGCCGCCAGCTCGTCCGGCCCCATCACGGCCACGATGGCCGCACCCAGCTTATCGGCCAGCTTGAACTGGCTCTTCAAGCTGCGATGCTGGTGGTCCATCTCGCAGGTCATGCCCGCGTCGCGGCACGCCTGCATCAGCGAGAAGGCCTCGGCGCGCACGGAGTCGCCCACGCAGGCCACGAAGAAGTCGCAGCGTTGCGCCGACGGGAACTCGAAGCCCGCAGCCTGCAACGCAATCGCGCAACGCTCATAGCCCAGCGCGAACCCGAAGCCCGGCGTGGGACGGCCGCCCACTTCCTCGGCCAGCTTGTCGTAGCGTCCGCCGCCGCCGATGGCGTTCTGGCTGCCCATGCCCTCGGTCACCTGCACCTCGAACACGGTGCGCGTGTAGTAGTCCAAGCCGCGCACGAGCTTCGGGTCTTCGACGAACGCCAGGCCGGCCCCGCCCAGGTACGTCTTCACGGCATCGTAGTGCTCACGGCAGTCGTCGCACAGGTGCTCGGTGATCTTCGGCGCGTGCTCCATAACGGCGGCGCACCCGGGATTCTTGCAGTCGAAGGCGCGCAGGGGGTTGATCTCGGCACGGCGCTTGCACTCGTCGCACAGCTCGTCGGCGTGCGCGTCCATGTACGCCTTCACGGCATCGCGGTACGCCGGGCGACACCGCTCGCACCCCATCGAGTTCACCAGCAAGCGCGTGGCCTCCACGGGAATGCCGATGGCCGCGTAGAAGCGCATGAGCATGATGATGCCCTCAGCGTCCACGCTCGGATCCTCGGCGCCCAGGCACTCGATGCCGATCTGGTTGAACTGGCGCTGACGACCCTTCTGCGGACGCTCCGCGCGAAACATCGGGCCCGCGTACATGAGCTTCGCGGGAGCGGCGCCCTGCGGCACGAGGTCGTGCTGCACCACGGCACGCACCACGCCGGCCGTGCCCTCGGGTCGCAGCGACAGGCGGCTCTTTGCCTTGATGGTGCCGCCGTCCAGCAGCCTGTTCAGGTTCTCGCCTGAAATAGCCGTGAACATCTCCTTCGACACCACGTCAGTGGCTTCGCCGATGCCGCGCACGAACAACTCCGTCTGCTCGAAGAGAGGCGTCTCGATGGTCACGTATCCGTACCGACCGAAGATGTCGGCAGCCGTCGCCTTGAAGTGCGACCAGAATTTCGCCTCGTCGGGCAAAAGATCTTTCGTTCCTTCGGGAGCTTGCAGAGCCATGATTGCTTCCTTCGCTAATCGTCATGCTGAATCGAATTATTGTACCGCAAACGAGCGCAACCCGCCCCTATTCCCCCAACGAGCGCAGCACGTTCACGAGCGCGTCGCACAGGGCTAGCTTACGACACGGCCTCGCCTTTCGCCCGCAGTTGTGCTCAATCCCCCAACGAGCGCAGCACGTTCACGAGCGCGTCGTCGGGGCGATAGCGTAAGCGCAGCGCCAGCAGGTTGCGCGCCACGGGGAACAGGCCCGCATCCGTTGCCGCCGCCGCTGCCGATCCCATCGCTTCGATCACCTCGGTCGTCGGCGCCACGGGCACCGCGTGAGCCGCCAATTCCTCATCGACCGCTTCCCGCGCGGGAAGCGGCACGCCCGTCTCCTCGACCAGCTCCTGCAGCTCGGCCGTGGCCTGCAACGCCATCGACGACGAGGTCATGAGCGATTTCACGTAGCACACCGCACCCGCCTGCGGGCGCCCCGCCTTCCACAGCACGTACGCCAGCTGATAGTACGCCATGGCGATATCGCTGGGCTGCACGGCCACGAGCAGCCCTTCCTGCAGCACGGACGCGGCGTTTTCCATGTCGCCCACCAGCATGTACGCACGGCCGAGCTGCCGATACCCGGCAGCCGTCGCCGGCCCGATCTCGATGGCTCGCTGCCCGAAGCGCAGCGCTTCCTCGGTGCGCTCGAAGGAGTGCTCCAGCAGCTGCGTGATCTCTAGATGGCACAGGTAGTAGGAATCGGGTACCAGCTCCACGCGTTTGTCCGCATCGGCCGCCGCGCGCTGAGGATCGCCCGCGCCCCGGCGCGCACGGTTGTACAGCACGCGCGACGCATAGGAATCGAACGACCGATACACCGTCGTCGCACCGTCCACGAACCCATCGAGCGCCGCCGCCTCGCCCACGGCATCGATGAGCACCTGTACGGCAGCTTCCTGGTCGGTTGCCGCAAGTGTCCGAGCGCGCCCGAGCGCCACCAGGCAGCGATCCTCACCGAGAAAACGCCCCACCACGGCATTCTGATCGCCCATGTCCAGCTCGCCCTCGGCAAGCGCCGCCATGAGACGCGTGCACGCGTCGACCGCGCGCTCGTCCTGCCGCGCAACGGCTTCATCCTGCGCAGCGCGCACGAGCCGAATGGCGTCGGTCGCACTCGAAGCACGCACGATGTTGTCGGCCAAACCCTCGGCCAAGCGCCGACGCGCGGCATCGAACGTGATGCGCACATCCGCGCAGCGCTCGGCGCCCAGAGCGTCCACCGCGGCACCTTTCAGCGCGCCGTCAACCGCTTCGGGCCGCTGCTGTCGCAGCTCGAAGGACGGAAGCTGCTCGATCTCCTCAAAGGCGCTCGCCTCGCTCGAATCGAAGCGCGCCCCGGCAAACACGTACGGCGGCATCGGGTCGCCCGCACGCGCATCCTCGAAGCGCCCGAACGCATCGTAAACCTGCCGGTCGAACGTCACGTGTGCGAAGGGACGCGCCGCGATATCCACGCGCTGTATCGACGGCGATGCATCGAACGCCGCAGCAGCCAGAGCAAGACCCAGGTGCAGGGCATAGCGTTGCGCCTGGGCCTCGCGCGCCTCATCGGCAGCCTGCACCCATCCACCCTCGTCGCGCCACGTCCAAACGGGCATGAGCGACGCATCGGGCGCCCTGAGGTCAAACACCGCAACGCCTGCGTCCAGGTCGCAGCGCAGCGTCGCGTCGAACCGCACGGGAAGTCGCAGGCGCTCGAACATCACACCGAGCGCGCAACGTATCGCCCACTCCCCCTGCTCTTCGACGCTCGGCGCATCCGCCGGGCGCTCCGTTGCAGGATGCTGCGCGGCCACCGATTCAATAAGGTACTCGTCCCATCGCGTACAATCCACGTCCATTGCCAGGGACGCTCGCTCTCCGAACGTCTCTCCCACCAGCAGAAACCGATTGAGCGCAGCCTCGATGCCCCAGACGACGTTTTGCGGGATATCGGCATCCGCGTCTTCGACGCCCAGGTAGTAGGTGTTCGCGTACCGTGTGGTGCGCACAAGGCGCACCGCTTCGTCCTTCACGTCGTCCAGCTTGTCCAATCCCGCCTCGATCAGCCAACGCGCCAAGCAGCTTGCAAGCGCCGGAGGTCGATACACCGGATCGGCTTCCGCACGCTGCACATCCGCAACGAGCGTGCGCAGTGCCGTCAGCGGCTTGTCGCCGCGCAAACGCTCGTGCACGCCATCGAGCCCGCGCTCGGGCACCTGCGGCGCGCCGAGGGCCGGACGATGCACGAACGCGAAGTAGGCCCGCGCCATGACATCGTTATAGGCCAGGTTGGAACCGTAGGGCCCGAAGTCGTACCAGGAATCGAACAGCGTGTAGCGGTCGCGTGCGCACCGATACTGCGCAACCTCCACCTTCGAGCCATCGTTCTGATGCACGTACACGCGCCCCAGCTCTTCGCCCGGCGTCGGCTGGTTCGACACCTTCGCGAACGTCAGATTCGGCTCACGCGCCGGCGGCACCGTCGAAGGCTCGTGCAGGGAAAACGCACGGCCAAAAGGGTCGAGGTACGCCACCACTCGCACGTCGTTCTTGTCGAGGAATTCAACCGCGTACGACCCTCCTGTCGCCGGCAGCGGCAACCCTTTCGCAATCCAACCAAACGACGACGCGGAGGCGTCCTGCGCATCCGGAACCGGGGGCACGGCCCCTTCCACCACGTTCCGCTTCACCCCGAACAGCGCCTCCGCCGCCCCGAGATGATACCTGCCGTCGTCACCGAGTTGTTGCACCGCTTCGTCCTTCCCTTCGCTTCCTTGCAGCATAGCATGACCGCGCGACCCAAGAAACAAAACACCCCCGAAGCCCATGGCTGCGAGGGTGCCGATCCGCTTGGTTCAAGCGTGCGATCAGTGATGATGGTTGCACGCGTTGTCGGCGCTCATGACGGGCACGCTGCCGGCCGCCACCAGCTTCGCCGCATCGCCCACCACCGGCGTCTGATTCTCGAAGTACACGGTGATGCCCACCTGGTTGAAGCCCATGAGCGGGCGCATGCCCATGCCCGCCGCCACAATGGCGTTCACGCCGGCGTCGGCCAGCAGGTTCACCGGACGAAGGCAGCCGCCCTCTTCGTGCGGCGGATTCGCCACAACGCCCGTGCCGACGATCTCGCCGTCGACGATGTCCACCACCGTGAAGCAATCGCAGTGCCCGAAGTGGCCCGCACGTTGGGACTCGAGCCCCGCCTCGCCCATCGTCGGAATCGCCAGTTTCATCGTCTCGCCCATCAGTTCCTTCTTTCGTCGTTACCGAACTCCGCTAGACCGCCTTCCAGCAGGTCAACCAGTAAATCATCGAGGTGTCGCCGCGCTCGGAGCGCATCGAGCCATTGCTCAGCCAACTCCACGCCAAGCTGGGTCAACTCGTACTCGCGCCGTCGCGGCCCGGACTCCTCGTCGCACCACCGGGAAACCACCGCGCCCTCGTCTTCCAGACGCCGCAGCGACCGGTACAGCCCACCCACGTCGACGTCGACCTCGCCGTCCGTCCGGTCGAGGATGGTCTTGCGCATGTCGTACCCGTAGCCGCCCGAGTACAGCAGAGCCGCAAGTGCTGCCGGCTCCACAAGGGCACCGCCCCCACCGCCACGACGTCGACAGCACGGCTGCCGCCCGCCGCCCTCGCCGTCGCAATCGCCGCGCGGCATAGGCATCACTCCTCTCGCATTCGCTCGTCACATCTATATGCTGATAACATCTATACACCCGCAACATGCATGTTGTCAACATATAGAGAGAAAAGAGTAGTCAGCGGACGCGCCCGTCCGGCGCCGGGCGGCCTCCTCGGGGAAGGCGGGCCTCCCCCGAGCCCTCTAGCCCCCGAAGCGCGAAGGGGCCCGCCCCCTCCCGGGAACGGGC
>NZ_PPTT01000057.1 GCF_003339815.1 Eggerthella sinensis
TCTTCGAACGGGTGGGTGGGGTTGCCTTGGGCGGCATTGGCTTGCGCGCGTATGGCGGTGGCGTAGGCGGCCTCGACGTCCTCGAGGTTGTCCACCGGTGTGATGACGTACGCTTTCGCATCGGTTGACCCGTCCTCGTACGTAACGGTGAGGTGCAGGCGCGCCTGGGCGATGATGTCTGCGCACCGGCGCAGCAGCAGCGCGTTGAGGCGGTCTTTCCGGTCGTAATCGACGTCGCGGCGGGAGCTGTAGAACTCTTCGGTGACCGCATCGTACAGGCTGGCAACTTCGCCTTCGAGCGGGAATGAGACGCGCAGGCCGCGCCAATCAGCGCCGACGGGGTGCTGAGCGTGGTAGTCGACGGTGAAGCTGGTGGCGCGATGCTCTCCGGAGGAAGCCTCGTGCGTGTAGAACAGCACGCGTTCGCCCTCCACCTCGTACGTCAGCGACGTGACGTTCGTACCGGTGCAGATCGGGGTGAATTGGTACGCGATCGAGAGGTAACGTTGCCCCTCGTCGGGTGCGCTATCGGCGTTGTCGGGGTCGATTTCCGGGTCGCTGTGCCACACCTTCCATGCGCTGTCGTGGCCGAAGTCGCCCAGCTCGAGGGAGAACGAGTTGCGCGCGGGCTTCCCGACGGCGGCGAACACGGCCGTGCCGCCGCACGCAACCGCGCCGATGGCCGCCGCGGCCACGCCGACGAAGCGGCGACGGGAGACGGGCCGCCCACCGCGCTGCTGTGCGGCGGGAGCGACGCTGCGAGACGCGGCCGCGCGCTCGCGCCGCGTCTCGTCGAGGATGCGGTGTTGCAGGCGGCTCGGCATCTCGATGCCGTCCATGAGCGTGCAGTAGTCGGGTTCGTTATTCGTCCGATGCATGGGATGCCTCCTGTTCCAACAGGCCCTTGAGCTGCGTCCGCGCGCGGCGCAAACGCGAGCGCACGGTGGCGGGCAGGCAGCGCACGAGGCACGCGATCTCCTCGGTGGGATATCCTTCGTAGTAGAAGAGGTGCACGATGAGCCGCGTGGTGGCGGGCAGCTTGCCCAGCGCATGTCCCACCTTGCTTCCGTACAGGGCGCGCACGCCCTCGTCTTCCGCAGCTTCGCCTTCAAGCGGGGTGTCCTGGAAGGTGCCCGTGAGCTCGGTGCGACGCTTCCATGCCGAGCGGTGCAGGTCGCGGCTGCAGTTGACGGTGACGCACAGCAGCCAGGCTTTCAGGTGCTCGTCATCCTCGAAGTCGGTCGGGTCCTTCAGGAGGCGCAGAAACACCTCTTGGCAGACGTCGTCGGCGTCGTGCGGCGATTGGGTTTGGTTGAGCGCAAGGCGATACACGGTGGTTCCCCACGCGCGCAGGGCGTGCTCGATGAAATCGTCCGGCCTCAAGTTCGGGTGCATGCGGGGTATCGCCTCCTCACCACCAACACGGCGCAGGGCGCGCTGATGTGCCCGGAATGCGAAAAAAGCGGCGAAACGGGCTCGATTGCCGTTTCGCCGCTTCGCGCGCGCCGTTTGGGGCGACCTGTTAGGCGTAGATTTCCTTTTCCACCACGAGGTCGTTCTTGATCTTGCCGACGAGCTTTTGCAGCGCGTCGATGCAGTTCGGGCGAATGTCTGCGCCGATGAGCACGTACATGATGGAGTCGCCCACGTCCAGCACGCCCTCGTTGAGCCACGTGCGCACGTAGTAGACGCCCGGCCAGGTGAGCGCTTCCGCCACGGCCGCTTCGACGCCGGCTGCGTCGTAGGAGAACTCAACCTGGGCAACTTCGCCAAGTCCTTCGACGCCCTCGCGCACCTGCTGCTTCGGCGTGATGCGCACGATGCCGTTGTGCGTGAGGAACATGCCGCACTGGGCGGCCTTCGGATCCTGCTTTGCCTCCGCGAGCCACTGGTCGATCGACGGTTCAAGCTGCGCCATGCTGCTCCCTTTCTCGAGAATGATCGCATCATTATACGTCATCGAGGACGGTTGGTCGCCCGTCCGCTCGAAAAGGGCGAAGGCGCACGCCGCCGCACGGTGGATGATTGCGTCATTTTCGACGGGGCTGTCGCCGTACGCGAGCGGGGATGATAGACTAGGCGAATCCCCTGGATGCACGAAAGGAATGACATGTCTCTCCCCGCAGCCGATTTGAGTAAACAGCCTGACAACCGTACCACGATGGAGCTGGGCGCGGTGCTTCCCCTGACGGCCGAGGTGAAGGACGACCACCTGTTCGTGGGTGGCGTCGACATGGTGGAATTGGCGCGCGAGCAGGGCACGGCGCTGTACGTCATGGACGAGCTCGACATGCGCACGCGCATGGAAACCTACCGCGAGTCGTTCCGCAGCCGTTACGAGAACTCCGACATCGTGTACGCCAGCAAGGCGTTCCTCAACAAGGAAGCCGCGCGCATCGTGGCCGATGAGGGGCTGTGCCTCGACGTGTCGGGCGGCGGCGAGCTGGCCATCGCGCTGGCCGCGGGCTTCCCCGCCGAGCGCATCTTCATGCACGGCAACAACAAAACGCCGCGCGAGCTGCGCGAGGCCATTCAGGCGGGCGTGGGCCGCATCATCATCGACAGTCGCATCGAGCTGCATCGCATCTCCGAAATCGCGGGCGAGCTGGGCGTGGAGCAGCCCATCTACATGCGCATCACGCCGGGCGTCGAGGCCGATACGCATCAGTACATCCGCACGGGCTGCGAGGACTCGAAGTTCGGCTTCACCATGCGCGAGGACTTCGCTTTTCGCTGCGTGAAGGACGTGCTGGCCGCGCCGAACGTGCGGCTGGCGGGGTTGCACTGCCACATCGGCTCGCAGATTTTCTCGCTGCATTCCTACCCCGAGGCCGTCGAGGTCATGGTGGATCTCATGGCGCGCATCGAGCAGGAATACGGCTACCGCATCGAAGAGCTCGACGTGGGCGGCGGTTTGGGCATCGCCTACACGGCCGACGACAAGCCGGCCACCATCGACGAGTTCGCCGAAATCGTGACGTCGTCGGTGCACGCCGCCTGCGCGAAATACGGCGTTGTCGAGCCGCGTCTGCTCACCGAGCCGGGTCGCAGCCTCGTGGCCACGGCGGGCGTCACGCTGTACACGGTGGGCATCCTCAAGACGCTGCCGAACATCCGCAAGTACGTGGCGGTGGACGGCGGCATGTCCGACAACATCCGCACGGCGCTCTACCACGCCGATTACGAGCCGATCATCGCGAACAAGGCGGGCCAGCCGCGCACCGAAATCGTCACCATCGCGGGCAAGCACTGCGAAAGCGGCGACGCCGTGGTCATCGACATGCCCATCCAACATCCGGACTTGGGCGATATCGTGGCCGTGTTCGGCACGGGCGCGTACTGCTACACTATGTCGAGCAACTACAACGGCCAGCCGCGGCCAGCCGTGGTGTTCGTGAAGGATGGCGAAGCGCGCGTGACCACGCGTCGCGAAACGTACGACGATCTGATGGCACGGGATATCTAGGAGAGGAAGCGTAGCATGACGGTAAAACTGGGACTCGTCGGCACCGGCACGGTAGGCGGCGGATGCATCGACATCCTGAAGAACCATCGCGAAGACTTCAAGCGCCACTACGGCGTTGACGTGGAGCTCGCGCGCGTGTGCTCACGCAACCCCGAGCAGGCCATCGCGCACGGCGTGGAGGACATTTTCACGCAGGACTACCAGGACATTCTGGACGATCCCGACATCGACATCGTGGTCGAGCTCATCGGCGGCACCACCGTGGCGCGCAGCATCGTGGTGGGCGCGCTCAAGGCGGGCAAGAACGTGGTGACGGCCAACAAGGCCCTCATGGCCACGTACGGCGAAGAGGTTATGACGGCCGCCGACGAGGCCGGCAAGGAAATCGCGTTCGAGGCCAGCGTGGGCGGCGGCATCCCCATCATCGACCCGATGAAGCACTCGCTCATTGCCAACGAAATCACCTCGGTCATGGGCATCGTCAACGGCACGACGAACTACATGCTCACCCGCATGGTGGAGGACGGCCTGAGCTACGACGACGCGCTCAAAGAGGCGCAGGAGAAGGGCTTTGCCGAAGCCGACCCCACCGCCGACGTGGACGGTTTCGACGCCGCCGCGAAAATCGCCATCCTCGCGTCCATCGCGTTTAACTCGCGCGTCACCATCAACGACGTGCACACCGAAGGCATCCGCAACGTCACCACGATGGACCTCGACGCCGCGCGCGACATGGGCTACTGCGTGAAGCTGCTGGCGCTTGCGCATCGCAGCGACGAGGGCGTGGACGTGCGCGTGCACCCCACCATGCTGCCGCTGTCGCATCAGCTGGCCACGGTGGACGGCGTGTACAACGCCATCTACGTGACGGGCGACGCCGTGGGCGAGACGATGTTCTTCGGCGAGGGCGCGGGCGCGGGTCCCGCCGCGAGCGCCGTGATGGGCGACGTGCTGGAAGTGGCGCGCCACGTCACGCTGGGCATCGGGCCCCTCGTGGGCTGCACCTGCACCGACGAGCTGCCCATCGTGCCCATGGACGACCTCAAGACGAAGTACTACATCCGCTTCAAGGTGGCCGACCGCTCGGGCGTGCTGGCCGCGATGGCCGGCGTGTTCGCGAAGCACAACGTGAGCGTGTACTCGGTGGTGCAGCGCGGCAAGAAGGAAGGCGGTCAGGTGGACCTCGTGTACGTGACGCACACGGCGCGCGAGAAGAGCGTGCGCGACGTGCTGGCCGAAATCGCCGAGCTCGACGACGTGCTGCGCGACGAACCCAGCGTCATCCGCGTGGAAGAATAACGTCCCAACTTTGCACCATGATGCCTGTTCGGCCCCGCACTTCGGTGCGGGGCTGCGTGTTTTACACCACCCCCTTAGCAGCCCCGAGCACTTCATCTATAATGACGAATGCTCATTGCGAGACCAGAAGGAGGGCTCATGCAAGGCGTACTGAATTCGCTGCTTGATGGGCTGTCCGAGCTTATTTACATCAGCGATCCCGTAACGTACCAGCTGCTGTATCTCAACAGAGCCGGCAAGGATATTTACGGTGCCGATGCCGACGACGGCTCGCGCCCGTGTTACGAGGTGCTGCAGGGCCGCACGTCGCCGTGTCCGTACTGCACGAACAGCAAGCTGAGCATGGACACGTTCTACGAATGGGAGTTCACGAGCCCCATCACGAACTACCACTACCTTTTGCGCGACAAGCTGGTGGAGTGGAACGGCGCGCCGGCGCGCCTGGAAATCGCCTTCGACATCACCGAGCGCGAGCTGGAGAAAGAATCGTTCAAGTTCTTGGCCGATGCGAACGCCCTCAACGTCGAGTGCATCCGCACGTTGGAGAACGAACCGCTCGACACGGCGCTCAATGCGGTGCTCAAGATGCTGGGCACCTTCCTCAAGGCCGATCGCACCTATGTGTTCAGCATCGAGGGCGAGCGCATGTCGAACACGTACGAGTGGTGCGCCGAGGGCGTAATGCCCGAGATGCAGAACCTCTACAACCTGCCCGTGTCGCTGATCGACCACTGGATGGAGAAGTTCTCGAAGGGCAAAGCAGTCATCATCAACGACATAAACGACCTGGTGGGCACCGATCGCGAGGACGAGTTCGAGGTGCTGTCCGCGCAGGGCATCACGTCACTCGTGGCCGTGCCGCTCGAGGTGGATGGGCGCTTCGTGGGCTACATGGGCGCGGACGACCCCAAACAGAGCCGTCTGGAAATCATCGACACGCCCCTGGTGAGCCTCGCGTCGTTCGTGTCTGCCAGCATGAAGCGGGCGATGGCGCAGCGCCAGGTCGACGAACTCACGTGGAAGGATCCGCTGACCGGCGTGCATTCGCGCAGCGCGTTTCACCGCGATTACGATCAGGGCGCGTTCAAGAACATCGGGTTCCTGCTTGCGGACGTCGATCGCTTGACCGTCATCAACCGCGAACGCGGGCGCGTTGAGGGCGACAAGGTGCTCGAGCGCGTGGCCGCCTGCATGAAGAACGTGTTCGGCGACTGCGTGTATCGCATCGGCGACGACGAATTCTGCGCCGTGGTCACGCCTATCGACTTCGAGGATTTCACGCGCCGATCGAGCGTGCTGGCGTCGCTCTTCGCGAAGGAGGGCTTGCCGGCGTCGGCGGGGCCGGCGTGGAGCGAGGGCACCGACAACGTGACGGTGCTGCTGGACGTCGCGGGCGACCGCATGCGTTGCTCGAAACTCGGGCGCCATCGCGCGGTAGACTTGGGCGTTGACCTGGCACAAGATGTGGCGGTTAGCAACCTCATCCGGCCGGGCGGCGCCGAAGACGCCGTGGCGGCGGGCCTGCTCGACATCTTCCTCATGCCGCAGGCTTCCACGCAGACGGGGCGCATCGTGGGTGCCGAAGCGCTCATTCGCTACATCGACCCGGTGCAGGGCATCGAGGCGCAGCCCGCCTCGTTCATCCCGGCGCTCGAGGACATGGGCGAAATCTCGTACGTGGATTTCTTCGCCCTGTCGCGCGCGTGCGAGACGGTGGCGCGGTGGCAGTGCGAGGGCGGCCCCGTGGTGCCGATTGCGGTGAACTTCTCACGCATGACGGTGGAGCAGGAAGGCTTCGTCGAGCGCGTGAGCGAAGCGGTTGCGAGGCACGGCTTGGACCCGTCGCTCATCGAGATCGAGGTGACGGAATCGGCGCGCGGACGCGGCGGGAACCTGCTGCGCTTGGTAGCCGATCAGCTGCGGGGCATGGGGTTCCGCGTGGCCGTCGACGATTTCGGCGTGGACAACGCGAACGTGTCGTTGTTTGTGCAGCTTGACTTCGACGTGCTGAAGCTGGACAAGTCGCTCATTTGGAACCTCGACGAGGGCGAGCGCACCATGCGCGTGGTCAGTAGCGTTGCAAGCCTGTGCGGCGATTTGCATATCGAGTCGGTGGCCGAGGGCATCGAGACGGAACAGCAGCTCAGGGCGCTCACCACCACCGGTTGCACGCGCGCGCAGGGCTACTACATCGGCCGGCCCGCTCCCATTCCCGAATTCGAGCGCGCCCACCTGCGCAGCGTGTGCTAGCTCACGCGTATTTCGCGGGATCTGCCTGTTCGGGCGCCTTCATCGAGTATCATGTTCTCCAAACAAAGCGCGCTCGGCGCGCGGGGACGACGAGGGAAGGATCCTGCATGGAAGCGTACAAGCAAGAGTTCATCGAGTTCATGGTTGAAAGCGAAGTGCTCAAGTTCGGCGAGTTCACGCTGAAAAGCGGCAGGAAGTCCCCCTTCTTCATGAACGCGGGCGCGTACGTGACGGGCGATCAGCTGCACAAGCTGGGACTGTACTACGCGCGCGCCATCCACGACAACTTCGGCCTCGATTTCGACGTGGTGTTCGGCCCCGCCTACAAGGGCATTCCGCTGGCCGTCATCACCACGATGGCCATCCACGAGCTGTACGGCAAGGAAGTGCGCTACTGCTCCAACCGCAAAGAGGTGAAGGACCACGGCGACACCGGCATCCTGCTGGGCAGCAACCTGCAGGACGGCGACCGCGTGGTGATGGTGGAGGACGTGACCACGTCCGGCAAGTCCATCGAGGAGACGCATCCCATTCTCATGTCGCAGGCGAACGTGGAGGTCAAGGGCCTCATGGTGTCGCTCAACCGCATGGAAGTGGGCAAGGGCGGCGAAGTGTGCGCCCTCGACGAGGTGCGCGAGCGCTACGGTTTCCCGACGGCTGCCATCGTGAACATGGCCGAGGTCACCGAGTTCTTGCACAATCGCGAGTGCCAGGGTCGCGTCGTCATCGACGATACGGTGAAGGCAGCACTCGACGCCTACTACGAGCAGTACGGCGCGAAGTAGGGGCTTGCTTGATGGATGCTTCTCACATTGGCGTGATCTTCGATTGCGACGGAACGCTGCTCGACTCGATGATGGTGTGGCGCGAGGCGGAAAGCGCGCTGGCGAAGCGCGCCGGCGTGACGCTGACGCCGGCCGAAACCGACGCGCTCACGTCCATGACCATTCCCGAGTGCGGAACGTTCTTCCATGAGCAGCACGGCCTGGGGGCTTCGGGCGCCGAGGTTGTAAGCATGATGGACGATCTCATGCTGGAGTTTTATCGCGACCGCGCGCTGGCCCGTCCGGGCGCGCTCGCTTTCGTGCAGGCGTTGGCCGCGCGCGGGGTGCACCTGAGCGTGGCCTCGTCGAGCCCGCAGGCGTACCTGCAAGCGGGCCTCGCGCGCTGCGGCTTCACGCCGTACCTCGATGCCATCGTGTCGGTGGACGACGTGGGGAAGCCGAAGCGCGTGCCCGCCGTGTACGACCGCGCCCGCGACCTGATGGGCACTCCGCTTGCCACCACCTGGGGCGTCGAGGATGCCGTGTACGCCGTGCGCACGCTCACCGGCGCGGACTACCGCACCCTGGCCATCTACGACTGCGACCTCTCCGGCACGGTCGAAGACCTGCGCGCCGCCGCCGAGCGCTTCATCACCAGCTTCGAGGATTTGGATGTCGATACGTTCCTCGGATGGAACTAAGACTCTCGCTCGACCCACGCACCAAGGGCATCGTAGTCAAGGGAACTCTTGTCTGAGTGTTTCACGTGAAACATCTGTTCGGCGGCGGGGGTAGCGGAGCGGGGCGGGGAAG
>NZ_PPTT01000058.1 GCF_003339815.1 Eggerthella sinensis
CCCGAAGCACCCGAAGCGCCGGTGATGTAGCCCAGCTCCTCCGTTCCGCGACTCATCACGATCGCTCGATGAGTCGCGGAACATCCCTCAACAAACAAACCAAGAACGCACATTGATCGGCTGGCCGCAGCTCGAGGCTCGTGCTGTCTTTTCACGATGAGGAGAGACCATGGAAACCAACGTGATCGAATTGAGCGGCATTTCGAAAGCCTACCGTCGCCATGTCGTGCTGGGGCCGCTCGATCTGAGCATCCGAAAAGGAGAGATATACGGTCTCGTTGGCGAAAACGGTGCCGGCAAAAGCACGTTGATCCGAATCATGACGGGATTGACCCATCCAAGCACGGGCTCCGTCTCCTTGTTCGGACGCACAAGTCCGCGCGAATCCAATCAGCAACGAGCGCGCACGGGATACCTTCCTGACGGAAGCGCGCTCTACCCGTCCATGAGCGCGCACGATAACCTCGAGATCCGACGAACGGAATGGGGCATTTCCGACAAGAAATGCATCGAGCGGGCGCTGGTCGAGGTCGGGCTTTCTGACGTAGGCCGAAAGAAGGTGCGCTCCTACTCCCTCGGCATGAAACGACGGCTCGATTTGGCAGTCGCGCTCCTTGGCGAACCCGAACTCCTCATTTTGGACGAGCCCACGAACGGATTAGACCCTACCGGCATCATCGAAACGCGCGAACTCCTCAAACGCTTGAACCGCGAACGCGGCGTCACCATCATCGCATCGAGCCACATCCTGACGGAGCTGCACGAAATGGCTACGCAGTATGTATTCCTCAGCCGCGGAAAGCTCGTGAAGAACATGTCGGCTACCGAGCTTGACCGGTGCGACAACGGGAACCTGGAAGCGTGTTATGCCAAAATCGTGAGCGCAGGAGCCCCGCGATGAGGACGCTCGTATGGTGCGAAGCGCGCAAGATCCTGCGCTCAAGAGCACTCTATCTCATGCTTGCCGCATCGGTGGCGTTCACGGCACTCACCGCGCTGTCGCCCGCAGACACGGGCGGGCAAATGTTCATGATGGCGGGAGACCCGTTTCGCATCGGCGGAGCGATCGGGTTCATCGGCAACGTTGTGGACCCTGAACGAATAGGGGCCTCGGCAATCAGGACATCGTTTCTCTTCACCCCGTTCTGGTTGCCCGTTGTTATCGTGTTCACCGTGCATATGCTCTCCGCCGATTTCCTTTCTAAGAGCATGGCGGTCTCCAAAGCAAAAGGGGTTGGTCTCGGCAAAACGGTCTTCGTGAAAATCACCATGATCTTCGCTTCCGTCGGACTTTGCTACAGTGCAAGCTGCGCCGCGTCCTTCGCGATCAAAGCAAACGAGTACGGCACTGTGCTTTCGCCCGCCGACTTTGGGCTGCTCTTCGAAGCGTTAGGCACGAACGTGCTTCTGCTCTGCGCGCTATCGTGTCAGACTGCGCTGCTGTTCCTTCTCCTTCGACGCCAGCTCCCCAGCGTACTGGGATCGCTGTTCTATACCGCATACGTGCTCGTAGGCTATCCGGCCTCGTACGGGCTATCGGGAGAAGGAGTTTTCGGCTCCTTGATCTTCGCAGCAAGCCCCGCGTATCACCTCATCAACGTCAGCTCGTTGAGCTTCGAAGCGATTCCGCTCCTCTGGGGCGTAGCTTACGGGACAGCAGCCATCGTGATCGCTTTGGGATGCGCCGTGGCGGCAGCAAACGTCCGGGAGGTGTAGCGCCATGTTCAAACGAATGCTTTCTGCGGACTTCAAGCGAATCCGTTTCCTGCACCTGATTCCGCTCTGCTTAGCATACTGCCTGCTGATCTCGACCATCTACCTTTGCGCACACGACAGCGCATGGGTGAACGTTCCAGCGCTTGATGCAGGAACGTGGGGATTTCTTCCCCAACTGGCCTCCCATTCCGATCTTGTGGAAAGCACGCATACTCCGCCCGACGCCGTGGCTTGTGCGGCAGTGGCTCACACGGTGTTTTTCCCTCTTCTCGTCCTCACGTTCGTCTATCGACTGTTCTTCAAAGACATGGAGGAATACGCCGCTCGAACCTCTTTCGCCCACGGCGTTTCGCGATTCTCTTATGTTTGCTCCAAGCTCACCGCCACGACCATCGTTTTGCAGAGTTGCTATATCCTGTTCAGCATCGTCATAGGCGTATCGTACGCCATCACGATCCAACCCGAGCCTCTTGCGCAGGTCCTGAGCATAACGGGGGGAAAGATCGCGCTGAACTGCCTTGTCAACGAAAGCTTCATCGCCTTTTGCATCGCTTTGTTTGCCTGGATTCGCAGCGGTTCGGCAGCGGTCGGCGTCATCTTCACCGCAACGTTCGTCGGGCTGATCGCGCAAATGGCATACCGGAATGCTGAGCTTCCCGTGCACATGGGATACTGGGCGAAAGCGAGCGGTTTGACCGACTTCGCTTTGCAGCTGCCCGCCACGTTGCTGTTCTCGATCGTGAGCTTTGCGCTATGTGCAGCAATAGCGTTCGTCGGGATCGTTCGTTCCTCGAAATGGTAACGACGCTGCCGCCATGCGCACGAGCGCAACCTACGCGCTCAGTTGTTTGATGGCTTCGAATTCGTCATGGTGGAGATCGAGCGACTCCCACAAATCGACGCTGCGCTGCAGGTTGAGCCAGTATTCCGCCGAGGTGCCGAACAGGCGGCTCAACCGCACCGCCATCTCCGTACTGAGCGCGCGCCGCTCGCGCACCAGCTCGTTTACCGACTGACGCGACACGCCCAAACGCTCTGCGATGCCCGCAACCGTCAACCCGTAGTCGGGCATGAATTCCTCGCGCAACACCTCGCCCGGATGCGTCGGTTTGCGCGCCATGATCGTCATATACTGCTCCATCGTCTCACCGCCTTAATGGTAGTCGCAAAACTCCACGTCGTACGCATGCTCGCCCTCGAACCGAAAGCAGATGCGCCATTGATCGTTCACCGCGACGGCATGCTGGCCCTCGCGATCTCCTTTCAGCGCATGGAGCCGGTTGCCGGGAGGCACGCGCATGTCGTCGATCGACGCCGCCGCGTCAAGCATGTCGAGCTTGCGTACTGCACGCGCGGCGACATCGACCGGCACACGCTTAGCTGCGCCGTCGGCAAACAGCGATTCGGTCCGTTTATCGGCGAACGACTTGATCATGCTCACCAGTGTAACGCGTCACGTGACACGCGTCAAGCATGCTACCCCTCGTCGGCGGGCATGTCGAAGAGGATGTAGTGGGACGGGGTTTTCGAGCGGATGGTGACTTCGCGGGTGGCGGTGATCTCGGCGGCATCGCCTTCGCGCAGCTCGTTGCCGTTCACCATGCCCTCGCCCTCGATCTGGATGAGGTAGGCCTGGCGGGCCGGGTCGAGGTCGTAGTACAGCATCTCGTCGGCGCCGAGCACGCTCACGAGCACCTTCATGTCCTGATGGATGCGGATGGGCGCGAAACCCTCATCGCCCGAGGCTATGGGCATCCACTTCCCCACGCGATCTTCCCAGTTGAAGCGGTGGTCGCCGTAAGCGGGCTCGACGTTGGGCGTGTCGGGCAGAATCCAGATTTGCAGGAAGCGCAGCGGCTCGCTCGTGTCGTTGAACTCGCTGTGCATGATGCCGCTGCCGGCGCTCATGTACTGCACGTCGCCACGCCCGAGGCGGCTGCCGTTGCCCAGGCTGTCGCGGTGCGTGAGCTCGCCATCCACGACGTAGCTGATGATTTCCATATTATCGTGCGGATGCGTGTCGAACCCGCCGTGCGGGTCGAAGCGGTCGTCGTTCACGACGCGCAGCGCGCCGAACTTGATGTTCTCGGGGTTGTAGTACTCGGCGAACGAGAAATGGAACTGGCTGTGCAACCATCCGCGGTCGCTTCTGCCCATGTCCTCGTGCTTGATGACCTTGATCATGGTGCTGGCTCCTTCTAATAGTGTGATGGTTCAGATCATAGCGTGCGCTCGTGAGCCCCACGTGGCGAACGCCTGACGCGCGCGTAACGGCCTGGTGCGATGACGCTCGACACAAACAAATGTTTCACGTGAAACACGGCCTCGTGCCAAAACCACCCGATTCGGGTGTAGGCCTCCCCCGTATCTGCGCTGCCGCCGCGCAGCCCCTCCGCGTAGTCTTGCGGTCATCGAAAACAGCGCGTTCGGCCAATACGGGAAACGGCCGGCCATGCACGAGGAAAGGGGATTCACCATGCGCCACACCACCACGACGGACGGCACGCAGGGACGCAAGGGCGAAGGCAAGCGCGAAGCGAAGGTCATGGACCGCCGGACGTTTCTCGCCGGGGCGCTGGGCTCCGGCGCGCTCGCGGCGCTCGGCTTGACGAGCATGACGGGCTGCGCGCCGCGCGAGGCAAGCGCCGCCGAAGCGCGTCCCGGCGGCAGCTTCGACGTCGTCGTGATCGGCGCGGGCGGCGCGGGCATGACGGCGGCGCTGAGCGCGAACGACGCAGGCGCAAACGTCATCGTGCTCGAGAAGATGGCCGTGGCGGGCGGCAACACGTGCTTCGCCGAGGGCGGCATGAACGCCTGCGGGACGAAGGTGCAGGCCGAAGCCGGCATCGAGGACAGCGTCGAGCTGTTCGCCGCCGACACGTACAAGGGCGGCCACGACCTGGGCAACAAGGAACTCATCGAGTACCTGTGCGCCCATTCGAACGAAGCCGTCGAGCGCCTGGCCGAGCGCGGCATGTTCCTCACGAAGCTGTCCACCTCGGGCGGCGCGAGCGTGCCGCGCATCCATCGGCCCGAAGACGGCAGCGCCGTGGGCAAGTACCTCGTGAAGCACCTGTGCGAGCGCTGCCAGGAGCGCGGCATCGACGCCGTCACGCACATGACCGTGCAGGAAATCCTCGTGGAAGACGGCCGCATCGCCGGCGTGCGCGCGCTCGACGACCGCAGCGGGCTGGTGACCGAGTATCGCGCTCCGGCCGTCATCGTGGCGGCGGGCGGGTTCGGCGCCAACCACGAGATGCTGGCCCAGTACCGCCCCGAGCTGCTGCACGCCGTGACCACGAACCAGCCGGGCGCGCAGGGCGAGGGCATCGCCCTTGCGCAGGCGATAGGCGCCGACGTGGTGGACATCGAGCAGATCCAGGTGCACCCCACGGTGGAGCAGAGCACGTCCATCCTGCTGAGCGAGGGCATCCGGGGCGACGGCGCCGTGCTGGTGAACAGCGAGGGCGCGCGCTTCACCGACGAGCTGCTCACGCGCGACGTGGTGTCGGCCGCCGAATGGGAGCAGCCCGGCGGCTGGGCGTACGCCGTGTTCGACCGCAAAGTGTACGACGAAAACAAGAGCATCAAGGAGAAGTTCGAGAAGAAAAACCTCGCCCTCGTGGCCGATTCGCTCGAAGCGCTCGGCGCGCAGATGGAAACCGACGCGACGGCCTTCATCGCCACGATGGACGCCTACAACTCCGCCATCGCCTCGGGAGCCGACGACCCGCAGGGCCGTTGGAAGAGCCGCTACCCCATCGACGAGCCTCCCTTCTACGCCATCAAGGTGGCCCCAGGCATCCACCACACCATGGGCGGCCTGCGCATCGACGCCGAGGCGCACGTGCTGGACGCCGCGGGAGGGCGCATCGCGGGCCTGTTCGCGGCCGGCGAAGTGACGGGCGGCATCCACGGCGGCAACCGCCTGGGCGGCAACGCCATCTGCGACATCAACGTGTTCGGGCATCGTGCGGCCGAAAGCGCGGTGGCCTACCTCGACACGCTCGACCGATAGCCTTGCACCCGGTTTCCGGCGGGTTCCGCACCGCCGGAAACCGGAACCGTCCCCCGCGTGTATGGTATGCTGATCCGGACAACGGGAGGCGGCAGGAAGAGGGGCACGGACGTGGACGCGAGGCAGCAGGTACGCGAGCGCGCGGCCGCATACGCACCCCTGTTCTCGCTCAACCTCATGGGCCTCGTGGCGGTGCGCATCTGGATACAGTGCGACCTCTACGACCGCTACCTGTCCACCGATTCGGGCATCGTGACCATCGTCACCAACCTGTTCCGCGTCGTGGTCATCCTCGCGCTCATCGCGTTCGCCATACGACGCGGCTTCTCCGAGCGGGTTCAAAGCAAGCTCTTCGCCGCATCCATCGCAGCCATGACCGTCGCGAGCGCGCTGTTCCTGGCGAACACGGCGGCCCCCTCCCCCGCGCTGCTCTGGACCGCATGCCTACTGGCCGGGTTCGGCATCGCCTGGGGCGGCGGACGGTGGATCTGCCTATTCGTGCGGCTTTCCGCACGCGAGGCCCTGTTCTACGCGTTCGCCTCGCTCGGCGCGAGCGCGCTCGTGGGCTTCTTCCTGGGGCTGCTGCCGGAACAGGTGACCTACCTCGTTGCCATCCTCATGCCGCCCCTGTCATACCTGGCCTACGAACGAGCCGAGCGCCTGCTCGACGAACGCGCCTCCGACGCGCCGCGCGACGCCGTGTACGATGCGGAGCCGCGCGCGACCTTCGTGCGACTCGGGACGGGCATCGTGCTGTTCAACCTGGCGCTCGGCGTGACCCGCGGCTTCCCGCACGGCGCGTCCATCGAGCTGCCCCTGCCGTTTCAGGCGCTTCATCAGGGCATCGTCATCGCGCTGTGCGCGGGCGTGGTGTGGTGGGGGCTCGTTGCGGGCCGCGGCCTGCGGTTCTCGACGCTGTGGAACGTGTCCATGACCTTCATCGCGCTCGGCGCGCTCGTGCTTGCCACGACCCAGCCGGCGCTCGAACCCTGGGGCGCCGCGGCCGTGGCCGTGGCGAACACCTTCGCCGTGGGTTTGCTGTGGTTCAGCTGCGCCGACATCGCGCGTCACACGAGCCTCGGCGCGCCCGTCGTGCTGGGCCTTGCCTGGGTTGCCCACATCGCGCCGCGCGAGGTGGGGCGGACACTCATCTGGGTGGCGGAACCGCGCACCGAGACGGCCGTGATCATCGCCACGGGCATCGTGCTGCTGCTGGCGGCCAGCATGGCCTTCCTGCTGAGCGACCGAGTTCCCGTCACGCGTCCGCTGTTCGCCGAGCTGCGCCGGGGCGGGCGCGCCCGAAAGGCCGCAGCCGCCTCCGCGGCACCCGCTCCGGCGGAGCCCGTCGTCGACCCGCTTGAGGGCCGGCTCGTCCTGCTGCGCGAGCGCCATTTCCTCACCGAGCGCGAATGCGACGTCGTACGCTATCTGGCACAGGGGCGCAGCAAGACCGCCATCGGCGAGAAGCTGTTCATTTCCGAGAACACCGTGCGCACCTACGTGAAGAACATCTACGGCAAGCTCGACGTGCACAACAAGCAGCAGCTGCTCGACTTCCTCGACGCCCTCGACGCCGAATAGGGCCCGCGCCCGCAGGGACGCATTCCGAGCACGGGCCGCCTAATACACAAACAAATGTTTCACGTGAAACACTCGGGAAGGTTCGAGTGTGCGTCCTCGCGCCCCGCGCTCAGCCCTCTCCCCTCGTCCCCATCCC
>NZ_PPTT01000059.1 GCF_003339815.1 Eggerthella sinensis
GCTGGGGGGCTGGGGAGCAGGCGGCGCTGCTACTCCCCTGCTTCTGCGCGCTGCTCGGCCAGCAGCAGGTCCACCATGCGGCCGTAGCTTTGCACGCCGTCGGACTGGCGGTTCGCCTTCAGGTAGGCGTCGTTCGCAGCCGTCGACGCCTCCGAGATCGCGCCCTCGTGCTGCGCCCAGAACACGGCGCGCTGCGCCATGTCGCGCCGTACGAACGGCGACAATCCCGACGCGATTTCGGCCGCCGCGTCCGGGTCCGCCTTCCGCAGCGCCGAGATGGAGCGATCGTAGGCCAGCAGCAAACCGCTGTAGCGCATGAGCTCGTCGTCGGTGCTTGTGCAGGCCAGGTACGAGATGAAGTCGGCCTCGTCCTCGCGCATGAAGCCGCACTGATGCGCCAACTCGTGAGTCATGACGGCCGGGACGGTGAAGAACGGCCCGTCGACGTTGATGTTGGATTCCACCGTGAAGGGGAAGAAGATGCCGGCGATGTTCGCGTCCGACATGAGGTTCGACAGCAGCACGGGCTTCGGCCGCGAATACAGCGGCCGTTCCAAGGCGGGATAGCGTTCCGCGAGCGTCTGCAGGGCCGTCACCGACTGCTGCGCATAGCGCTCGAACTCGCCCGACGCGGCGTTGTACAGGTCGGTATCCGGCCCAAGCTGCTCGCGGGTTTCGTCCAGACCGCTCGCGAGCGACGTGCACAGTTGCACGAGCTCCTGCTGCCGCTCCTCCGGCGTCGCATCGGCCTGGCGCAGGTCGTAGCCGGTGTACGAGGCGAAGGTGTACCGGTAATAGTTGAGCCCGCACAGCGCGGTGAACGCGAAGTACATGACGCAGCAGATGGCAAGCGCGCCCATCACGCCCCGGTACGCGGCCATGCCGCGCGCGCCCTTGCTCGCGATCACCGCGCGCATGTAGTACCCGACGTATCCCAGGCAGAACAGCAGGAACGCGCCCACGAACCACTCGGCAACCGAGAATTCCACGAGCGACGGCAGAAAGCCCACGACGCTCGAGAGCCCCGGGTACACCGTCTGCGCGTACCACTCGGCCCACGCGGGGTTGCCCTGCGCGTACCACGTCGCTATCGCCGCGATGATCCCAAGCGGGATGAGCGCCATGCGTTTCAGGAGGAACGCTCCCGCGTGCCTTTTCGGTTGATCGGTTTGCATGGGAAGCATTATAGCCCGAGCCGACGCGATCGTCGTGCAGCACGAGGTCCCGTTCGTGGCAGTTTTTGCTCGGAATGCTCCGCAGGAGGGTCCCAAAAGGCAGAATAGCTTGCACTCCCTACAAGTCGTCTACCAGGGCGCTTGACTTTGCGTATGCGGTGCTCCTCGCTTCGAAGAAGTCGGTCTTGATCATGTTCGCGTTCGAGAACTGGCTCACCCAGGACATGCTTTCCGGCTCGCAATCATGACCTTCGTACAGAGGCTCGAAGCCCAGCTGCGTGCAGCGCAGGTTCCCCAGATATTGGATGTAGTCGGTGACCATCTGCTTGTTGAGGCCAGCCACCTCGTCGCCGATGGCGTAGTGGCCCCAGCGAATCTCCTGCTCGCAGCCTTCCTTGATCATCGCGCGGTACTCCTCCACCAGCGCGGGCGTGAACAGCTGCGGCTCCTCATCCTTGAGCTCCAAGAGGATGCTGCGGAACAGCCACAGGTGGGTGTTCTCGTCGCGGTTGATGTAGCGGATCTCCTGCACCGACCCGGGCATGAGGTTGTTGCGCCCCAGGTTGTAGAAGAACATGAAGCCGCTGTAGAAGTACACGCCCTCCAGGATGTAGTTCGCCACGAGCACGCGCGCGAGCGCTTCGGGGCTCTTGTCGTCTTGGAACTCGTTGTACAGGTTCCCGATGAACTCGTTGCGCGCCAGCAGATGCTCGTCCTCTTTCCACTGGTACAGCACGTCGTTGCGTTCCTGCGGCTCGCAGATGGTGTCCAACATGTAGCTGTAGCTCTGGCTGTGCACCGTTTCCTGGAACGTCTGGATGGCCAGGCACAGGTTCACCTCGTTGGCGGTGATGTACTCGCCCACGTTGGGCAGGTTCGCCGACTGCAGACTGTCAAGGAAAATCAGGAACGACAGGATCTTGTCGTAGGCGCGCCGCTCGGGCGCGGGCAGCTTGCGGTAGTCCTTGACGTCCACGCCGAGGTTGATCTCCTCGGGTATCCAGAAGTTGTTCATGGCCTGGCGATACCAGTCGCTCACCCACTCGTACTTCATGTTGTTGAAGTCGTTGAGGTTCGTCGTGTTGCCCCCGATCATCCGCCGGTCGAGCACATCGGTATCCCCCAACGGGTTGAACAGGGGCTTCTTCTTCAGTTCAGACATGTCGAGCTATCTCCTTCCATGCGCCCGCAGGGCGCATATTGAAACGCGCAGGTTGGCGCAGTCAGTCAGCGAGGGGCGTTCTGGTGCCCGAGATCGTGGGGAGGGCGAGGGCGTGGCGCGCCCCGAAGGAAGTCCCCGTAGGGGATACTTCGGTACGCGAGCCCTCGGCCTCGCCGCGAGATCGGGCGCCAGAACGCTCCGCAGCGTCGGCAGGTTCCGGCGGCCAGCAGGCCGACGGAACCATCACGAAGCACACGCTTCGCATTCTTCGACTTCGAGGCTCTTCGAGCGGACGTAGTAGATGGTTTTCACGCCTTCTTCCCAGGCCAGCAGGTACAGGTCGAGCACGCGGCGGAACGTGTACTCGTTCGTGATGTACAGGTTCATGCTCTGCGCCTGGTCGATGTGGCGCTGCCGCACGCCGCAGGCGCGCACCGACCACGACTGGTCGATGAGGTGGGCGTTCTTGTAGTACCAGAACGTGTCCATCGACAGCTCGGGCGCCACGCGCGGCATGAGGCCGTTCTTCTTCTCCTCGAGGAAGTACCGGTTCATGACGGGATCGAGCCCCGCCGTGGTGCCGGCGATGATGCTCGTGGAGCTGGTGGGGGCGACGGCCAGCAGGTAGCCGTTGCGCAGGCCGTGCTCGGCCACGTCGCGCGCAAGCTCTTCCCAGCGGCCTTCCACCAGGCCGCGGTCGCGGAAGTACTCGCCCGTCTGCCAGCCGCTGCCCTCGAAGAACGCGTAGGCGCCCTTCTCCCGCGCGATGGCGTTGGACGCGCGCACCGCCGCATAATGCACGTCGCCGAACACGCGGTCGGCGAACGCGAGGTGCTCGTCGCTTTCCCACATGATGCCACGCTTCGCCAGCATGTGGTGGTACCCGCTCACGCCCAGGCCGATAGGCCGGTACTGCCGGTTGTTGATCTGGGCGTACGGCACGGGGAAGAAGTTGAGCTCGATGACGTTGTCGAGCGCGCGCACCGCGCTTTCGGTGACGTACGCCAGCTCTTGCGTATCGTCGACGTCGATATGGCCGAGCGACAGGCTGGCCAGGTTGCACACGACGAACGCGCCCGGCTTCGTCACCGTGACCACCACCTGCTCGCCGTCGACGTCCTCGATGCGCTGCTCCACCTGCTCGATGGCGCCCATGTTCTGCGCGATCTCGGTGCACAGGTTGCTGCAGTAGATGACGCCCTGGTGCTTGTTCGGGTTCGCACGGTTCACCGTGTCGCGGTTGAACGTGAACGGCGTGCCCGTTTCCACCGCGCTCTTGATGATGAGGCGGATGACGTCCTTGATGGGGATGACGCGCTTCTTGATGCGCGTATCGGCCACGCATTCGAGGTACTTCTGCGTCCATTCCTCGCCGAAACAGTCCTCGAGCGCGTAGCCCTTCACCGTGGCGATCTCGTGCGGGCACATGAGGTACCAGTCGCCCTCGATGTTGTCGCGCGCCTGCTGCCAGAAGTAATCGGGGTAGCAGACGGCGGGGAACACGTCGTGCGCCTTCATGCGGTCGTCGCCGTTGTTCGTGCGCAGCGCGAGGAATTCGGGCAGGTCGCGATGCCACGCGTCCAGGTACACCGCCACGGCGCCCTGTCGCATGCCCAGCTGGTCGACCGCCACAGCCGTGTCGTTCGCCAGGCGAATCCAGCGGATAACGCCGCCGGCCGCCCCGTCGAACCCGCGGATGGCGCTGCCCGACGCGCGCACCTTGCCGAAGTACAGGCCCATGCCGCCGCCGTACTTGCTCACCTTCGCGAAGTTGTCGATGCTGCGGTAGATGCCGTCCAGGCTGTCGGGCACCGTGTCGATGAAGCACGACGACAGCTGATGGAACGGCTTGCGCGCGTTCGACAGCGTGGGCGTGGCCATGGTCACCTTGAGCAGGCTCAGCATGTCGTAGAAGCGGCGCACCCACCCCAGGCGCTCGGCCGGGTCCTCCTCCATGGCGAGGTGCAGCGCGATGCCGAGGAACATCTCCTGCGGCGACTCGAGCGGCGCGCCCTGGTGCGTGCGGATGACGTAGCGGTCGAGCAGCAGCTGCAGGCCCGCATAGGTGAACAGGTTGTTGCGGCTCGGGTCGAGGAAGGAGGTGGCCTCGCTCAGCTCGGCGGGCGTGTAGTGCTGCAGGATGTAGTCGCCGTAGAGGCCCTCTTCGGTGAGGAAGGCCACCTTCTGCGCGAACGTCTCGATATGGCGGGCGGTCATGCGCTCGTCGAGGGCGCGGTCGAACTGCACCATGAGCAGGCGCGCGGCGATGATCTCCCAACGCGGCGCCTCCTGGGTGGTCAGTTCGACGGCCGCCTTGATGAGCATGGCCAGCTTCTGGTCGTCGGTGGCGTCGGGCTTCGCGAACGACTGGAACTTGTTGTGCAGGTGCGCGAGCTCGTATTCCTCGCCGGCGAACTCCTTCTGCACGGCGGCCAGCACGCTTGGCAGCGCGGCGATGCCGGGCAGCTGCGCGCACAGGCGCTCGCGGGCGGCGCGCTTGCGGGCGCGGTCCTCGCGGTACAGGATGTAGCTTTTGAGCTCCTGGTAGTGGTTCGCCTCCATGAGCGCGCGCTCGACGAGGTCCTGCACGTCCTCGACCGCGACGGCGCCGTTCACCGCGACGTCGGCCATAGCCCGCTCGATGCCGGCGACAAGACGATCGGCCTCGTCGTCGGCCAGCACGCTGCCGACGCTGGCGAACGCCGCGCCCATCGCGCGCTTGATCTTGTCGGCACCGTAGGCTTCCGTGGTGCCGTTGCGCTTAGAAATCTGCATGTCTTGGTTCCTTCGTGGGGTCGTCAAGGGTGAGCGACTATGGTAGCACAATATGTTACCAATATCGCAACATATTGGGGAACGAATGCGTAACAAGCACCACTGAGCGGGGGGGGGGTTGCGACCGCGGCGCCTCTTGGGACCCTGGCGCGTC